>CAMIVR010000031.1 GCA_946402065.1 uncultured Brevibacillus sp. | reverse complement strand
CCGGGATAAGTTACGAGCTCGATGCCATTGCCGCGGTCATCATCGGCGGTGCCAGTTTCTTCGGCGGCGTTGGCACGGTCTGGGGAACCTTGATTGGGGCTCTCATTATCGCCGTGCTGCGGAATGGATTGAATCTTCTCGGAACGACATCGGATCTGCAGGTCGTTGTCATCGGTTCCGTTATCATCGCTGCCGTTTACGTTGATGTCTTGCGTCAGCGTTCGACAAAAAAATAGAGACTTGTTGTGGAGGGCCAGAATGACAAAGAACATTTTGAAAACGGTTATTTTCAGCATCGCCCTGTTGAGTTTGGCGGCCTGCGGACAGCAGGCGCAAAATGCCGAAGTTTCCTCGACTCAGCAGAGTAGCAAGGCAGATTCCGGCGGACAAAAGCCCAAAATCTACGTTGTTTTGAAGACGTTAAACAGCGAGTATTTTCAGTTTATCGAGGCCGGCGCAAAAGCGGCATTCAAAGATTTCGACGCAGACGGCACAGTCATGGCCCCCTCCAATCAAACGCAAGTGATGGAACAAGTAAACATGATTGAGGATTTATTGAATAAAAATCCCGATGGGTTGGTGCTGACGCCAAGCCAACCCGCGACCGTGATTCCTGCGCTGGAAAAGTACAAAGCCAAAAAGGTTCCCGTTGTCCTGCTGGACAGCGATGTGGAATGGGACGGCAAGACGACTTATATCGGAAACGATGATGAATTGTGTGGCCAAAAAGCAGGGGAAACACTGGGCGCAAAACTGAACAAGGGCGACAAAGTGGCCATCCTTGAAGGGATCTCGGGCACACCCACCAGCGCCAGGCGCGTGCAAGGGGCCAAAGAGGCTTTGGAAAAGGCAGGAATGACCGTTGCTGCGTCAGAAGCAGCCAACTGGGATCGAGTTGAGGCGGTATCTGTCATGGAAAACATCCTGCAAGCCCACCCGGACATTAAGGGAGTGGTTGCGGCCAACGATGAAATGGCTCTTGGCGCGATCAGAGCGAGCGAAGCAAAAGGAATGAAGATTGCTGTGGTTGGAATGGATGGCATCGTTGAGGCGATTGAATCGATCCAGAAGGGGTCATTGGATGCTTCCATTGCCGTCAAAACCTACGATATGGGGTATAAAGGGGTTGAAAATGCAATCAAAGCCATTCGCGGCGAAAACGTTCCGAAACAGATCGTGACGGAAATCGATGTGATTACGAAGGACAATGCCCAGGAAAAACTGGCCAATGCCAAAAGGCTGCTAGGGAAATAGCAAAATGATTATCGGTACAAAGGGCATTCTGGTCATGCTCTTTGTACCTTAAGGGGGTATGTTCACATGGCCGAAAAAGTCCGCTGTGCAGTAGTGGGACTTGGACGAGTTGGTTATTCCCATGCCGAGAATCTGGCCACCAAAATAAAAGGAGCGGAAGTCGTTGCCGTTGCTGCTGCCCGCCAGGAACGTGCCGCAGCAGTTGCCAGGGAATTAGGGGTAGACAAATCAACCAATCGCCCTGACGATGTCTTTCTGGACCCACAGATTGACGCTGTCATTATTGCCACACCGACCAGTCACCATCGCGACATGATCAAAAAGGCGGCACAGAACGGAAAGCATATTTTCGTGGAGAAGCCCATTACGCAAACCGCGGAAGAAGCCGACGAGGCGACCCGGATTGTCCACGAGAACCAAGTCTTGTGCCAGGTCGGTTTTATGCGAAGATTTGATCCGGCTTATGCCGAAGCGAAAAAAAGAGTTGCTGCGGGCGATATCGGAAAGCCGATCTATTTTAAAGGAGTCAGCCGCGATCCCGGCTCACCTCCCCCTGACTACATTGCACATAGCGGCGGGATTTTTTTGGACTTGTCCATTCACGATTATGATATTGCCCGCTATTTGCTGGGAGCTGAAATCGCTTCCGTAACAGCGTTCGGCAACGTTTTGGCCCATCCTTTTATGAAAGAATGCAACGATGTCGATCAGGCTGTAACCTATTTGACCTTTGACTCCGGTGCGAGCGGAGATGTGGAAAGCAGCCGAAACGCCTTTTATGGTTACGATATTCGCGGGGAAGTCATCGGGACAGAAGGCTCGATCCAAATCGGTTCGTTAAGGCACCATGACCTGAAAATATTGACGCCTGCAGGCAAAACCCATGATATCATTCCCGATTTTCCGACCAAATTCAAGGATGCCTTTCTGCTGCAAATGATCCATTTCATTGAATGCATCCGCGATAAGCAAAAACCGTCCGTAACGGAAACGGATGCCAAGGCGGCCTTGCTCATCGCCGAAGCGGCTACTAAATCGTATCGGACCGGTGCGACTGTGGAAATCGCATCCGGAGTGTGCCAATAAAATGGGCCTGCAAGCTGGCCGCTGTTCCCCTCCATTGCGGTGCGAGAGACGGACAAGACCGGCATGACTGCTCCGAAAAATTCACAGGACAGTCAGGATGCTTGCGACTATGCCTGCGATCGGGGAATAACGAGCGCTACAGAAAATCCGCTATCAGTTGACGGAATATTCCGATTGTTCAAAGGGAGCCATTCAGGGCGGGACACTTTGGGAAATTATTGCAATCAGCTGCCGTTGCGTTTGGCAAATGACAGCCCGGTCGAACGTATCAAAAAGGATCTGCACATTTTGAAAGCCGCAATTGAACTGGTGCAAGAGCGAACCCAGGCGGAACCCCAATATTTTATCGATTTTGATTTTTCAAAAATGAAAGTGTTTACACCGAAAAACATTCTATATTATAATGCAAATAGGTAAATCGCTTAACCAAACAGTTGTGTGAATGAATCATCTGGAATAGTGCGTATTGGTGCGCATTGTGACGATGACACACATGATGTTGCCGGATTGTTGATTTATTTTTTTACAAAGATTGGTTAAGCGCTTTTTCAAAAAAGTCGATCACCGCAAAGGGAGGGGACGCGCTAATTGAAGAGTTGAAATTCGTCTGGAGAAAAGCAGGGAATGAAATGATTGCAACATAGTACATTTATATGGGGGTTCATTATGAAAAAACTGTTTGCGATTCCATTGATTTTGACCATGATGTTGTCGGTTCTGGCTGGTTGCTCGGGACAAGCCGACAAAGGTGCCGGCGCGGCTGCCGGAGATCAACAAGCTTCTTCCGGCGGAAAGCCAAAAGTGACCGTCATTTTGATGGAACTGAGCGCGCAATATTTTAAGTTTATGGAAGCGGGGGCAAAAGCTGCTTTTGCAGAATTTGGCGTCGATGGGAAAGTAATCGCTCCTTCAAGCCAATCGCAAGTCATTGAACAGGTGAATATGATTGAAACGACGTTGAATGAAAAGCCTGATGCTCTCGTATTAATGCCGTCTCAACCGGAATCCGCTCTTCCTGTATTAAAGAAATATAAAGAGAAAGGGATTCCCGTCATACTGACCGATACCGACGTACCGAACTGGGAAGATAAAACATCCTATATCGGGACGAACAATGACCAGGCTGGCTATACGGCAGCTCAACTGATCGCCAAACAGCTAAACAAGGGAGATAAGGTTGCAATCCTCGAAGGAATCGCCGGGACGTATGCCAGCGAAACGCGGATTGCCGGGGCAAAAAGAGGGTTGACGGAAGCGGGTTTGGAAATTGCGATTTCCCAATCTGCTGACTGGGACCGCGTGAAGGCTACATCGGTTATGGAAAATATCTTGCAAGCCCACCCGGACATCAAAGCGGTCGTTTGTGCCAATGATGAAATGGCATTAGGAGCCGTGAGAGCGACGGAAGCGAAGGGGCTGAAAATTCCAGTAGTCGGTGTTGACGGGATTATTGAGGCGGTTGAGTCGGTAAATAAAGGAGTTTTGTTCGCTTCCGTTGCCCAAAAGCCTTATGACATGGGATACCTGGGGGTCAAAAATGCACTGAAAGCGATTAAAGGCGAGCAGGTGGAAAAGCGGATCGACAGTGGGTTGGATATTATAACAAAAGAAAATGCCGAAGAAAAATTAAAAGACCTGAAAGCAAAGCTTGGGCAGTAACAGAGGAAGGTAACTCTTCCTCTTTCTTACTTATTCCTACTATTTCACAAGTACAAGGTGAAGCATCGTGCAGAGGTCAATTGGAAAACGATTAATCGGCAGCTTTTTATTCATTGCCATATTGTTTGGGATTACGAGCGGGATCTTTTACTATTTTTTAAGCCAAATCAATCAATCGTACCTGAATGTATTGAATCAAACAGTCGTCCTCCAGGATTATGTAAAAAATATTGAATTTTATGTCGTCCAGCGTAACAATAATTTGAATAATTACTTGCTGACACTGCATCAGGACTACCTGTCGATGCTGCAACAGGACAGTGAAAAAATCGACGAACTGTTAGCGCGATCATTCGAATTGATGGAAAACGATGAAGGGAAGGCCAAAATACAATATTTGAAGGAACTGAACCAGATGTTTCGGCAAAAGGTTGACCGCGTCGTTGAGCTGAGCCTGAAAAACATGGAGGCTGCAAAGGCGGAAGCCGTTCATAGCGTGATTCCATTCGGCAAAATTATGATTGACATGTCGGAGGAAATTACCATTCACCTGGAAAAAATCGTAAACCTGGAAAAGGAAACAAACAGGAAGCATGTAACCGCAACGACTTCCATCTTGATTTCCATTAGCGCAGCCGTCTTTATTGCGGCCATCTGGATCGGAATGGCCATATCCCGCTCGATTTCAAGGCCGTTGGAGTCGCTTGCCAAGGCGATTGAAGTAATCGCATCAGGCGACATCACCATCGACGATGTGCAAACACGCTCGAAAGATGAAATCGGTCGGCTCGTCTATGGATTCAATGAAATGAAGAACAATCTTCGCGAATTGGTCCAGCAGTTGATTTCCAGTGCCGAGCATGTGGCCGCCTATTCTGAACGGCTGAAGGCGAGTGCCGAGCAAACCGGCAAAGCGGCGGGAAGTATTACCGAGGTGATTCAGCAGGTAGCGGCCAGCTCGGACAAGCAGCTCCACCATGTAGAAGAAAGCGTCAGCTCCATCCATGAGCTTCCCGATCAGATTCAACTTTTTATGAATGCTGCGGAGATAACAGCCACCCTTTCCGTAGAAACCGCAGAAAAGGCTATTCGCGGCAATCACGGCATCCAGTCGACGAAAAACCAAATGAACTCCATCCATGCTTCCATCAATCAACTGGCGGAAATGATCGTCATGATGGGGCAACATTCAAAGGAAATCGAACAGATTATCGAGGTGATTTCCAAGCTCGCCTCGCAAACGAATCTACTGGCCCTTAATGCTGCGATTGAAGCAGCCCGAGCCGGTGAACACGGAAGAGGTTTTGCCGTTGTGGCGGATGAAATCCGAAAATTGGCGGAGCAATCCACCTCCTCAACAGGCCAGATTATCCAAATCATCAAAAATGTTCAGGATATGACCCGCAACGTGGCGGAATCGATGCATTCAGGGGAAAATGAAGTGGCTGTCGGGATGCAGATTGCCCAAACGGCGGGAGAAATGTTCCTTGAGATCGAGCGATCCATTCAACAGGTTTCGCAGCACATAGAAGAAGAAACGTACGCCTTGCAGCGGCTGTCTGCTAAAATCGGCATGGGCGTTGATGACATGCAAAATGTTCTCCGGATTTCGGAGCACGTTACCACAGGAATGCAGCATGTTTCCGCGTCGACGGAAGAGCAGTTGGCATCCATGGAAGAAATCTCTTGTTCGGCAAAACAATTAGCGGACCTGGCAGATGAATTACAGGCGGTAGTCGGAAAGTTCAGAATATAAAGGGATGGGGGGCTTGCCCAAGTGAGCCTGGAGGTCAGGTTGCTTTCGCTTCCCCACAATCTGCTCAAGCGGGCAAGAAGGAACCAAAAAGGTCGAGTTCAGGAGCAGGTTTAGGCCCCTGATTCGACCTTTTTTCGCCATCGTATAGGAAACAAGGGCCATCTGTTGGCAGGAGTGAAAAACTGCTTTTAAGACGGCTCTTTTTCATTAAACCATGATTTTGCAAATGTCGTTCGTAAATTCAACCGGGTCCTGCAGCGGCAGTCCCTCGATCAGCAGCGCCTGGTTGTACAAAAGCCCCGTATACAGGTTCAGCTTTTCCTTGTCATGGGTAAAAGCGTCTTTCAACGAGTTGAACACGTCGTGATGGATGTTGATTTCAAGCACCTTGTTTGCCTTCACATTGGGGTTGTTCGGCAAAGCGTTCAAGATTTTTTCCATCTCGATCGTAACGTCGCCATCTGTTGACAGACAGACGGGGTGGGATTTTAGCCGCTTTGACGCTTTGACGCTCGTTACTTTGCCCGCCAAAAGACTCGCCATGTAGTCGAACAGTTCCTTGTTGTCGCCGTTCTCGGCATCTGTGTTGCTGTCGTTTTCATCCGGCTCGATGCCCAAATCGCCGCTCGATACGGACTTGAACTCTTTCTCTTTGTAGGTCATCAGCATTTTGATCGCGAATTCGTCGATATCGTCTGTGAAATACAGGATTTCATAGCCTTTGTCGGCGACGAGCTCCGTCTGCGGCAGCTTTTCGATCCGTTCGTTCGATTCGCCGGTAGCGTAGTAAATGTACTTCTGCTCTGCCGGCATTCTCTCGATGTACTCTTCCAGCGTGACCAGCTTTTTCTCCTTGGAGGAGTAGAACAGCAAGAGATCCTGCAGGACGTCTTTGTGGCTGCCGTAATCGCTGTAGATGCCGTATTTTAATTGTCTGCCGAACGATTTGTAGAATTGCTCGTATTTCTCGCGCTCGTTTTTCAGCATCGCTTGCAGCTGGCTTTTGATTTTGCTGGCGATGTTTTTCGCGATCAGCTTCAATTGGCGGTCGTGCTGCAGCATCTCGCGGGAGATGTTCAGCGACAGGCTTTCCGAATCGACCATGCCTTTGACAAAGCTGAAGTAGTCGGGCAGCAGGTCGGCGCATTTGTTCATGATCAAGACGCCGTTGGCATACAGCTCCAGGCCTTTTTCATACTCCTTCGAGTAGTAGTCGAACGGAATGTTCTCGGGGATGAACAGAATCGCCTGATAGGTCACGGCTCCATCAGCGCTGATGTGGATGTGCTTGAGCGGCTTGTCGAAGCCGTAGTGTTTTTCCGCATAGAAATTCTCGTAGTCTTCGTCTTTGAGTTCGTTTTTGTTCTTCCGCCAGATCGGCACCATGCTGTTGATGCGCTGTTCTTCCCGGTAGTCTTCGAATTCGCTGTCGCTGCCTTCCTTCAGGCGTTTGCCGGAGATGTCCATCTTGATCGGGTAGCGGATGAAGTCGGAGTATTTTTTGATGATCGCCTTCAGGCGGTACTCGTCCAAAAACTCGTCGTAGCTCTCTTCCTCGGTGTTTGCTTTGATTTTCAGGGTAATTTCCGTGCCGACAGAATCCTTCTCTGCAGGCTCGATCGTATACCCGTCTGCACCTGTCGATTCCCACTTGTAGGCAGTGTCGCTGCCCAGCGCTTTGCTGATCACCGTGACGACATCGGCGACCATAAACGCGGAGTAGAAGCCGACGCCGAACTGGCCGATGATCGCGTGTCCGTCTTTTGTCTCGTTTTCTTTTTTGAAGGCCAGCGAGCCGCTCTTGGCGATTACGCCGAGATTGGTTTCCAGCTCATCTTTCGTCATGCCGATGCCGGTGTCGCGGATGGTCAGCGTACGGGATGCTTTGTCGGGAAGCACTTTAATGTAGTAGCTGTCTTTGTCAAAGGTCAGGCTGTCGTCGGTCAGCGCCTTGTAGTAGATTTTATCGATCGCATCGCTCGCATTGGAAATCAGCTCGCGCAGAAAAATTTCCTTTTGCGTATAAATGGAATTGATCATCATTTCCAGGAGCCGTTTGGATTCGGCTTGAAACTGTTTTTTCTCCATGGATTATCTCCCTTCCGGCGAAAAAGTGAATGTCTGTTCATTTTGTTAGCACTCTCGGTCCGTGAGTGCTATTCACTCTTTTTTTATATCAAGACTCCATGATGATGTCAATATGGCAGCTTATGCGCGCCATGGAACGCTGGGGAAATGTTCAGAACTTGTTCAGAACCATGTGGTTTACTTAAGGGTGGTTACCTGTAATGCGATAAGCCTTTCGCGATTGGACATAAGCCAAGCTTTTCTAAAGCAGGCCAGGGGAGGAAGCTCACAAAAATGGCATGGGAATCGACAGGTCTGACATTGGTCGGGCACGTTTTAGAGGAAGATGTTTTTTCGCGAACCGGTGCAATGCTGCTGGCAAAGGGAACTTTGCTGAAGTATGCCGACATATATACGCTGTTGAGACAGAATGTCCATCAGGTGAAGGCGGTTGCGCCGGATAAACTGCTGGCCGGTGAACAGATGGACTCCGTGGTGAAACAGCTCTACAATTCGGTAGAGGATAAAGAATTGTTTGTCCGCTATGTAAAAACGGTGAAAAGCACGAAAGAAATGTTTGAAAAAGTTTCGGAGCATTACACGCCATCCGTCAATGAAGTAACGACTACCTTCTATCCGCTCGTAGAGCAGATACTGAAGCAGACATCGGTCTTTCGCGCCCTGTACATGCTGGACGGCTCTGAGGGGTATACGTACCGCCACTCCATTAACGTCGGCGTGCTGTCGTCCCTCATCGCCAAACTGATGAAAAAAAACCAGGACGACATCCTGCTGATGGCTCATGCCGGATTCTTGCACGACATCGGCAAAATGCTGATTCCCAAAGATATTTTGCTGAAGCCGGACAAGCTGACGAATGTAGAATTCGAAACCGTCAAGCTGCATACGGTATACGGCTACAATCTGATTTCCCGGATGGCCGAAAGCAACAGCATCCTGGCGGAGTGCGCCCTGCTCCATCATGTGCGCCTGGACGGTTCGGGCTATCCGTACCATCGAGCGGGAACGCCGCTTCCGATCGAGAGCCAGATTATTTCGATCGCCGATGTGTTTGACGCTATCTGCTCAGACCGTGTCTACAAGATCAGGAGGTCCCCGTTTATGGCGGCTCAGTATTTGTGGGAAGCCGGGTGCAAGGGACTGTTGAACATTGAAGTGATCACCGTATTCGTTCACTACATCGTCTCGCTCTACATCGGAAGTACCGCTGTGCTCAACACCGGAGAAGAAGTAGAAGTGATCCTCGTATATAATGATGAGCCGGTGCGGCCGCTGGTACGCAGCGAAAAAGGCTATCTGGACCTGCGAAGCCATCGTTCATTGTCGATCGACAGAATGATTGGCTGATGGCTTCGCGACGAGCTCGCCCACAAACCCATGCAGGACGGTACGCAGTCCATCGGGATCACTGAGCATGGGCAAATGCCCGGTGTCGAGAATGCGGACCGACTGCGGCGACAGCTTCGGCACGGTCGGGGGCAAAGCGTGAACGGGGGCCGTATAGATCCGGAGCGATTCCGGTACAAAGCTGCGGACCACGTCATCTGCCTGTTCCGGCGCAAGGTCGTTGCACAGCCCGGAGCGGATCGCCGACTCGGGAGGGCGCGTTCCCCATTTGCGCAATACGAACGGTAGCAGCCATCGTTTGGGAATCGGCAAAACCGACATAAAAGACTTGCCGCTCCGGGGGATCGCCGCGCCAACCGCGACAAAACCGACGAGACGGTGAGACAATGCCTGGGCCACGCACAGCGCGGGCAGGCCTCCCAGCGAATGCGCGACGATGACAATATGCTGGACGTCCCAGTCGTCGTTACCATCCGTGGACAGCAAGCATCGTCATCCTGCTCGGGCTTGCGGCAGGGATAATCAGCTTTGCTACCGGGAAAAGACAGGCGGCGGCAAGCTGACGCGGAGTGAGGGACACTGCGTCCTTCGTTGCAGACAACTGATGACCATTTACTTTACTTTTGAAATGGTCAACCCGTCACCGATCGGAATCAGCTGGGATTCTAATTGAGGATGGGTGGCCACTGTTTCATTTTACCGGGAGGAATACCTTTTAAGACCCGCGTTTGCCTATCCGCTTGATCCTGACACCGGAAAGGGGACAGCGGAATACCGCTATCCCCGTTACTACCACGTCACCAATCAAACGGTGACGAGATCAAGCAGCACGGCGTTGACGCCGTTCAAAAAGGCGAGTGCGCTGGCTTTGATGATGTCCGTATCCATCGCCCGGCCGGTGTATATCTTGCCTTCATACTCAATCCGGATGTTGACCCGTCCGATCGCGTCATTCCCGCGTGACAGGCTGTTGATCTTGTAATCCTTCAGGTGCACGTCGAGACCGACCAATGTTTTGATGGCGCTGTACAGCGCCTCGATCGGACCTTCTCCGACGGCACTGCCCTTGAACGTCTCGCCGCCCTTGTTCAATTTGACGGTAGCTGTCGGATACAGATCGTTGCTGACGACCTGGAACGAAGCCAGCTCGTACAAATGGCTGTCGCTCGCGTCAGTCGTGCGGTGGTTGGTCACGAGATAAAACACATCATGGTCGTACACTTCTTTTTTCTCATCGGCGAGCGTAAGGAACTTCGCAAACAACGCTTCAAAGTCAGCCTCGTCATTCGTGTCAAAGCCAAGCTTCTCGACGGCGTTTTTGAACGCATGGCGGCCGGAGCGGGCGGTCAGGATCAATTCCATGCTCTCAGCGCCGACGTCTTCAGGCGACATGATTTCATACACCTGTTTGTCTTTCAGCAGGCCGTCCTGATGGATGCCGGAAGAATGGGCAAAGGCATTCGCGCCCGTAATCGCCTTGTTCACCTGCACATCGAGCCCCGTCAAGTGACTGACCAGCAGGGAGGTTTTCAGCAGCTCCTTCGTATTGATGTTGGTGCGGCACTGGTAGGCGCTCTCGCGCACCTTGAGCGCCATGACGACTTCTTCCAGCGAGGCGTTGCCGGCCCGTTCCCCCAGCCCGTTGATCGTGACCTCGATTTTTTCCGCGCCGTTTTTGACCGCGGCGAGCGTATTGGCAGTAGCCAGACCGAGGTCATTATGGCAGTGAACGCTGAGGATGACATCCGGATTGAGATTTTTCAGGCGATCGTTAATCCGGCGAATCAGCTCGCCGAACTCCTCGGGAATGGCAAAGCCGACGGTATCCGGTACGTTGATCATGGTTGCCCCGGCTTTGACGACGGCTTCGATCGTCCGCCAGAGGTATTCGAAGTCCGAGCGGGAAGCGTCCTCCGTAGAGTACTGCACCTGCGGAAGCAGTGTTTTGGCGTATTTGACCGCCTCGACACCCATTTCCAGCACGGCGTCCTTGGAACGGCTGAACTTCTTCTCGACGTGAATGTTGGACGTGCCGAGCACGATATGGATGAGCGGATCTTGTGCGCCTTTGATGCTTTGGTAGACCGCGTCAATGTCGCCTCTCACCGCGCGGGCCAGAGCCGTGATCGTGACGCTGTCGCCAACGGTGCGGGCAATCTCCTGAACCGCCTGAAAATCGCCTGCAGACGAGGCGGGAAAACCTGCTTCGATTATATCTACTTGAAGTCGCTTGAGCTGTTGAGCGATCTCTAATTTTTGCTGTAAATTGAGCTTGGCGCCGGGCACTTGTTCGCCATCGCGCAAGGTTGTGTCAAATACGATAATGTTACGGTTCATCTCTACATTTCCTCCTATGCAAACATGAATGTTGTATATATCAAGCGGGGTCGGTTAAACCCGGACTTTAACCAACAAAAAAACCCCGTCTCTACGTATAGAGACGAGGTTGAACCCGCGGTACCACTCTAATTCATTTCAAAAAAGAAATGATCTCTTTCGATGGCTATCACCATCTATCCTTGTAACGGCGGAATCCCGGCTTACCCTACATTGTCAGGCAGCTGTTCATAGACGAGTTCGAAACAAACAACACTACCGTTTCGCACCAACCAACGGCTCTCTGGAACGTCATTTTGCTTCTACTATTTCTAATCGTAACATTTGGATATGCGATTGAAAGTAATTATATGGCATCCAAATCAGGATGTCAACACACCAAATCGTATGTATTTGCATTTTACAGAGGAAGTATCATATGTTATTATTAACATAAGTTAACTGGACAGGAGCAACCGACATGTCAATCAAGCTAGCGATTTTAGGGATTCTCAGCTGGAAGCCTGCCACCGGATATGACATGAAGAAAATCATTGAAGAGTCCACATTCATGCATTGGTCAGGCAACAATAACCAAATTTACAAATCACTCGTCCAGCTGCTGGATGACGGGTTTGTCACCAGTGAAGTCCTGCACCGGGAGAGCGCTCCCTCGAAGAAAATCTATACGATAACCGAGGCAGGGCTGGCCGAGCTGAAACACTGGGTGAATTCCGCGCCTGATCTGCCGGAATACAAAAAAAGCTTTCTCACCCAGCTAGCCTGGGCGGATCAACTGAGTCCGACAGAGCTGGACGAATTGTTGGCGAGCTATGAGAACGAGATCAGCATGCACGTCTTGCTGTTGCAGGAAAAAAAGCGCAGAGGCATTCCTGCCCCGGACCGTACTGCACGGGAGCGCTATTTGTGGGAGATGATTCACGAAAACATCCTCACGTCCTACAAACATGAATGGCAGTGGGTGCAAACCGTTCGCCAGGAGCTCGGCGCGAAAAACCTTACAGAGGAGGAAAACAGAGTGAACTACCGGGTAAACGAACGCAATGGCAAGACATACATCGAATGCATTCCGGCAGAAACGCCGATCCAACACGAACAGGACGCATTGGAGCTGGTGGCGGCGTGCGTTGAGCATAGCACCGGCCTGCTGCTGCTTCAGGCCGAAGCACTATCCCCGGACTTTTTCAAGCTCCGTACAGGCTTGGCGGGAAGCATGCTGCAGAAATTCGTGAACTACCATATCAAAACAGCGATGGTGGTCACGGACGGATCAGAGAGCAAGGGGAAATTCAAGGAAATGGCGATGGAAGCGAACAAGGGAAACCATTTCAGGGTATTTTCCAGCACAGCCGATGCAGAGGGCTGGTTGCTAAACTAGGTGAACCGGGCAAAGTCCTTCGTTGCAGAATGGCTCAATGATGTGTTCACTTTCCAAGAATATACGGAAGCAGCTCAAAAGCTGCAGATAACCGGGCTGATATAGATTGACTCTAAAGGCAAAAAACTTGCGTAATGTACGCAAGTTTTTTTGGTCGATAGGAATTTATAAAAAATCCCTATCGACATAAGCGCAACTAAGGCTACTTCAAAAAGGCTCGGCGTAGCCAGGTTTTCTTATACTGATAAGTATTGCAGAAAATGGAAGGGAACAGTACAATGATTTCGAAGCATGCGCTTCGTTTATGAATAGTTACCGAAGTAAACACTTCTGATTTTGGTTCATGTAAGCGCTTAATCTTGAAGGAGGTTGAAGACAAATGAGATTTGCAATCGGTGTACTGGCTCACGAGACAAACACATTTTCCAGTGTACCTACAACAGTAGAGTCCTTTAAGCAACTAGAGTGGGAACATGGACAAGCGATTCTGGAAAAGAGCAGAAATGTGCGTGACTTTGTAGGAGGGATGATTGATCGGGCTGAAGAGCTGGGGATTGAATTGGTGCCCACTTTCTCTGCTTTTGCCGAACCATCGGGAATAATCACAAAGGAAACGTATGAAGTATTAATAAATGAGTTACTTGATGGTATCAAACAAGCAGGAGAGATCGATGCCGTTTGCCTCGGGCTGCATGGAGCAGGAGTCGTAGAGGGGATTGATGATCTGGAAGGTGAGATTTTACAAGCCGTTCGCTCTGTTATCGGCTACTCCATTCCACTTACCGCAGCCCTCGACCTGCACGGAAATCTGACGCAGAAAATGATATCGGAAGCAGATGCACTGTTTGGAGTTCATTTATATCCACATGTGGACATGTATGAACGGGCTATCGAAGCACTTGACGTTGCCCATCGCATGGTAAAAGGCGAGTGCAAACCCGTGATGCATCTGACAAAGCTGCCACTGATTATCCCCACCTCGACGACCAATCTCTCACCTGCAAAGGACATTAATGAAGCGTGCTACAAGTGGGAAAAGGAGCCAGGAGTCATCGACTGCGCGTTCTTTCACGGTTTCCCCTATACCGATACGCCTGATGTCGGCGTCTCCATTATCAGTGTCGTAGATGGCGACAAGGAACTGGCAAAGCGAGTGACAGAGGATGTTGCCAGACTGGTTTGGGAAAAGCGGGATGAGTTTGCCCCGCATGTCCTTACTCCCGAAGAAGGCATACAGGAAGCGCTTGGGGCAGAAGGCCTGCCTGTTGTAATAAATGAGACCTCTGACAATCCCGGCGGGGGTACACCTGGAGATGGGACGCATCTGCTGAAAGCGATGCTGGAAGCAAAGCTGGAGAATGCTTGCTTTGGTTTTATCTACGATCCAGGTGTTGCGCGAATCGCTCATGCGGCCGGCGTCGGTTCGACAATCGAAGTAAAGCTGGGCGGTAAAACGGATACGTTGCACGGGGAATCACTATCTGTTACTGCCTATGTAAAAAGCTTGTCGGACGGAAGGTTTATCGCTTCTACCCCAATGGGAAAAGGAAGTCAAGTCGATTATGGCAAGTCAGCAAGACTGCAGGTAGGCGGGATCGATATACTCGTTTGTTCCGTGCGATCGCAGGTGTTGGATGAACAGATTTTCCTGTTGCATGGCATTAACGTTTTGGAGTATAAGATTGTCGCGCTAAAATCCAGCCAACACTTTAGGGCTTCCTTTGAACCGATCGCAGCCCGGATCATCACGGTAGACTCGCCTGGACTTACATGCCTGCAATTTGCCCAATTCGATTACAAACGACTTCAACGCCCCATTTATCCGCTTGATCGGGAAACTGTATTTCCAAAATGAAAAATAAAGGGTGACGGAAATGAGTACCCACAATTGGACACAATCTCTTGAAGAATACGCTCGGAAGCTTTTGGAAGCTTTTGGATAACACGAAGACGCCAGGCGCGATCCTTGCTCTTGCGCAAAATGGAGAACTGGTTTATCATCAAACGTTCGGCTATAACGATGTAGAGCACAAAATAGAGATCACACTGGACACGGTTTTCGGGATCGGTTCCTGCGCGAAATCATTTGCGGCGCGTCTCACGAAGGCATCGATTTTGCTTGCCAGGCTAGACAGCGCATTCCAGCGTCCAAAGCCGATAAGGTTGTGTATGCCGGTTGGCAAGATGAACGAAACCCGAAAAGCGGGTAGGGGATATTCGTTTGGATTGATCATGGCGGAGGATTTAAGACGACGTACGCCCACTTGTCGCAGACAACGGTTCAAGTCGGAGATGTCGTGCAGGCTGGTGTAGTTGTCGGCGTATGCGGCTCTACAGGCAAAAGTCCCGGCTTGCGCTTGCACTTTGAAATTTTCGTGAATGGGCGGCGCGTCGATCCGGCTCCGTATATTGGATTGAAAGATTCGGATTTTTGAGTGTAATGGATCTCCTGCAGCTGACTTGGGGCGCGGGCATCTCACCAGAAATACGAACGATTGGAGCTGGCTGGTCGGCAAAATATTAGTCAGATGACGAACATTGAATAACAAATCATGCCGGTTCTCTCCACAATATGAGGAGAACCGGCTTATGCAATATGCATCTTATTAACGGTAATTGCCCCAAGAAACAGACAATGTTGCGGATTCTTAAGTGTCCTCTCTACTTTTTCCTGAAGCCTTCACACAAAAGTGTGATTGCCGCTATACTCTCCTCGAGCGATTGCAACCGGTCGGGCGTTTCCGCGATCCAGAGCACGGCCTCGTTCATCGCGCCGGACAGGAGATGCGTCAAGGCATCGACAGATATGGGTTTCAAATATCCTTGTCGCTGCAACAGTTGCAGTTGTTCCCGAAGTAAGAGCATCGAGTTTTGCTCGTCCGTCTTGCGCCAGGCATCCCAGCCTAGGACGGACGGGCCGTCCAATAGCAATATGCGTCGATTCCGAGGCTCGACAGCAGTCGTTACGAATGCACGGCATCCCAGGAGCAACTGATTCCACGGATCGTCACTTGCAGCTGCATCCGTTTCTATCCGTTCTGCAATTTCCCGCTGAACGGATTCGAGCACGGCCAGAAACAACCCTTCCTTACTGCCAAAATGGTGATATAGCGCCCCGCGGGTAAGTCCGGCTTGTTTGACCATTTCTTCCAGCGGGGCGTCAGCGTAGCCCTGCTCTGAAAAGTGTTCTCTCGCTACTTCCATCAGCTTCAGGATCGTAGCCTTTTTTTGTTCTGCTTTGGACAGTTTCATCCATATGCAGCTCCTTGTCTATTTACGCTTCCGGCCGATACTCCGGCCATAAGTCGCTATTCGCATGGCCTCGGCATCTCCCGATTTGATGAGTGACCGCAACGATTGGCGAACAATCCATGGAGTATGTTCTCCGCCGCGATCCCATTGATCCAATAGCCAGTCCAGCGTAGCGTCTTTATCCACTTTCGTCAAGTCATTCAGATGGTTGGCGACGGACTTGCGAACATAAAAGGAACTGTCGTTCCAAAGAGGCTCCAGTAGTGCAAGATTGCGTCTCGGATCGCCGTAAAGCGGGTCCATTCGTTTGGCCCACGGTAGACGCGGCCGCGTTCCTTCGCTGACAAGCCGCCGTACGTGCGGATTGGCGTCCTTCGTCCAAGTCGTCAACAAAGCGAGGCTCTCGTCCGGATAGCGGGCAAGATAAGGGCGAATGGCATATTCCGAAGTATGCCGTTTCGTAATTTCGTAAAGCGCTCGCATCGAGACGTCGAAATGATCCAGTCCATAAACTTCTACGAAATGGGCGACAGGCATTAGAAAATAGCCGTTTGTAAACATCCCTTCCTCGGTTTCGTTTTCTGGTCCGAGAAGTTGCAACAAAATGTCGAGCGATACGATATAGTCGGCAGGCAACGAATGCCTCAACTCGCGGCTTATGACGGCGACTCTTTCTTTTAACTCCAAAGGGCCGACCTGTTCGGCTACCGCTTCCACGAAATCGTTCGCGGGGAAGCTCGCATCATGCGGGACAATGAGACTTGCGAGCCGCTCGGCCAGTTCGACACCGAAATAATGCTTTAACGGAGTAAACTCACTCATACCAATCGCCTTATTCTTTGTCCGACCAAATTTTCTCCGTATATTGCTCGCTATAAGATTCGGAAGGAGGGATGACGGTAATAACGTCGATGAGCACGCCGTTCGGATCGGACGTAATAAAATGCCGCTGTCCGAATGGTTCGTCGCGAATGTCCAAGTGCAGAGGCAGCTTCGCCTGAACGATCAGCCTTTCGTATACGGCATCTACATCGTCAACTTCGAAGTTGACGATAACGCCCTGCGCCGTTTTTCGGAACAGTTCGGGTACCGTTTGGTGAGAGGCGTCCAAAATAGCAAGCTCGAACGGTTGGTCTTGATTATTCTGCTTCAGACTTACATACCAGTCGGCTTCAAATACGGGAACGAAACCGAAGTAATCCGTGTAAAACTTGGAGCTGGCGACAACCTGCTCCGTCAAAATAACGGGATAAAAACTAGAAAGCTTCATAAAAAACATCTCCTCTTTTTAATGAGATCAGTGATATATACAATTTAACATACATACAGAATGTATGTAAATAAAAACGAGCTGTTTTGGTATGCGCTGCTTTTGTGTGTTCTCTTCCAGGACTGTCCGTCTATATTGCAGGAAATGGATATGCAAGATGGTTTATTGCTTCTCCTTTGTTATTCTTGCTAAGCATCATCTTCTTACAAGTCCGACACAGAAGCAGTTCCAACTAAGAACTGAATTTCATAAGATTCGTAAAGGAGAGTCGGGGAAGCCCCGGCTTTTTGTTTTGGATTTTTTTATAACGGAGCGTACAGCGTTTATTTGTAAAATTGAATATACGCGGCTGAACTATTGGGAACGATAGCTTAAAAAAGATGACGGAGCCGGCTAGAACTACATTACAGGAATGAAGTATCGATTAAAATTAATACAGGCGAGGAATCTTATGGTAACTAATATTTGGTTATTGTGTAGTGGGATGAGGCTAAACTTCGAGGATAGTAACTGGAGTGCAATCTGACAGCAAAAGCCCGGCATTCGTGCAATCCGTTTTTTTACTGACGCGCTAGCGGAACTTTGGGCCATGTCACCTCAAAAACGTGACCAATCGAGCAGCCTTCGTGTTGGAGAATCTTTATCGATATTGCGCCATTAGTTTGTCTAGCATTTCTCTCATAACATGGACCAACTCGTCTGGCGCTTTTACCTTTGCATCTGTACCCAACCCAATAAAAAATTGGCCGAAAAATGGAAGGCTGCTCGCGGGGATTTGATTGCTCAGCCATCCTGTGCCGTCTTCTCGAACATGAATTTGTATTTTGTGCGCCGGCCGCCACAGTTCGGACTCGCATCTCTGCACCCCAGTTGCAGTAAGCTCAACATAAAGTTCCATAGCCTGACTTTCCTCTTCAATGTAAGACTCCCAGTTTCCTGTATGCACTTGCGTCAAATCGACCGCTTTCAGTTCGGACAGTTCAACAGATCTAACCCGGTCACAGCGAAACAAGCGAATATCGCGGCGGTGAAAGCAATAGGCCGGACAATACCAAAACCCGTTGCTGGCATAAATTCCGATCGGCTGAACATCTCTTGACTTCTTATTCTGTTTCGATTCGTACTCCATGCGCACCACTTTTTGATCGATCGCAGCATCCAGCAACAAGCTCAAATAAGGCGTGCTTGCCTGTCTCATCGGCGTAACCAGATCAAAGCGTTTCCGCATCCGGTCGATACGGTCCCGAATATCTTCCGACATATAAGAGTAAAATTTCCGCAACACTGAATCTGTTTCCGCCTCAAACGGAAGATCCGCGTAGTGCCTCAATGCATGGCTGGCAAAAAATACAGCAAGCGCTTCGCCTTCCGTAAAAGCAACCGGGGGCAGAATTCTCTCGTTAAGCATCTTATATCCCCCATGTTGACCGACCTCCGAATAAAAAGGAACCCCCAGCGCGCTCAACTCCTGCATATCCCGCATAATCGTCCGCGTGGAAACTCCAAATTCACTGGCAAGCTCTTTGGCGTTGAAAGACTTCTTTTTGTTGATGGCCATCATAATCTCGATCAGTCTTTTGGACTTTGCCATTATAAACTCCTTTTCATGTATTGCGACAAGTATTGTCACTATTGTACGATATGATGCTAATGAAGTCCAAAATAACAAAAATTGGACAAATATATTTAAAAGGAGATGTTTAAATGTCAATGCGCACAACGTCGTTTATTATGCTGGATGGACAAGCTGCGGAGGCGATTGAGTTTTACCAGGAAGCGTTGAACTCGAAATTGCTGTACAAAACTACGTACGGGGAAGGCAAGGATGCCGATGGTTTGCCTGAAGAAGTGAAAACCCGTATTGCCCATGCCGTGTTGCAAACCGGTGAAAATGATATGATGGTCGCTGATATCTTTCCGGGGCAACCTTATGTAATCGGAAATCAGGTGAATATTTGCATTACAGCGACGCAACAAAGCGAGATTGAAGAAATGTTTAACAAATTGAGCGAAAAAGGGCAAGTGATGTTCCCGTTACAAGAAACTGAATTCAGTCCCTGCTTCGGAATAGTGAAAGACCATTTTAACATTACGTTCCAGTTCTTCATGAATGATACAACAAGCAGTTGGAGCTGAAAATAAAAGGCCTTGACCGGGGGAGGAATCCCCGGTTCTTTTATGAATAATTTTACAAAGCTTAAAATTGTGATACTTATGCAAACAACGCTGATATTTTTCAGGCGGTTTCTTCTTGAAGCTGCACGTAATAACCTAAACTTTTGATTCGTTGAACCCAGTAGTCCAAACTCTTTTCTTTCTTGGGGAGGTAGTCCCATCCCAATTCAGTATAGGATTGGTTTCGTAGCAGCATGTGATAAATGATTCTTAAAAGTAAATGAGAGACAGCCATATTTGCTTTCTTGGGACCTTTGTACCCAAAGGGGTTCCGGTCTAAAACATTACTATCACTGAATAATTACGTTAGTTTAAAGGACTCTTCTGCCAAACTGCCCGGCTCCTCGAACGCTATCTTGCTTTCAGACGTAAGCGGACACCGTGTTTCGGCCGTAGGGTGATGGAAGGCTCAGGGACGACAGGGTGCTCGGGAGCGAGGGCGAAATGGAACCGTTGGGCCATCGTTGCCAGCAGTAACGTCGCTTCCATCTCTGCAAAACTGTTGCCGATACAGATGCGCGGCCCGCCGCCGAAAGGAAAGTACACATATTTCGGAAGTCGTTTCTCTAACTGATCCTGCCATCGCTCCGGACGAAAGGCCAATGGTTCGGGAAAATAACGCTCGCTGCGATGCATGAGCCATTGGCTCATGCCGATCTCGCTGCCTGGCGGGATATGGAATCCTCCAATCTCGTAATCGGTCGTCGACTCTCGGGAAATGAACCATACCGGCGGATACAGCCGCATCGCTTCTTTAATGACGTATTGTGTATAGACAAGTTGCGGAATCTGGTTAACACGCGGAGGTTCCCCGCCAAGGACGTGCTGGAGTTCCGCTAGCAGTTTCGTTTCCGCCTCGGGATGCTGTGCAAGGAGAAAACAGGTCCACGTCAACGTATTGGCCGTCGTCTCGTGTCCGGCCAGAAACAAGGTCATGATTTCATCTCGCAATTGATGGTCCGTCATCCGGGTTCCATTATCGTCCTGCGCTTGCATCAACATGGACAACAAGTCGCCGCGGTCTCCGGCGGCGGCACGGCGCCGGGCGATGATCCCGTAAATCAGCCGATCTAGCCGTTGCACGGCTTCGTTCAGCCGGGCATCCCCCGGGAGGCGGACAGACACTGGCAGCAGCGACAGCAGGCGGCGGATCACACTGGAGATTTGAACGTTATATTCATGGAACGCCTGGTTAATCGCTTCCCCGATTTCGTCCGCCTGATCATGCAAGTCGACGTCAAACAGCGTTTTGGCCGCGATGTTCATCGTCCACTCCCATCATATCCGCATGAATGTCGCGTTCCTCGCCGTCGGTCCATTCTATCAGCATGCGCCCTGCATACTCGATCATCGTATCCCCGTATTGTTCGATCCTCTCCCGATGAAAAGCCGGTTGGGACAAGCGGCGCTGGCGCAGCCAAAATTCGCCTTCGCTGGTCACCAGCCCGTTGCCGAGCAACAGATGCAAGACCCGATCGCGCTGATAGCCTTTGGCGAACTGGCGATTCGTCTGGGCGAGCACATGCTCGATGTAAGCCGGGTGGCTGATGATGATCGTATCGCGGTCCTTTTCGATGCGCAACCGGAACACCTCACCGTAAGTGTCGGCGCATTTGGTCATGTAACCGAGAAGGTCGCGGCCCAGATCCAGCATGTTACCGAAAATGGGAAGTCCCATGGGACCCGGAGGAAGCGGGAGCCTCGTCATGATCTCATTCCTTTCCTTCCGAAAAGTTTGGTTTTTGATGCCCAGGCTACAGGCAAGATATAGAGTACAACCAGGCAACCGGCGAGAATCAAGGCCGCCTGGATGCCGGTCCGGTCAGCGGCAAATCCGCCGCAGAACGGACCGGCAAACATTCCGACCGAATACGCGATATTGTACAACGCGTACACCAGCCCGTAACCGCCGACACGGTTGCGATCCGCAATATCCGCCAGCTCCGGAGGTCGGCGTGTGTGGCTCCACCGGAAAAAGCACCGGATATTTTGAAATATTCGTCAATGGCCGTCGAGTCGATCCGGTTCCGTATATCGGATTGTAAAGTTCGAATTTTTTGCTCGCTGGATCTCCTGCAGGCGACCCGAGGCGCGTGTATCTCGTCAGAAAAACGAACGATTTCATGGTTGGACAGGAAAAATTGTCAGATTGCGAACATTGAATTTTAAAACAGCTCCGGACATAAATGCCGGAGCTGTTTTGGCCGATGCTTCTGGATTATGCTTACTGTGATGCAGCATACGCCTGATTATCCGAGAGTCGTACTAAAATGACCGGGATTCCGCCGGTCTATTACTTTATGATCGCCGAACAGTTACGGAACGTAGAACCGATCGTACCGATATTTCGTCATAAAGTTACTCAAAATGCCCCTAGTGAGAGATGCGTGGCTTGGTTTCTCGGCATGCCGGTCAAACAAGATATGGGTGGCCTGAAAGCCATCTTGACCCCAATCCGTTAGATTAGGAAGCCGAATACGAGCACAATGATGGACAAGGCGAGAATGCCGAGGCAATTCATCCAAAACTCTTGCTTCAGGAAACGTGCCCTGATGTGAGCATACGATGCAGACAAGAAATACAGAACGACCGCCACATTGGCGGCGAGAGCCACGCCCGGAATCCAAATCCCTGCGACGAGACCCGCTGTTGCAGCAAGCTTGATGACGATCAAAGTCCACCACCAATCATGTGGGAAATTGACTCCGTCAAGACAATTGCGTATAAAGGCAGGAGGTTTGATTGAGACGATTGCATCAAAGAGCAATACAGCTGCGAGGAGAGCACTCAACCACCAAGGATCAGGGACAAGCGTCATGTTGTATCACTTTCCTTTCATTATGCGGCGGGAGCGGATCAGAGTGATACCGGCAAGAACTATGCTAATGATCCCCATCACGATGGCGATGACAGCCGCAGCTCTTCCGTCGCCAGTGCCAAAATCACCATGGAACATGGTCATATGAATGAAAGCATAAACAATGACGACCAGTGCCACCACTACTGATATGATGGCCCCGTTTCGCCCACCATTGCCAATACGACGGATGGCGCGGGATAGAGACAGCCCAGCAAAGATTGCGTTCATCAGCCCCACAAACGCGTCTACCGTGGACCAGATTCGCCCGGTCGTGATTACATATCCGATTTTACTTTCTGCAAAGGCAATCGTTGGTACAAGTAGAAGCGTACAGAGTATTCCGAATGAAACTAGTTTCATTTTAATGCTCATTCCCTCCTCTTTATTGTTTTTACAAACTGAATCTATATCAGCTTTCACTTTACACAACAAATGTCGAGAACTTATGCAGATCTTCCTCTATTTTTCGTGGATGTCTTTGCTCTTGGATGGGACTTGATGGATACGGTTGTTTTACTCTTGCATTTTGAGCCGCCCAGGGGTGTTACTACCATAACCAACACCAGTCCCTTCAGCAAAGGCGATCGTTGGCACAATGTACAAAGGATTATGAATCCGGCTCAGCCAGCTTGTGGACGAACTTCATGTAATGACGCTCGCCGACGAGGGCCGGTTGTTACACGATCGCAAACCGCTCGATCTAACTGTACTGATTATGACTATACTGGGTTGGCATCTGATAACCCGTATTGTGTAGTCCGGGGAAGTGTCATAAAGCCGTAACTTCCCAGAACCAATCCGCCTCTGGAAACTAATGCCTTGATGGTTGTCGGCGGATTGGGGGGAAAAGCTTCAGGGGCTGTCCCACCAATTCGTGCTGAAACACACGAGCCGGGGAAACGTCTAAGAGACATGTTTGCAAGTGACAACGGATCGTGGGGGAGATTGCTTGAAAAAAATCGGTTTATTTACGCTTGCCTGCCTTGTCATTCTTTCCGTGACAGGAGGCCCCGACACTCTTGCCGAGCGGGAGGGGAAAAATATCGCCAAACGCTACTATCAGGCACTGATCGATGAAGACTTTGAAAAAGCGTTTGAACAGGTATATCTATATGATGCTGATGGGAATGGGCACCCGAGCAGGATGGCCTACGTTCGACATGGTCCGAGACGGTAGATGTGTGGAAAGAGAAGGTATGGATTGTAAAATCGGATGACCCGTTCGCCAAGTATCGGGACGGGGAAATGAAAGTAGATTGGCAACTGTTAAAGCTCGACAAGGCTTCATCCCCAGAGATGGTCTTTCTCTCGACCAACGCGTCAAAGGTACGTTTAGTTACTTCCTTGACTCGTCTGGCGCGAAAGATGTCGAGTCAGGTGGATGAAGCCTTATCATTTAAAACCTGCCAAAAACAAAAAACACGCACCCAATGTCGGTCTGTTCTTTTCCGAATGGTTGCGGAGCCAAAAAATCCCGTTTCA
Source organism: uncultured Brevibacillus sp. (assembly GCA_946402065.1). Lineage (GTDB taxonomy): Bacteria > Bacillota > Bacilli > Brevibacillales > Brevibacillaceae > Brevibacillus_D. The sequence continues at coordinate 17,284 of CAMIVR010000031.1, read as the reverse complement.
CTACACAGAGTGGGACGGGATTTTTGGTTAGTAGAGACTTATCAGCTTCGTACCAGGTATGGATACTGACAATCGGGATGATATAAATTGACTGCCATTCCATGTCAAAAGATTTTCGACATACCCCAATGTATCGGCATTCGTCGTACCAATAATCCGTTGAAACGCCAGCAAGTCATAGCTCATCATTTTCTCGTTTGTCACGATGGGATAAAGCGCACCTAAAGCAAGGACTTCTCCCTGGACGGGGTGTTTGAGTTTACCATTTTCGTCGTAATACTGGGATAAGTACTCGTAACCCTTGTAGCTGATGTCAATCGTAAAGAAGACGTTCAATTGGGGACTTCCTACACCTACTTTGTAAAAGTCTTCATAGTTCACACGGAAGGTATGCGTTTTGTTGTATTGATCGACATCGAACATTTTGCGGAGAACGCTGTTTTTGAAGGAATACATGTAGAAGAAGCCATATCCACCGCTTCCTCCCGAATCGATACTGACCAAAATGTCAGGGATATGATCCTTGGAGAAATCCCCCAGAAAGAGCCGGGCATTATAGCCAGCATTGTTTTGAAACGGTACGGTTGTCGTCTTGTGAGAATATCCGTCTTGGATGACAAGTGTAATGTTATCGGCAAAAATTCCGGCTCCATCAGGTTTATTTCCGTATAAGATCACTTGATCCGGTATGCCGTCCCCGGTGACGTCAGCTTGCTTCATGTCAAGCACAACAAAGTTTCTTGGTTGAGTAGCGATACCATTCGTCTGTCCTCGAACCGGTCTGTACAAAATGTAACCTCCCCTAAAAAGTGGCGTGCATGCTCCTCTCCAAACAGTTTCCGTATGTGGAAACGCTTCGCTCCTCAAAGCTCCTGCATTACCATATGCGGGTGAATACCTAGATGACTGTGTTGGTGCCTATGCAGCAAACGGTAGCCGTGACTTGGAAAATTCGGCTGACGAACACAAAACGAGCTAACACCGGTTGAAAACCGACGACAGCTCGTTACGTGTTTTTCCATATTCGGTTCCAATTCCGGGAAACCCTAGTGCTCCTCTATTCTCAGATCGCTTTGGCTGCCTGTTTGGCTTTAAACTCGATGCGTCTGCGATGCAAGATCGGCTCGGTGTAGCCGTTTGGCTGTTCATAGCCTTGCAGCACCAGCTCGCACGCTGCCTGGAAGGCTACAGAGCTGTCGAAGTCTTCCGCCATCGGGCGGTAGGCAGGATCTCCGGCGTTTTGCGCATCAACGACTTTGGCCATGCGCCGCATCGTTTCCATGATCTGTTCCTCGGTGCAAATTCCGTGGTGCAGCCAGTTGGCCATGTGCTGGCTGGATATGCGCAGAGTGGCCCTGTCTTCCATCAGCCCGATGTTGTTGATATCGGGTACCTTGGAGCAACCGATGCCTTGCTCAACCCAGCGAACGACATAGCCCAGGATGCCTTGGGCATTATTGTCCAGCTCCTGCTGGATTTCTTCCGGGCTCCATTCAGGGCGCTCAACAACGGGAATGGTCAGGATATCGTCGCACAAATCCGTGATGGATTCTTTTAATCGGTTTTGAACGTTCTGCACATCGACTTGATGGTAGTGGAGCGCGTGCAAGACCGCTGCGGTAGGGGATGGCACCCAGGCCGTATTGCAGCCTGCTTCGAGTTGACTGATTTTTTGCTTCAGCATTTCCTTCATCAAGTCGGGCATTGCCCACATGCCTTTGCCGATCTGCGCGCGCCCTTGCAAGCCGCACGCCAGACCGATGCCCACGTTTGACCGTTCGTAGGCCTGCAACCACGTCGACGTTTTCATCATATGCTTGCGAATCATCGGGCCCGCTTCCATTGACGTGTGCATTTCGTCGCCGGTTCGGTCCAGGAATCCGGTATTGATAAAGACAATTCTGTCCTTCACTTGCCGAATGCACGCTTTCAGGTTCAAAGACGTGCGGCGTTCCTCATCCATCACCCCGATTTTCAGCGTGTTTCGCTTTAGACCGAGCATATCCTCTACCCGGTCGAACAGCTCATTGGCAAACGCCGCTTCTTCCGAGCCGTGCATTTTCGGCTTGACGATGTAGATCGAGCCTGTAGCGGAATTCTTGTACCGACCGTTCGCCAACAGATCGTGCTTGGCGATCAGGCTGGTGATAACGGCATCGAGAATGCCTTCAGGAACTTCCTGACCATCGCGATCGAGTATGGCGTTAATCGTCATCAAGTGCCCGACGTTGCGAACGAGCAGCAATGAGCGGCCTTTTAGGGTGCATGGCTCTCCGGCAGGGGACGTGTAGGTGCGGTCCGGGTTCATTGTTCGCGTCACGGTTTTATCGCCTTTGGCGAAAGCGGCGGACAAGCTGCCTTTCATCAGGCCCAGCCAATTGCTGTACACGAGCACCTTGTCTTCGGCGTCCACAGCCGCAACCGAGTCTTCGCAATCCATGATCGTCGTCAGCGCCGCTTCCAGGAGAATATCTTTCACACCGGCCGGATCCGTAGCCCCGATCGGATGATTCCGGTCGATTTGAATCTCGAACGTCAGCCCGTTGTTTCGCAGCAAAATCGCTTCAGGATTTGTAGATTCGCCGCGATAACCAACTAGTTTGGCAGTATCTATGAGGCCGGTTTTTGTCCCGTCGGCAAGCTGAACGGACAACTGACTGTCGACGATTGCATACTGCACTGCCTCGGCATGTGAGTGTCCCGCCAAGGGAGCCGCTTGATCGAGAAAGCCTCTGGCATAGGCGATGACTTTCTCGCCGCGGACAGGATTGTAGGCAGTTGTGCGTTCGGCCCCGCCATCCTCGTCAATCGCATCGGTTCCATACAGCGCGTCGTACAGGCTTCCCCAGCGGGCGTTCGCGGCATTCAGGGCATAACGGGCGTTGTTTACCGGAACGACGAGCTGCGGGCCGGCCTGCACGGCGATTTCACTATCTACATCTGCGGTCGCAATCTGAAAATCTTCGACTTCCGGTTCGAGATAGCCGATTGCTTGCAAAAATGATTTGTACGCTGCGGGCTCAAAATGATTCCGGTTTTGTTTATGCCACTCATTGATCGCGTGCTGCAATTCGTTCCGTTTGGTCAATAACGCTTTGTTTTTGGGGGCCAGGTCGTGGATGAGCGCATCAAAATCCGCCCAGAACTGTTCTGTTGTCAATCCACTGCCGGGCAGCGCTTCCGCGTTAACAAATTGGTAAAGCTCTGACGCAACCTGAAGATTGCCTACTTTGATGTACTCGTTCATACAAAAACACTCCTTTACTGATTATAACCGGATGGGCTTTACTCGTTTTCACACAGTCCGCACCGATACGGGAAGCGAACAGCCGCAATTCCGAAACGATAGTCGGTGTGACTGGTAAATAATGTGATTTCATCATGTTGTTCATTATAATGAACGATGTTCTGTATTTTGCGTTGAAAACATCTTCCCACAGTTTTTCGCATAAGTCAATCAGAATCCAGCGACAATTCTGACTCATTTGCAAGCATTTCTCCAGACAAAACCCGCTCGACCATCAACGGGAGAGCGGGTTTTAGCGCTGGCGTTCAAATTTTTTGGCTGCAATTTCGGGAAAACCGGACAGGCATTAGAGATTTGTCGACAACCGTCTGGCCAAAGTGCAAATTTCTTCAATCGCGTCGCTTTTTTTGCCTTCCCAATGATGGATCGGCATCGAGCAGCTGACCGCAGCAACGACTTCACCTTTGCGGCGAATAGGGGCTGCGACACAGCAAAAGCCCATGACAACTTCCTGGATGTCCTGGGAGTAGCCTGCTTTGCGAACGTTGTCCAGCTCTTGCAAAAATGCTTCGCGGGTGCCGAGCGTATGCACCGTTATTTTGGGCAAAGGATCCTCCGGCAGGATGCGGCGAACCTGCTCGGCATCCATATCCAGCATCAACGATTTGCCCAGACCGGTCGCATGAGCCGGAAAGCGGGCGCCCGGGCCGGACACCATCTGGACGGGCGAAGGAGCTTCGATTTTCGCCAGATACAGCACATCGCTGCCATCCAGGCGGCCCAGCTGAATGGATTCCTGGAGCTTGCGCATGACCGGTTCGGCCGTTCGGCGAAATTCTTCAATGAGGTCGTACTGGCGAAAATAGGCGCTGCCGAAATCGCCCAGGGCGCTCCCGAGCGAATATGTTTCATTCCGATCCCGGCTGATCCACTGCAAGCGCTCCATGGTCAGCAAGAGTGAGTACAGCGTGCTTTTGCTGATGCCCAAACGCTTGGACAGATCGGACAATTTCCATTTGTTCGGCTCTTCCGTAAGCAGCGTCAATACGGCATGGGCCCGATCCAGTGCGGGGACAGCGTATTTTTGCTCCATGTCAATCACACCTTTGAGATATCGAATTCCGTTCGGTATTTTAATCGCTTGCATTGATCCTATCATGCTTTCAGATAAAGGCGCAAGCACGAATGGTCCGGCGTAAGGTGCCTTGTTTGATGGAAGCGGTGGCTATAACGGCGTTTGCGTGCATGCGGGTGAGAGGAGGGTTTACTTACAAAAGTTGAGAAACAAAAAATAAATGATAAACTATAAATAACGAAGGGGGAGAGTCAAAATGGCCGATCCGGCAATGATGGAAATAGGAATCAGTACGTTTTTGGAGACGACACCGGACCCGGTGACAGGGAAGGTCATCAGCCATGCCGAACGGCTGCGCAATGCGGTTGAGGAGATTGTTCTGGCCGACCAGGTCGGCCTTGATGTGTACGGAATAGGCGAGCATCATCGGCCGGATTACGCCGGTACCGCGCCTGCTGTCGTACTGGCAGCGGCGGCGCCCATGACCAAGCGGATTCGGCTCACGAGCGCCGTAACCGTGCTGTCCTCAGACGATCCGGTTCGCGTGTACCAAGCGTTTTCCACGCTTGACGGCATTTCGAACGGACGAGCCGAAATTATGGCGGGCCGGGGTTCGTTCATTGAATCTTTTCCGCTATTCGGTTATAAACTGGACGATTATGACGAGTTGTTCGAAGAAAAGCTGGAATTGCTGCTGGCGATCAGAGCTTCAGAAAAGGTGACGTGGCGCGGCGGTCATCGTCCGGCCATCCATGACCTGGGCGTCTATCCGCGTTCCGTGCAAAATCCGCTGCCTGTGTGGATTGCCAGCGGCGGAACCCCGGAGTCGGCAATCCGGGCAGGGCTGCTCGGGCTCCCGATTGCCTTTGCGATTATTGGCGGAATGCCTGAGTCGTTTGCTACGTTAGTCTCTCTTTATAAGCGGGCAGCGGCACGAGCCGGGCACGATCCGGCCACGCTGCCGATTGCGACGCATTCCCACGGCTTTGTCGGGGAAACGACGGAGCAGGCTGCCGAGCTGTTTTTCCCGCCGACGCAGGCGCAGATGAACGTCATCGGGCGCGAGCGGGGATGGGGTCAGCATTACAGCCGGGCGACGTTCGATGCCGCACGCGGGCTGCGCGGCGCCCTCTATGTCGGCGACCCTGAATACGTCGCGGAAAAAATCATTCTGCTGCGCAAAAATTTGGGCGTTACGCGGTTCTTCCTGCATGTGAATGTCGGGACGATGCCGCATCGCGACGTGCTGCGGTCGATTGAACTGCTCGGGACCAAGGTCGCCCCGATCGTTCGCAAGGAGCTGGCCCGAATCGAGGGAGCGAAATAAGCGCCGTCTATGGCGGGAGCAGGGACGTTCAGATGGAACGGAAAGCGCGCGAAGAAGAGTGCGTGCCTGGTAGCGGCGCACTCTTCTTTGCTGCAAACTTTTCGGGAGAAGTAAGCCCTTTGCGCGATATCCAGAGCGTCGTTTGCCATAGTGCAGTCAAGGCGCGAGCGGTGTATAACCTGTCTTTTCCACAAGCGATTGGCCCTGGGGAGACAAGATCCATTCGATGAGACGAGCGACGTTCGGATTTTTGCTGCCTGCGGTCACCGCGTAGAACTCTGCCGCCAACGGGTACGTTTTGTCGGCGATGGTATGTTTATTCGGGGCAATTCCGTCGATCTCCAGCAGACGGATATTGCCGTTACGGACCATCTCCGTTGCGAAGTAGAGGAAGGAATAGCCGAGCGCATTTTGATAGTTTCGGTAGTCTGATGTTTTTTCTATAATTCCCCCCATGCCGGTAACCACGTCTTCCTGCGGCGGGGCCATCAGCTCGTTGTCAGCCATGATCTTCTCGAGCCTGGTTTGGCTGCCGCTGTTCTTCGGACGCTGGAAGGCGCGAATCGCTTCATTGCGGCCGCCGACGTCCTGCCAGTTAGTTATCTTCCCTGAGTAGATAGCTTGAATTTGCGCTGTTGTCAGGCCTTTCACCGGGTTGGCCGAGTTGACGAAAAAGACGAACGCTTCGCGGCCGATCGGCGTCAGCTTCAGCTCGACGCCTTTTTCCGCGGCTTCGGCCAGCTGCTGTTCAGACGGACCGGCGACAAAGATGATATCTACCCTGCCATCGATCAGGTTCTTGTACGCTTCAGGGGTCTTGCTCACAATGACGTCGCCGTAATCAAGGCTGTACTCCTTTTGGGGATATACAGCTTGGGCAAAAGCGGCATACAACGGATACAGCGCCGTCGCCCCGTCCATTTTCGGCAGATCGGAAGAAAGCGTAAGGGTCGAGGGCTGGTCCAGCGTTTTGAGTTGGTTATTTTCCCGGAAAGGCTGGAACCTTGTCAGATCAACGTCTTGCTCAGCCACGGTGGGAATGCTGTTCACATACGCGTCATTGATCTCGTATCCGGTAATGCTCACGGCGACAGCGATAAAAAAACCGACAAGCATTCCCTTGAAAATTCGGGGACGGATGCGAGTGAACATGCGAACGATCACAAACACGATAAGGGCAACGGCGATGACGATCGTCAGCGGCGTGTAGAATTTCTGACCGCCGTTCAGCGCTGTAAAAATCATCGCGAAAAACCCGAGAATCGCAATACCGATAGCCAACGTCAGGCACACGATTATTTTTTCCAGTAATTTCATGGATATCCTCCCAAACGGTTCTTATGTCTATTATAAGAGAATGTAAAAGATTGGGAAGGAAAATATCAATATAACCTTATATGCCCTGCCTCATGCATTTGCCTTGTCCCTATGCCCGGGATTCAGCTAGAATTTGGAGGTGAACAAAATGAGGTGAAGGAATCCATGAATCAATTGCCTGTCGATCAGGTAGTACCGGAGCTATTGCAGACACTGCTGACAAAGCGGAACGCCATCTTGACTGCGCAGCCGGGAGCGGGCAAGACGACCCGTGTCCCGCTGGCTTTGTTGGCTGAACCATGGCTTGCCAATCAACGGATTATTTTGCTGGAACCAAGGCGATTGGCAGCGCGTGCAGCAGCGCGCTTCATGGCGGCATCGCTTGGCGAACAGGTCGGGGCAACAGTCGGCTACCGTGTGCGAAACGATACAAAGGCTGGACCGAACACCCGCATCGAGGTCATCACCGAAGGCGTGTTAACCCGAATGCTGCAGGCTGATCCTGCGCTTGAAGGGGTAGGGATCGTCATTTTTGACGAGTTTCACGAGCGGAATGTGCATGCCGATCTCGGATTGGCGCTTTGCTTGCAGTCCCAAGCCATCCTGCGCGACAATTTGCGCATTCTGATCATGTCGGCGACGCTGGAAGCGGAACCGCTGGCAGCCCTGCTCGGAGGGGCGCCGGTGATCAACAGCGAAGGACGCGTATTTCCAATCGAAACGCATTTTTTAGAGCGGAGGCTCGAGGGGCGATTGGAGTCTGCAGTCGTGCGCAGTATTGTCCAGGCGATGGAGAAGCATGAGGGCGATGTGCTTGTCTTTTTGCCAGGAGCGGGGGAAATCCGCAGGGTGCAGAGCATGCTAGCTGAAGCGGGGATTCCCGAGCAGGTCGTCATCGCACCACTGTATGGCAATCTGTCGCAAGAAGCGCAGGACAGAGCGATTTCGCCAGGGCGTGCAAACGAGCGGAAAATCGTCCTGGCCACGTCGATCGCCGAGACGAGTTTGACGGTGGAGGGGGTTCGCATCGTGATTGACAGCGGGCTCATGCGTGTACCGAAGTTTTCGCCGCGAACGGGAATGACGCGCCTCATAACCGTTCCGGTGTCGCGGGCATCGGCAGACCAGCGCAGAGGGCGAGCGGGGCGTTTGGGGCCTGGCGTATGCTATCGGATGTGGACGGAGCAGGAAGATCAAAGCTTGCAGCCGCGAAGCTCGCCCGAGATCAGAGAGACAGACCTGGCGGCACTTGCATTGGAGCTTGCCGTTTGGGGTGTGGCTGACCCGGCCGAGTTAAGCTGGCTCGATCCTCCCCCTGCCGCTGCTTATGCACAGGCGCTTGGCCTTTTGCAGCAGCTGGGAGCAGTAACGGATCGTCATGCCGCTACACCGCATGGACGGAAGATGGCGGAAATGGGGCTGACGCCGAGGCTTGCGCATATGATCCTTGCGGCAATGCCGCTCGGATACGGAGGTGTGGCCTGCGAGTTGGCCGCAATGCTTGCGGAGCGAGATTTTTACAGACGTGATGATGTTGATTTGCGGCTGCGTTTGGAGGTCCTGCGAGCTGTTGCGACAGGATCAGAAGTGAGTCATGGGCAGAAATACGCAAGCTCCGATACAGCGGCCTGCAAGCGGATTTGGCACGAGGCGCAGCAGTTGAAACGCGAGCTGCGTCTGGTTGAAACCGACGACAGGCATGCTGATGCGTGCGGTTTGCTGCTGGCGTTTGCCTATCCGGATCGGATCGCTCAGCGCAGGGGAAACGGTCGCTTTTTGCTCAGCAATGGTCGGGGAGCAGTGATCGACGGGCCGCCACAGCCATTGTCCAACGCGACATATCTGGTTGCAGCGGAGCTGGACGATCAGGGGGCGGATAGCAGGATTTTTCTTGCCGCCGCGATTGAACGCGATGAGCTGGAACGCTATTGCAGCGAACTGCTTCAGGAAGAGACGGTAATCGCCTGGGACACAGAGGCAAAGGGCGTTCAGGCGAGAAGACGGGTGCGACTGGGGGCGTTGGTCATGAAAGAACAGCCACTTGTCGACGCAGACCCCGGTGAGATTGCGGCTGCTTTGATGGAAGGAATCGCGTTGGAGGGACTGGATCTGTTGCCATGGACCAAATCGGCACGCCAGCTGCAGCAGCGGCTTGTCTTTTTGCGCCAGCTGGATGCAGACCAATGGCCGGATTGCTCAGACGAAGCGTTGAAAGCAACGCTCGGAGAGTGGCTGGAGCCGCATCTGTATGGGATGAAAACCAGCAACGATCTCAAACGCTTGAATCTCACGGCCATTTTGGAAGCAACGTTAAGCTGGGACCAGCGGCGGGTATTGGATGTGTCTGCACCAACCCATATTGTCGTGCCGAGCGGTTCGCGGATTCCCGTCGATTACAGCGACCCTGTGGCTCCCATTCTCTCGGTTCGGCTGCAAGAGATGTTTGGTCTGCAGGATACACCCCGTATCGCTGGCGGGAGAGTGCCGGTAACCTTGCACCTGCTCTCACCGGCGCAACGGCCGGTGCAGGTCACACGCGACCTGGCCAGTTTTTGGCGGCATACGTATTTTGAAGTGAAGAAGGATTTAAAGGGGCGGTATCCGAAGCATTACTGGCCGGACGATCCGAATGAGGCTGTGCCGACAAATCGGGTGAGGCCGCGAAAAGAGGAAGGCCATAAGTGAAAAAGCTCCTGCGAAAGGAGCTTTTTTCGTGTGGTGCCCAAATTGCGCCAATGGACAATCAATCAGTGTCAATTACTTTAAACGAAGTACTCGTCAGCAGTCCAAGGCGTAATGGCAATACCGCCGCCTTTGCCCAAGCCGTCCCGACATGGGGCAGAGCAAGCCGGTCATGAGGTGTCCCTGCGTTTTGGGGACGAGTATATTGCGGGCTTTCTCCGCGATTGCCGGATTCTGCTATTACGCAGCTTTTTATCCCCAATCAACGGCAACGCTCGAGCGGATGTCGGGCAAACACATCGGCTTGGTCCTGTCCGGGGAGCGGGAAAGTGTAGGCGGTTGAAAATGAATGACTATTCACTCACTTGAAATGCTGGTATAGTATAAAAAAGGAGTGATTCGATGTATCAAGTGGAAAAAAGCGGAGAAATCTTACAGGAAAATGATGTGCTCATGGCGAGGTGCACGATAGATGCGTCGTTCATTTCATTGACCGTCTATAGCTTTACGGTCGATGGAGTATTAATCGATACGGGTTCGCAGTCTTTATATGAGCAGTTTCAGCCGTATTTCGAAAAAGCCGATTTCGATCAAGTCGTACTGACCCATTTCCACGAGGATCATACAGGGAATGCAGCGTATTTGCAACGGAAAGCTCCCATCTATATCCATCAGATGTCCACACATGCAACGGAACAGCCGATGCGCATCCCCACATATCGCAGGGTATTTTGGGGACAGCCAGAAACATTTGCATCCCAACCGATCAGCAAAACATTTACATCCCGCAACGATACATGGGAAGTCATCGAAACGCCCGGGCACACGAAAGACCATGTGTCGCTTTACAACCGAAACAGAGGCGCTATTTTTACCGGAGATTTATACATCGCGCCGAAAGTAAAGCTCATCCTCATCGATGAAAATATCCTTTCGACACTCGACTCGTTAAAAAAAATCCGCTCCTATGATTTTGACGAGATGTACTGCTGTCATGCCGGCTATGTAGCGGACGCAAAAAAATGGATTCAGTTGAAAATCGATTATTTGGAGGAAATAGAAGGGAAGATACTCGCCCTTTCCGAACAGGGAAAAGACATTCACGAAATTACAGATGAGCTTTTCCCTACCCGGTATCCGATCATCGCGGCCTCGAACACGGAATGGTCGCCCGTTCATATAGTGCGAACGTTTCTCAATAGGGGGTGAGTGTGGGCAGTGATTATTTACCTGAAAATAAATCATTTATTAAGTGTCTAATTCCTAGTATGATAGTGGGTAAAAAAGAAAGAGGCTATCATATGGATTCTACATTTTCACCGAGAAAAACAACCAAAACCGATTCGAAAACAAAAACCTTGGTCATCAATGCCCTCTTCATCGCAATCACCTTCGCAGCGACCATGTTTATCAACATAAGGCTGCCCATCATGGGGAACGGCGGGCTGATTCATCTGGGGAACGTGCCCCTGTTTGTCGCAGCCTTTGTTTACGGCAGAAAAACAGGAGCCATAGCAGGCGCTTTCGGAATGGGCTTGTTCGATCTGGTCTCCGGTTGGACAGCATGGGCACCGTTTACATTCGTCATCGTAGGGACAATGGGCTTTGTAGCCGGCCTGATTTCCGAAAAGCTGCCTGGCAATCGAATGCTTGTAAATACGCTGGCAGTGGTCGTCGCACTGATTATTAAAATTGTCGGCTATTATTTTACCGAAGTGATCCTTTACAGCAACTGGATACAGCCATTCGGCTCCATCCCCGGAAACGTTCTTCAGGTCATCGTAGCCGGTATCGTCGTTGTTCCGCTCGCCGGACGCATCAAGAAAATTGTTGGCCAAATGTAGTGGCGAGTTGTGTAGCCACGCCTCAAAACAATGATGGTTGGCCGTTCAAGAAAAATCAGTAAACGCTCGAAAATGAACTGCATCCCATTTGTTGGGCATTGCTCACATCTGGAGGTGCAGTTTTTCTTTTCGCTTGTCTCGAAATGCTGGGGCTTGAAAAAAAACGAACGAAATCTGGCAAAGTCCGCAATACATAGTGAAAAGGCTGAGGAGGAAACAAGCGGATGGAAAACAATCCAGAATTGCTGGAACTGATCAGGAGTGCGGCGGCCGGCAGCCGCAGAGCATTTGCAGACCTATACGACCTAACCCATCGCGATGTATGCCAAACGGTCCATTTTCTCGTCAAGGACACGGCCGACAGGGATGATGTCGTACAAGAGATTTATATCCAACTGTACAAGTCGCTCACCCGCTTTGATCCAAACCGACCTTTTCGTCCCTGGCTCATCGGCCTGGTGATGCGGCAAGTAAGCGCCTATCGCACCAAGCGCTGGATGTCCTTTCAACTGCTCGCCCGCGAACGGAAACACGCTGTGGAGGTTCAGCATGACTTTGCTCCCGATCTTGTCGACAAACTGGATAACCGGCATCTGCTGCAGAAGATTGACGGTCTCCCGTTCAGATTGAAACAGGTCGTTGTTCTGCGCTACCTTCACGACTATTCCCAGGATGAGGTGGCCAGCATTCTGGGGGTTCCGGTGGGAACGGTCAAATCCAGGCTTCATTCTGCCTTAAAACGATTGCGCCGCAGTCAACAGAATTCATCTTTCGCTTGGGGAAAGGAGAACAGCCAACATGGACATTGAACGTCGTATCGGTGAAGCATTAAAGGAAGAAGCGAAAGGGGTCCGGGAACCCCAAGGGTTGAAAGCCAGTGTTTTGAATCGGATCGAAACAGAAGGAGGAGTTGGAATGATGAAACAGATCTATTTGAACATGAAGAGGTACAGCATCGCCTCGTTGGCTTGGGGCGTCCTGTTGTTGGGCACGACCGGATATGCCGCCACCAAGGTTTATCAGCTGTTCGACAAAGACGGACAAGTGAGTGTTTCCTACCAGTTTGGCGAGGAGTCGCTCCAGAAAGGTTCCGATCTGTATGGAAAATATGGCGAAAACCTGCGCAAATCCCTGAAACCGGGCACGGCCGCACTGTTCCTCGTCAATGGCAAGGAGAACCCGGACAAACGAATTATCGGTGTGCAAAACCCCGTTAGCTATGACGACGTGAGCAAGCTCCAAAAGACAATCGGCGCGTTCGCGGAAATTCCCGCCGCCTTGGAAGGCCATTTCCGTTTTGCCAGCGGAACGGTTGACTACAAATTGAAGGAGGAAGCGCAAATTTCCAAGGAGATGTACATGGAAGCGCTGAAGACTGATCAGCAGATGATCGTCAGAGAGGTGCCGCTCGATTCAGCGATCACAGGCGTCTTGACAACATACCGGGCCGACAGCGGCAAAAGCGTGATGATTCTGTTCGATAATCTCGGCGATTCCGTCGACAAGACGGTGTATTCCAGCGATCCGGGTACAGGAGTCGAAAAACTCGACCTGAACGGCAGCGAAGCACTGTTTCGCACAGAGAAAGATGAGTCGGGCAAGGAGTATCAGTCGATCACGTGGATGAACGGGCAAAAAATGCAGATTTCCGTTAAAAGCAGCGATGCCTTTACCAAAAGCGAGTTAGTCGACATTGCCAAACAGTTGAAATAATGCGCGAGCCTTCCCTTGGAAATATCCAGGGAAGGCATTTTTGCGTGGGTTTGTGGAACGTGCGTCATAAAATCTGTTAGTAGTTAGAATTCACTCCCAGAACAATTGGAGTATCGCCATGAATTCTTCCGATATTGATTGCATTTACATTGATTTACAGTAAGGGTATACTTAAATTGTAAGGAAGTTTGAAAAAAGTAATGATTGGTGGTGACAATATGATCACGGCATCTAGTAAATTGACAAGTAAAGGCCAGATCACTGTACCAGCAGAAATCAGAAAGGCTTTAAATATCGAAGAAGGGGACAATATTCGTTTTATCATAGAAGACGGGGAAGCAAAAATTAAAGTGGTCAAGAAATCTATTGTTGACGAATTATTTGGGTCAGTAAAACCAAAAGGGGATACACGTGACTTAAAAAAAGTAATAAATGATGCTTGGGTAGAAAGAACAGAGGAAATAGCGAGGAAAATGGATGATGGAATACATTCTTGACACCAACATTATATTACGGCTACTAGCTAATGATCATCCCGAACACTCTGTAAAAGCAAGGGAACTTTTTGAACAGGCTATTAATGGGAACGTTCTGTTGCATCTTGCTTCAATAGTACTGGCAGAGTGTGTGTTTGTTTTAAAAGGAAGGATTTATCAATTATCAAGAAATGAAATCGCTAATCTGCTTACCAAGTTGCTTGAGATTCAGGGTGTTATATCCGCTGAGAAAGACATACTGTTTCTGGCCTTGAGCAACTTTGCTAAATACAATGTAGACTTTCCAGATGCATATTTGGCTGCAAAGTCTGAAATTGAATCAAAGGTAGTGGCAACGTTCAACAGTAAAGATTTTAGTAAAATGGGCGTAAATAGTGGTTTCGATTGATAAAGAGAGCGAACCACTGACCCCTGCACTTCCAATGTGGCCCTTTCCGATAGTAGTTAGTTTCACTACCAAAAATGCCGCGAATAGCGTTGCCAAGAAAAACGCGTGATAGGTAAGCAACCCTACTATGCAGTAAAACGATCATCTAATTAGATAATAACCGAATGATTAACCTTGATTAATACGCTATCCCCACCTCGTATGACAAACAAGCTTGCAGGGGTTAGCATTATGGTTAGTCACGTTTTTTAATCAATAATTCGATGATTATCTAATTAGGTGCTTCCGATATTTGGATCATATTTGCAAGTTCTTCTCTCTTGCCTGCGGAAGAGGCGTTTTATACACCGGCAAGAATGTCTTTGATCCCGCAAATCGTTCAACGCAAAAGGCAACATTAGGTTCTGCAGGAGGAGTAGTATTCGCTATTGCCGGGGCGGGATTTGCACTTGCATATGGAAAGATTAGCCACCCAAAGTGAAGCCAAGTTTTGACGAAGCCTCGTCTAAACCTGAACCGTGAATGAAAACAGTGGAGCCAATCCAGCCGGTCAGACCAGCATGCAAAAAGGACTATCTCCGTCAGGCATAGGGCAGTCGAGCCAGGAATACTTTATGATTGAACGGCGTTGCTAAGTCAAGGGCAATGGGGGGAGGGGGCATCGACGCCTACAGCCATGGAATTCAATGCAGTTCGTTTATATCGGACCAGGAAAGCTGCCAGTGAAGAAAGGCAACCGTAACATGGATTAATCAAGACCAGCAGATTCATTGATACAGGTAGAGGTATGGTAAGGGAGCGATCAGCAAGGAGGAAAACGAGATGACTTATGTAGGCTTGTTTCGAATGAGCGGCGTTTTCTTGATCCTGGGGGCCATCCTCCACATTTTTACTGCCCTCCTGGCATTTTTCGTCGATACGAACTTCACCGCACCGATTCGTACATTCGAGACCCCGCTTTGGGGAACTTTTTATTCGCTGAGTTTCGTCGCAGGAGTGCTTTTACTGATCGGTCTTCCCGCCTTATACTTTCGTCAAGCGAAAGGTCGGGGAGGCAAGTCGGGACTCATCGGCGTGTTGCTATTCGCCTTGAGTATTATTTTCGGAATCGCCATCACCGCGTATTTCGTATCTATCTTACCGCTGCTCGCCCGGAAAGCGCCTGACGTTATTCAGGAAGGTTTTGAATCCAGCATCGCGATATTCCCACTCGGTTCGATGGTTTTTGGGCTGATCGGGTCGATAGTGCTCGGCATCGCGATTATTCGGGCGAAAGTATTCCCGGCTTATGTCGGTATGCTGATCCTTCTCTCGGGAGTGCTCAATTTCGGTACTCTCTTTTCGTCTGAAACGGTGTATCCTACGATCAGTTTTTTAGGTTCCGTCGCCGCGGGCATTGGATTCTGTACAATTGGGGTCATACTGATTAGGCAAAGATAAACCGTGGAGCCACTCAAAGATAAGATAATCTACCTTAGCCGACCGCCTTTGGAGCGGTCTACTGTGCCGGGGAGTCGTGAATTCGCTCCTTTGCTGCTGTGTCTCCGGGTTAGTCATATAAGCGTATGTATGCAAATCCGACGCATGGGAAGCCAACCTGTGATCGGAGCGGTGTTCCCAAGTAGTAAAACGGTTAGATTGCTGTATACACTCGCCTTTCAGCGCCGTTTCTTCCCGATACGATACCCGCTTGAACACTGTCTGCAATGCTGCACGGAGGATGTACTTTCTGAAACAGCTGCTTATATGTTACGGTCTGCTGATTTGCTCACACTCTTTCGCGTGATTTTATCACGAGGGTTTCACCCTTAGGATAGCCTGATCCAAAAACGAGCGATGCTTGAAAGTATATCTTGCTTTTGTAACATTAAGGTTATATTATGAGTACTAAAGGTTACATTTAAGGGGGAGATCCATTTGGCATCTGAAGTAACACAGTTGGAAAAGAACAGGACAAAATTCATTAAAAGAAGCCTGATTGGTTTTGCAATATGGCAGCTGACATATTTGATTCGGTATCTGCATGTAGACACCGTCAAATTAATCACAGGCTTCACTGCCATTATTGCTGTTATTGGTGGGATTGTCTGGGCGTATTACCTCGTGAAAATCGTCCTGTTATCGTTTCTCATGCAAAAGAAGCGCCCATTGGCCATTTCATTAAATAATGAGTATTTTCAAATGATTCGACTTAAGAGCTTTACGATAGGCTTTTGGGTTATTTTGGGGTTGGTTGGGATTTTATTTACGCTCAGCTTGTATGTTGCATTAAATATCCAGCTTGTTTTACACATATTGCTCGTCGCTGGTGTCATTTCTCCCCTGGTAAGTTACTTAATCCTTGACAAAGATGAGGTTCTCGACGATGAGTGAAGATGTTCTGGAAAATACTATAAAGGTGCAACGAGCCAAAATGAATTTGACACAAGAACAGTTAGCAGAATTGATTGGGGTCACCAGAAAGACGGTCAACACGATTGAAAATGGCAAGTTTATACCGAGTACAGTGTTAGCCATTAAGATGGCAAGAGTTTTTGGTCTTCCCGTCGAGGAATTGTTTATTCTGAAATAACGTGGGACTGAACGCCTTTGAGGGGGCACCGAAGAACGCTCCGTCCTGCGGAGCTCACCATACACAAAAAAAAGCAGCCATATTGGCTGCTTGGTTGTTTATGATGATGGGACCCTATCGGGATCGAACCGACGGCCTCTCCACTGCCAGTGTAGCGCTCTACCGCAGTAGCTGGTTTCACTACCTATAATTTTCCCATTACTCCTGGTCAATAATGTTCGTTTCGCTGACCATCCCCCCAAATTTCCTACTGCTTTTCACGCTCTTATCTTAAATACTGGCCCCCAGATCGCGCGTCAGAAATAGGTTCAGGAGCGCTTTTTCCCGATGTCCCCCGGATCGTAATAGTGAGCGAATCGAGATGTGTCCAACTTTTGTGTCATAGCCAATCAGGGCAAATTCGTTCGGCTAAGCCTCCCCTTTGTCTCGTTCAGAGGTATTCCCCCCGTCAGCATACCACTGCAGGAAATGCTAAACTTGCTGCGAGTTACTTCATAGAAGAACTTTGATGCCTTGCACAGTCTCAGCGTTCGACCATATTTATCGCTGCCCATCGCTTTTTTCACCAATCGCTCCTTTCTTGGTCGATAAGAATTTTTATAAATTCTTATCGACCAAGAAA
>CAMIVR010000030.1 GCA_946402065.1 uncultured Brevibacillus sp. | reverse complement strand
ATCCACGGGACAAGCGACACATGCTCTTTCAAAACAAAGCTGGACATGAAAACGGCTGTCGGCAGCTCTGCCGCACCGAGGATGGAGCCAAGCCCTACGCCGATTTTGGGCATGCCGTAATTAAAAAAGGCTGTCGGGATTACAATTCCAAAGAGACCGAGCAGCAATACCCAGATGAGCAATCCATGAGCGAGTGCCCCTGAAAACAGCGGAGCTGGCGTATAGACGAGTAAAACGAGAATGACCGATCCTGTCGCCATGATCGCACTGCGTTTCCAGGTTTCCACCTCGAGCGCTACACGGCCGCTAAACAAGATGAACAACGTGTACGTAATCGCTGAGAGCAATCCGTAGATGATTCCGAGCGGGTGCAGGGAGTGGATTCCCTCCTCCAGGACTCCCCCCGCCAATACCGTCCCAATTCCCAGAAACAGCAGCGCCAGCAGCTTTTCTTTCTTCGGCCAGGCACGCTCGATGATGGCTTCAATCAGCACACCGATCCAGGCAAATTGGAACAGCAGAATGATCCCGATCGAGGCTGGAACGTATTGCAGCGCATTGTAGTAAAAAATACCTGTGCCGCCCAGCGGCAGGCCGACAGCGAGCAACCGGCCCCACGACCGCAGTGGAACGGCTTTTTTTCCCGGCAGGCAAAGCGTCACCAGCCAGAGCATGAGTGCGCCGATGAGGATCTGGGATGTTGTCACCTCTTGCACAGTAAATCCACCCGCGTAGGCCGATTTGACAAAGGTGGAAAGAATCCCGTAGCTGCATGAACCTAAAAACACAAGAAGTATCCAACGCATTGTTCTTTCTCCTCTATCTCTCAAATGAAGAAAAACCCGACCGGCTACGATAAAGCTGCGCCGGGCGGGCTGCAGAGGAAAACAGCTAGCTGATCCCGCGTATGTGAACCAGCCAAGTGTTATTCCTGTTGTCTCCTATTTCGATTATCCCACAACGATGTTGACCAAACGATTCGGCACGACAATGAATTTGCGAATTTGTTTGCCGGCGATTGCGGCCGCTACTTCCGGAAGCTGCACACTCTGTTCCTTGACGCTCTCTTCGGCGAGATTGAGCGGCACGATCAGACGATCCTTGATTTTTCCATTGACCTGAACGACGATTTCCACTTCGTTATCGATTGTCAGTGCTTCGTCATACTCAGGCCACGGTTCGTAAGCGAGCGTCTGACTGTGACCAAGGTAGCTCCACAGCTCTTCGGCGATATGCGGTGCGATGGGCGAGAGCATCAGGACGAGCGCTTCCATCGCTTTCTTCGGAATGTAGGTCTCCTTGTTCGCTTCGTTCAACAGTACCATCAATTGGCTGATCGCCGTGTTGAAGCGGAGGTTTTCCAGGTCGTTCGTAACCGCCTTGATCGTCTTGTGCAAGACGCGGTTGAACGAGTCCGAGCCAGGATGGTTGCCGATTTTTGGATTCAATTGACCGTCTTCCGGAACGAACAGACGCCAGACTCTCGTCAGGAAGCGATGCGCCCCTTCCACGCCATTCGTATTCCACGGCTTGGAGGACTCCAGCGGGCCCATGAACATCTCGTAAATCCGCAGCGTATCCGCACCAAACTCATTGACGATGTCATCTGGATTGACGACATTGCCGCGCGACTTGCTCATTTTTTCGTTGTTTTCCCCGAGAATCATTCCTTGGTTGACAAGCTTTTGGAATGGCTCTTTTGTATCGACGACGCCGATGTCATACAGCACTTTGTGCCAGAAGCGGGCGTACAGCAAGTGCAGGACGGCGTGTTCCGCTCCCCCGATGTACAGGTCGACAGGCAGCCATTGCTTTTGTTTTTCTTTCGAGCACAGCTCTTTGTCGTTGTGTGGATCAATATATCTTAAATAGTACCAGCAGCTGCCGGCCCATTGCGGCATCGTATTCGTTTCGCGACGCGCTTTTTGGCCTGTTTCCGGGTCGATCGTTTCCACCCATTCCTTGATGTTGGCCAACGGAGATTCCCCTGTGCCCGACGGTGCAATCTTGTCGACATCCGGCAGCAGCAGTGGCAGCTGGTCTTCCGGCACCGGCTTCATCGTGCCGTCTTCCAGGTGCAGGATCGGAATCGGCTCACCCCAGTAGCGCTGTCTGCTGAACAGCCAATCGCGCAGACGATAGGTGATCCGCTTCTTGCCTTTGTTGTTCGCTTCCAGCCAGTCGATCATCCTGGCGATTGCCTCTTTGGTTCCCAGCCCGTTGAGGAATCCGGAGTTGACGAGCGGACCGTCGCCCGTGTAGGCAGCTTCTTCGAGATTGCCGCCAGCCACCACTTCCACGATCGGCAGGTTGAACTTTTTGGCAAATTCCCAGTCTCTCTGGTCGTGTGCCGGCACAGCCATGATCGCACCCGTGCCGTAGCTGATCAACACGTAGTCCGCTACCCAGATCGGCAGCTTTTCGCCGTTGACGGGATTGATGGCATAAGCGCCGGTAAAGACACCGGTCTTGTCTTTGGCCAGGTCGGTGCGCTCCAGGTCGCTTTTCATCGCTGCCCGCTCTACATACGCCTGTACAGCCTGCTTCTGTTCTGCCGTAGTGATGACATCGACCAGCTTGTGCTCTGGCGCAATTACGCAGTAGGTAGCGCCGAACAGCGTATCAGGGCGCGTGGTAAACACGGTCAGAGCCGCATCCGTGCCCTCAATCGGAAAGTCGAGCTCGGCACCGCTGGATTTGCCAATCCAGTTGCGCTGCATATCCTTGATGCTTTCCGACCAATCGAGTTCTTCCAGGTCTTCCAGCAGGCGCTCGGCGTACTCCGTAATTCTCAGCACCCACTGTCTCATCGGTTTGCGGATGACCGGGTGGCCGCCGCGCTCGCTCTTGCCGTCGATGACTTCTTCATTGGCGAGGACAGTCCCCAGTGCAGGACACCAGTTCACCGCTACTTCATCGACGTATGCCAAGCCTTTTTTATACAGCTGCAGGAAAATCCACTGTGTCCATTTGTAGTACTCCGGATCTGTCGTGGAAATTTCCCGATCCCAATCGTAGGAGAAGCCGAGCGATTTGATTTGCCGGCGGAAGTTGTCGATGTTCTTTACGGTAAATGCATGCGGGTGCTGTCCCGTATCGATGGCATACTGTTCGGCAGGCAGCCCGAACGCGTCCCAGCCCATCGGATGGAGTACCTGATACCCTCTCATCCGCTTATAGCGGGAAACGATATCGGTCGCTGTGTACCCTTCCGGATGGCCTACGTGCAGCCCGGCACCGGACGGATACGGAAACATATCCAGCGCGTAGAATTTTGGCTTGCCTGCTTCCTCGACAAGCTTAAACGTCTTGTTATCGTCCCAATATTTTTGCCATTTTTGTTCAACTTTTCGGTGGTCGTACTGTGCTGTGATCTTCACCTGTTCTGACTTCATATAAAATTAACCTCCAACATGATCTCTACAGCTATATCTCGAACGTTGGCACGAAACTGCTGCTTGGTAGGAAACGCTGATCGTCATGACGCATTCATTTAGAAAATTATGCTATCCACCATTATATCGCAATTTGCAAAGTCTATACAATAGCGAGATCCGGCTACCAGGCTGGTTCTCGCCACAATAGGCGGATTCCAGCAGCATCCGGTACCCTGCCGCATCGATTTCCCGGCAATTGCTCGGCGTCGAACCGTTGCGTTCCGAGGCTTCGGCCAGACGGGGGAAATCCTCCGTCTGGACAAACAGGAGTTTAGCGCTGTCCAGCGAATGTCTCTACATGTACGGAATCATAGCAAACCAAAGGAAGTGATGGTAATGTCTTTTGATATCGCACAGCGGCGTGCCGACTTTCCTTCCCTCGCGCGCGTTGTGGCGGGGCATCCTGCCGCTTACTTCGACGGCCCCGGCGGAACGCAAGTCCCCCGGCACGTGATTGCCGCCATCTCGTCGTATTATGAAACGAGCAATGCCAACGCTCACGGGCCTTTCGTCACCAGTGTCGAGACGGATGCCATCGTCTGGGAAACGCGCGAAGCCATGGCAGCGTTCTTGGGCGCGAGCTCGCCGGAAACCATCTCGTTTGGCGCCAATATGACTTCACTGGCCTTTGCCTTGAGCAGAGCGATTGCCCGTTCGATCCGCGCGGGCGATGAGGTGCTCGTCACTGATCTCGACCATGAAGCCAATCGCGGCCCGTGGCTTGCGCTTGCCGAACACGGTGCCATCGTTCATTCGGTGAAAATGACGACTGGCGGGCAAATCGACATGGATGATTTCCAGAGCAAGCTGTCAGACAAGACGAAGCTCGTGGCCGTCGGCTACTCGTCCAATTCGCTCGGCACTGTCAACGATCTGCCTCGCTTCAGGGAAATGAGCCGATCCGTCGGTGCCTGGCTGCTGGTCGACGCCGTGCACTACGCACCGCATTTTCCAATGAACGCAAGCGAGCTCGACCCTGACTTTCTGCTGTGCTCTGCGTATAAATTTTACGGTCCGCACATCGGCGTCCTCTACTGTCGCGAAGGGCTGCTCGATTCGCTCAAGACGGACAAGCTGCGGCCGCAGCTAGACGACGCTCCTTACCGAATCGAAACAGGTACGCTTAATTTTGCCGCCTTGAACGGTGTCAAAGCCGCAGTCGAATACATCGCCTCGTTTGGCGACGGCGATACGCTGCGCGAGCGCGTTCTTGACGGCATGGCCATCATTCACCGCTACGAAGACGAGTTGGCCCGGCATTTTTATACCGAGCTGGCGAAGATGAGCCACGTGACGATTTACGGCCAGCCGTTTACCGCCGGGTTGCGTGCGCCTACCGTTTCGTTTACGGTAGACGGCGTCAACTCGGAAGAAGTCGCCAAGCTGCTCGGCGAGCAAGGACTGTTCGTCTGGGGCGGGCATTTTTACGCCCTGCGCGTCTACGAGTCACTACGGCTCGAGGACAAGGGCGGTTTGGTTCGCGTCGGCATATCGCTCTACAATACGCGCGAAGAGGTCGAGCGCCTGTTGGAAGCTATACGCGGGTTACAGCGATAATCGCCCTGAAGCGCTGGTTTCAAAGCATTCCACACACTTCTGCCATAAAAAAACACATAGCCCGCAACGTTGGCTATGTGTTTTCCTATTTACAGTGCTGCATCATCCACCTGGTTCAACCACGCTTCGATTTCGCCGATAACCGATTGAATGCATGACTCGTCAAATGGCGAGATGAGATTGGCGGCAGCGACCAGCTCGGTGAACGATCGACTGCCGCCCAGCTTGCACAGGTGCATGTAATCCGTCCAGGCGGCTTCTCTGTCCTCGTGGGCGCGTTTCCAGAACTGGAATGCGCACACCTGTGCCAGCGTGTAGTCAATGTAGTAAAACGGCGAGTTGAATATGTGCGCTTGACGCTGCCAGAAGCCGCCCCGCTCCAGGTAGTCGTTGCCGGCGTAATTTCGCTGCGGCAAGTAGGTGCGCTCGATCTCCCGCCATGCCCTCTTGCGCTCAGCCGGTGTAGCCGACGGATGGGCGTAGACGAAGTGCTGGAATTCATCCACTGCCACGCCGTAGGGAATAAACATCAGCGCTTCGCTGAGGTGGCTGAACTTGTACTTGTCCGTCTCTTCCTGGAAGAAGAGATGCATCCACGGCCACGTAATGAACTCCATGCTCATGGAATGGATCTCCGCTGCTTCACTGGTCGGGAAATAGTACTCCGGAATCTGGTAATGCCCGCTCACGTACGCTTGCAGGGCGTGCCCGGCCTCATGCGTCAAGACGTCGATATCCCCTGACGTCCCATTGAAGTTGGAGAAAATAAACGGCGCCGAAAGAGACGGAATGTACGTGCAGTAGCCACCGCCTGCCTTGCCTTTTTTACTGACGAGATCCATCATCTCTTGCTCGATCATCATCGTGAAAAATTCGTCTGTCTCAGGCGACAGTTCCTTGTACATCTGTCTCGCATTGGCCACGATCCATTCCGGGCTGCCTTTGGGCGTAGCATTGCCCGTTTTGAAAATGAAGTCGTTGTCGTAGTACATCAATTGCTCCACACCGATGCGCTGCCGCTGCCGCTCGCGCAGCTTGGCGGCGACAGGAACGATGTATTTGCGTACTTGCTCCCGAAAAGCCGCGACCATCTCCGCATTGTAGTCGGAGCGATTCATTCGCATATAGCCGACTTCAATAAAATTTTCATACCCCAGCGTGCGGGCGATGTTCGTCCTCACCTTGACCAGCTGATCGTATATCTGATCAAGCTTTTCCTCGTTTGCCTGCATGAAGCCGTACCGCGCCTCACTGGCTTTTTTCCGCATGCTGCGATCCTTCGAAACCTCGAACGGATACAGCTGCGACAGGGTTCGCTCCTCGCCTTCGAAATCGATCCTGGCGGAAGCCATCAGCTTGGTGTACTCGCTGGACAGCTTGTTTTCCGTCTGGAGGTCTGCGATGATCGCTTCCGAAAACGTCTTGACCGTACACTCTACGATCGTAAACAATTGCTTGCCCCACTTTTGCTCCAGCTCCGCCCGATAGGGAGATGCCAGCAAGGCGTTGTAGTAATTCGTCACGATGCCCTGGTAGATCGGCTGCACCTCGTCGTAAAAATCCTGCTCATCCTTGTATGTATCGTCCGTCGTATCGATTGTGTGACGGATTTGGGCAATTTCGCGCATCGACTCAAAGTGATTGCGGAGCTGATTGATTTTCTCCAGCAAACGGTCTTGTGCTGAAAAGCTCGTCGCCTCACGAAATTGTCCCACGAGCTGCTTGCACTCCTGCTCCAGCGCCTTCATGTCCGGTCGTTGATACGGTGCCTCGGTAAATTTCATCCTGCAGAGAACCCCCTTTATCCAACAGATAAAATCATTTTACTTGCAAAATTATTTCCTATCCATATCTTTTTCATATGCGCATTCGATTTTCCGGCCGTCTTTCAAGACAAGCTGCTTTCATGTACAATCGATGTGGAACCATTTCCGAAACCATGTACTGACAAAGGAGGATTGACCATGTCTGAAGCGCTCCCCCCGAAAACCTGTACGATTGACAAGCTCGTGACAAAGCCCGCCGATATCGCTCGCGTGCTGGCCGGAGAGAAAACGGCAACAAGGCGAAATGGCCGCTATGCCGATCCCGGTGAGATCATGGAGCTGGATGGCAAAAAATTCGAAGTATACAAGGTGTATCGACAGGAGCTGGGCGACTTGACGGACGCTCACGCCCAGGCGGAAGGTTTTGCCGATCTGGAAGCGTACAAGCAATACATCATGTCGATGCATCCGGGAATGCCCTGGTTGCCGCAAATGAAGGTCTGGACACATGAATTCCGCCCGGTTTAACCTCTCGCGAGCATCCAGCTACTGTCAGCGTGGAGGCCGTTATCAATGTTTTCCTTGATTCTGTATGTACATATTCTCAGCGCCGTCTTCTCGATCGGACCGTATGTCGTGCTTCTCCCGTTTCTGTACCAGCAGCATGTGCCGGAGCGGGTTCAGCTGCTGGCTTATCTCCAGTCGTTTCGCTTCGTCGTAAGGCTGTCCAAGCATGCGGGCCATGTGCTCGTCTTGAGCGGTGCGCTGCTCGTCTGGTGGGGCCACTGGAAGTGGACGACGGCATGGATAGTCTTGACCTTGCTCATTCTGTTCGGCTCACTGTTCTTCATTGCGCGCGCCTTTACCCCCTTGCTGCGGAAACTGGCTGATGCCGGGCCGGAAGCGATCGGGAAGCTGATGAGCAAGCTGCGGCTCGCTATTTATACGTATTTGCTGCTGATGCTGATCATGATGTCGTTCATGGTTGCCAAACCGACATTCTGGTAGCGGCAGAAGGCAAAAGGAGGGAACCGCCACATGGAAGAGCTGCTCGGAAAAAAAGTGGCCTTTAGCGGCAGCGTCAAGCGAAAAGGCATCATCGAGCATATAGACGAACAGTGGATCGTCATCTTCGTCAAGCATCCGCGAACGGAGCGGATCGTTTTGCCCAATGACGAGTCCACGTTTGCCAAAATTCGCTTTCTCGAGTAGATTGCTCACTCGCGAGCGACCGACTCAACATTTGCCCGTTCGCTCACAAGCCGCATGAGAGCTGTCAACAGCATCGTCGCTGACGGCTCCCTGCTGCGCAAAAACTCGGGTTCCCCCCAGAGCAGCGGCAGACAATCGGGAGCGAGCAAGGGCGTATCGAGCTGAATTTCCACCTGGTCAAACTCTGCCGTTGTCGACCAAAACGTACCGTTTTCCGCCGCTTTGCGCAAAAAAGCACCACCCAGCTCCGGCTCTGGCAAATCTGCCGCTATTTGCTCGCCCGCTTGCATTTGTTCCCGGATGCCCGCCTGATCCAGACCGCGGATGCCAAAGAGCTGGAGCGGCTCTCTGCTGAATGCCTGACTGACGGCGTAATACACGGCGATGATATGCTTGCACGGCTTTACGCCATCAGGGCAGGAACAATGCGAGTCAGGACCCGCATCTTCAGCGGGAACGAGAGAGATCCCCAGCGGCCCTGCCTCGGCTTCGTCGCGAAAAGGCATGCGGCCTGCCAAAAGCTCGGCATACCAGTCCGGCTGCAAATGAAAGCATGTAAGCACCTGCTGCCTCTCCCGGTCCGTGAATTGCTTGAAGTGCAGCGCCACCTCGTACGTGTAGTAGCTGGTGCTGCGTACGCGCGCTGTGATACTGCCCTTTGCCCAAACGAGATCGCGCACAGCCCCCTGCTCGTATAAGCCGTATCCCCGCTGTTTACGGGCTTTGTCTGTGTTGGCGAGCAGCTTTTCCAGCCACGCCCTCGCCCACCATTTCAACTGCTTTGTCAGCTTTTGACTCATCCCTGTCCCTCCTCTTCCACAAGCAGTTCGTCACGCAGCGTAAACAACTGCGTCAACTCGCCGACGGACAGCTCAGTCAGCCAGTTCTCCCCTGTTCCAATCACTTGATCGGCCAAGTTCTTTTTCGACTCGATCAATTCGTCGATGCGCTCTTCCAGCGTCCCTTGGCAAATAAAGGTATGAACGAGTACGTTTTTATTTTGTCCGATCCGGTACGCGCGATCGGTCGCCTGGTTCTCGACGGCGTGATTCCACCAGCGGTCAAAGTGAATGACATGGTTCGCTTTGGTCAAATTCAGTCCGACTCCGCCTGCTTTCAACGAAAGAACAAACAGATTCGGACCGCTGGCCGTCTGAAAGGACTGAATCATCTCTTCCCGCGCCTGCTGCTTCACGCCTCCGTGCAAAAACAGGCAGCGCTCGGCAAATTCCGCTTCCAAAAAGCGCGCGATCATTTGCCCCATCTCTACATACTGTGTGAACATCAAGACAGCCTCGCCATTTTCCAAAATCTCTCCGACAATTTCCCGCAGCCTCTGCAGCTTGCCTGAGCGGCCAGGCTGGAGGAAACGATCCCCGAGAAACAGTGCCGGGTGATTACATATTTGTTTGAGCCGGGTCAGCGATGCCAGGACGAGGCCGCGGCGCTTGATCCCGTCCGCAGTGCGAATCTGCTCCAGCATATCCGTCACGGTGGCCTGGTACAGACTGACCTGTTCGGATGTGAGCGTGCAGTAAGTCTTCTGTTCGATTTTTTCAGGCAACTCCTGAATAATCGCCGGATCTGTCTTGACCCTGCGCAAAATAAACGGCCGCGTCAACTGGTGCAGTACCTGCGTCCGATCCTTGCGGCGCTCCCGCTCTATCGGCACGGCAAATCGCGTGTGGAACTGCCGTTGTGTTCCCAAATAGCCTGGATTGAGAAAGTGAAACAGCGACCAGAGCTCTTGCAGACGGTTTTCAACCGGCGTACCGGTCAAAGCCACACGGTGCTCTGCCTTGATCGCCATGACGCTTCTCGCCTGCTTGCTTGCGCTGTTTTTAATGTATTGCGACTCATCGAGGACGAGGTACGACCAGATCAGGGAAGCGAAATTCTGCTCATCCCGGCTGGTCAGTGAATAGGTGGAAATGACCACATCGTGGAGCTGCGCCTGCTCGCTGAACACCTGGCCGTGCACCCGCTGCTGACCGTGGTGAACCATAACCCTGAGTGACGGCGCAAATCGGCTCAGCTCGTTTCGCCAATTGTGGACGAGCGAAGTCGGGCAGATGATCAGCGCGGGCTTGCTCTTTTGGACGGACAGCAGCAGCGTGATGAGCTGGATCGTTTTGCCCAATCCCATATCGTCTGCAAGGCACACCCCGAAGCCCATCTCGGTCATCGTCGCCAGCCATGCATAACCGACCTGTTGATACGGCCGCAGTTTCCCTTTGAACGTATCGGGCACGACCCGATTGGCCAATTCCTCGGTCATTTTTCCTTCCAGCAAATTGCGCAGCACAGTTGGCATGGAAAATTTCACTTTTGGCATATGCTCAATAGTAATTGGTGCTTCTTCTTCTTCGGCCATTAAATAGAGCAATTCGCTCATGCGCAGCGTGCGCTGGGGTTTTTCCGTGACGTATTGGTACAGCCGGGCGATATCGGCAGCATTGACCTCTTTCCACTCACCGCGCAGACGGATTAGCGGCAGCTTCGCTTCTGCCAACTGCTGCAATTCGTCCGCCGTCAGCTCTTGTTCATCCATGGCCACCTGCGCGTCAAATTCGAGCAGCTGGCTGAGACCGAACGAGCTGGCAGCAGCAGGTGCACTGCGCAGGTACTCCGGTTGCTTGATCCGCAGCGTGATGCCAAGCCGGCTTTGGTTGCGCCTGCTCCACCAGACAGGCACCTGTACGCCGAAGCCGTTATCCTGCAATTTCTCCGCCGCTTCCCGCAGAAATTGATACGCTTCTTCAATGGTAAGCTGAAGGCAGTCGGGTGCAGGCTGATTTCTGATCTCATCCAATTTCTCAAAAAAACCGGCAGCCTCGCTCAGTTCGGCTAGCAGCAGCCCTTCCAGATGCGGATGCTGCTGCCATATGTCCGCCGCAGCCAAAAACCGGCTGGGATCAGCGATGGATTGCAAGTAAACGTGCAGCTTCCACGCATCGTCTTCAACCGGCGGCTCAAGACGAAAAAACAACCGCATGGGTTGCGTCGGCATTTTGCGATTTGTCCATTCGGCAATCTGCGCGGACAGCTTGCGCAGCTCGCTCGTCGCCGCAAACAGCGTCGCATCTCCCGACTTGGTCAATAATGCATGAAACCATTGAGCGGCTAATGTTGTGCCGCCGCGAAAAGGAATTGCTTGCCGGGCAGCGAATTGATTGGTACCCCACTGATTGATCAGGATGCTCATGATCTGTTCGATATAAGACAGCAAAATATCTCTCGGATCCTCGTGAATCCAGCCCTCTGCACCTTTGGGATCGTAGGACCGGCAGATCGGGGGCATGGCGAGGGCGAGCAAGTGGATGCGCTGCTGATCCCCTGCAAGCTCTACATTTGGCCGCCACCCCGGCCGTGCGACGCCAAATCCGTACGACTTGGCTTTATTGATCACGATCGTCGGGGTATAGCGCCCCCGTTTCACCAGTTCCAGCGCAAACAGCGTCACCCGCTTCCAAAACCGCAGGTCATCTGCGAGCTGATAGCCGCGTTCCGCCATCTGTTCGGAAGAGAGCGACGTAAGGAACGTATACGCTGCCTGAATGGAAATGGCTACGCCGTTTATTTGCTGGAGCGTTAAGGCCGGCGGACGTCGGCCGCTATCTGTCTCTGTTGCGCTGATCGTCGGCAGCTGAAACGTGCGAACGCCTACCTTCCCGCTTTCGATAATTTCGCTGTCGTCTCCTGCGAACAGCCGCTCCGTCCACTGTGTCACCGGCAAGATCTGTTCATCTTTGCGGCAAAAAAGAAAAAAAGCATCTGGCAACCAGACACCGTGCAATGTATGCATTTATGTCCCCCAATGATCCTGATAAATAACGAGCTCATCTTCTATCGTTGCCAATTCATTTCTTCCGTTATACCCGTTACGTGTACGATACATTCCGATTGATTCGTAGACCTCAATCGCATTGACGCAAATCGAGTATTGTTATTATACCAGATATTACCGTTTCGTGCATGCTAATTTACCCTCTGTGGAAGGAGCGCGAGCAGCTTGAGCGTAAAATTGCCCATATCTGCCAAAGGGATTATCCAGCATGAAGGAAAAATCCTTTTGCTGAAGAATGAACGCACCGAATGGGAGCTTCCCGGCGGTCGCTTGGAACGAGGTGAAACGGTCGAGGAATGCGTATGCCGGGAAATCTATGAAGAGCTCCGCATCGCCTGTACGTCCGTTCGGCTGAACGACGTATGGGTGTATGAAGTGTATCACGGCAGAGAGGTGTTTATCGTCACATACATCTGTGACTGTCCGAATCCGGCAAACATTGTCATCAGCGATGAGCACAATGAATTTCGCTGGTTTACGCCCGGCGAATTGGAACGGCTGCACATGCCAGAAGGCTATAAGGCGTCGATTCGCAAGGCAGTCGCCGCTGCTGCTGAGCTGAACGGGGAAAAACCTCGTGCGTGACTTTCATCGCGGAATGTCCGGTACCCCCGATTGCGTGATCACAAGCATCCCGAGCGGATTTGAACCATAGCAGCCTGGACGGCTTGCGTGCCAGGCTGACTGGTCTGCGCAGCGTGGAAACCGCCGCTGCGTATTGCAGCCACGCTTTTTGCCAATCCGGCAGCTTGCTTTGGTCCATGTTTGCAAAATCCTTTTCCGTCATCTCTACGTCGATCATATATAAAAATTGTCCGACTGCATCGTAGGAGATGTCGCGATCCCCGATCTGGGTCGCTTGTTCAAACCAGTAGAGCGCCTGATCGAATTTGCCCAGCATTTGATAGCATCGGGCCAACCTGTAAGCCGCATCATCGGCTGCCGGATGCTTGGGGTACGCTTGAATAAAATCAAGCCATTGCTTGATGGCTGCTTCCGGCTGGGCGTAATCCGCTCCACGAGGCGTATACCAAGCCTCGTCGTCGCCCCCGAAAAAATAAGGGCTGCCTTTTATTTCACTATAGTGCTTGATCCCTTTGGCCAACTCTCCATCCGGGTAAAGCTTGATCAGCTCCCGCTCGACAGGAGCAAACAATGGCTGGAGAAAACCGGCTTTCATCCCGCTCTCATACAGCCGTTTGGCCGCTGCCGTGTCCCCGTGATCCCAGACGAGCTGGGCGTCAATGGTCTGCTCAATGTAAGGATCGGTTGTCGTACTCGCCACTTTGCGCAGCCAGCCGACATTCTCCTTGCCGGAAAGCTGGAAGATGATGCTGCGCTTCGCTTCGGCCGAGAGTGACGGCTCATCGAATAATTGCATCAGCCTAGCTTTGCCGTCCGGAGTGTTCGCGAGATAGCCGATATACTGGCTGGCATGGGCAGCGCCAACCGGCGATTTCAACCATGCTTCCAACTGTTCCGACGTCACTTTGTTTCGTGAGGAGAGGATGTCAAGGATGGCGCCGGTACCGTCATAGGAAGCATGCGCCAATTCGGCTTTCAGCAGGTCTTCCTTGCCAGCCGGGAGCAGGTCGCGCATCGCCCGTGCATAGGCAAACGGGTCGGGCATCGGCCGCTTGTCGGTTAGCCAGCGCAACAGCGGTTCCTGCAATTGCGGCTTGTTTACTTCATGGCCAACCCGCAGCCAAAAATTCCACTCACTGTAAATATTTTGGGAATAGGCGGTCGTGAGCGGAATTCTGTTGGCGGAGATTAGGATCCCTGCCTGTATGTATGGAATGAGTGCATCTGCTTGATCGTGCAGCTTCTGCAAGGTCGCTGCCGACAGGTCGCCATTTTCCTGATACTCTGAATATACGGACTGAATCCATTGAGACAAGGCGGTTTGGCTCATATCGGCAGCTTGGGCGAAAACGGGGGCGGCTCTCAACCAGACATCCCCTCCGGCAAATGGGAGTGTCATAGTTGCCAATCCGCATAAGAGCAGCGTAGCGGGGCGAACTTTCAGCATGAACAAGGCAATTCCTCCGAACTCATCAGGTTTTCAGCGGGTGATCTAGCACTCTTTCATACAAATAAGACGTGCATGGCCGTTAAATGTTTCCTGTTGACGGGTGTCCCGAGACGCGTTTCCAGCGGGGATGCATTTTATTTTTCTGGCCGAGCCGATCGGCGGATATGGAGACGATTTGACTATCGGCGTGCATGGGCCGGGTGTGGTGTTCGCTGTGATGGTGGGATAAAGAAAATGGATAGAGGTTCAGAATGTTTCCGCGTCCTCTATCCATACTTTTTCATCGGGAAAAGCAGCTTTTTATTCCCGTAATGTTGGCGGTACAACAGGCGAAAGCGCATATTTTTCAGGGTATTTTTTCTTTAACCGGTTCATATATAACCAGACAACCAAGCCAACAATAAAAAGTCCTGCAATAATGACATAGCTCATCACCGGGATTCCATTCAGCGAGAATACGAAAATGAGCACGCTCGCAATCGTCGCTAATACACCCATGAACATTCCTCCCGGCATCCGGTAAGGTCTGTTCCATTCGGGATGCTTCACCCTTAATACCACAACGCTGGATGAGACTACCATATAAACAAAACCAACCCCAAATGCCAGTACAATATATAAAACCCAAATGTCCGCAGCAAATAGCAGGAAGACGATAGAGTAGATAAGGGCAGCCACATTTGCCAGGCGAGGCGATCCATTTTTGTTAAGAGAACTAAACACCTCTGGTAAAATCCGAGCCCTCCCCATCGCATAGAGCAGCCTCGTTCCACCTATCCACGTACCGATGAGCGTTGAAACCAATGCGCAAAGCCCACCCAGCATGACGAAATACCGGCCTGCATCACCATAATAGCGGGCGGCAAACACTGATGTTGCCATATCAGTTGAGGCAATCTCTGTGCTCGAAGCCAGGCCCCCGATGGCAAGGATCGTAATGACATAAAAGATCAGGCTCGTTACGATACTGGCAATAATGATCAGCGGGAATTTTCTGCGTGGAAAATTGGCTTCTTCCGCAAGCTGCGGTATTGCGTCAAAGCCTGCGTACATCCCAACCATTAAACCGGCACCGATCAACATGCCTCCTACTCCTTTGGGAAAAAAGGGTTCAAAATTTTGGATCGTCCAGCTGCCTGTACTGCCAGCCAAGATAAACCAGCCACCCCCGACAAATAACAGAAGAATAAAGATCCAAAAACTCATTAACGCGCCTACGTCTATCGATTTGGACATGAGAAAGAAAAAGAGGATAGCGACTGCGATGCCGACGATTTGCATCTCCGTCATGCTCATATCAGGAAACCATAAATATTTCAAAAACTTTGAGATTGAAAATATTTCCACCGTAACAATGTTAAAGTATAAAGCCAACATGATCCAGCCAATCCAATAGCCAACATTCCAGTTATAAGCGGCTGCTACGTATTGGATCGGTCCCCCTGTGTATGGAAGCATTGTCATCAGCTCGCTATAGGCAATTCCAATCGGAATCACCAGCAGGGCTACCAATATGTGGGATATGATAATGGAATGGCCTGCCAGTGCAAACCAGTCTTGAATGAGAACAATCCATGCCCAACCGATGATCAGACCTGATGCCAGTCCCCACAGAATCACCGGATTAATCGTTTTCTTTAATTGTGTGCCCCCGTTTACTTCCCCTTTTGCAAGCTGCACATCCTTTTCGCTCATCATTGTACCTTCCCCCTTTGCTATCTTTTCTCGGCGTAGCAATCACTCCCGCTTACATCCACTACATTCATCCAGGCAACAGCAACCCTGCCTGTTTTATTTAGTACGCCTCTTTTTTGGCAGAAATCATCCGCAGTTCCTTGCGGAGCACTTTTCCCAAATCATTTTTGGGTAAAGCCGAGATGAATTCTACATACTGCGGAACCTTGTATTTTGCCAGAAAGCGTTTGCAGAAGTCGATAACCTCTGTTTCGGAAGCGTCCATACCTGATTTGAGAACGACAAATGCTTTAACAATCTCGCCCATTTCCTGATCGGATACCCCGATCACCCCGGCTTCCATGATCGCCGGGTGGTTCATCAGCACATGTTCTACCTCTTTGGGGTAAACATTGAATCCTCCCCTGATGATCATGTCTTTCTTCCGCTCTACAAGGAAAATATCCCCGTCCTCATCGATGTAACCAACATCTCCCGTTAACAACCAGCCTTGTTGTATAACTTTTGCCGTTTCTTCCTCCATGCGATAGTAGCCCTTCATAACGTTCGGCCCCTTGATCGCCAATTCTCCAATTGCACCACAGCCCAGCCTGTTGTTGTTTTCATCGACTACCATTACCTCAACCCCCGGCAACGCTTGACCTACCGAGTTTGCTTTTTGAGGCTTGTCTAAACGTTGCAGGGCAAACCCTGATGTTGACTCGGTCAAGCCGTACCCTTCAATAATTTTGGCCTGGTAGCGCTGTTCAAATTGCAGGCGAACCTCATGGGGAAGCGGCGCCCCACCCGAAACCCAATACTTCACGGAAGACAAATCGCAGCCATATTTTTCTGAATTTTCTGAAAATCTATGGAACATGGTCGGAACGCCTGCAAATTGATGGATTTGTTCCTCTTCAATGAGGCTTACTACCTGTTTCGCATCAAACCGCGACAGAAGTACGATTCGCGCTCCCAGAACATAAGCCATAACAGTCATGGTCAATCCATAAATATGGGAGATGGGGAGAACGACCAGCATGGAAAAATTCCGTTCAACGAGCGTTTGCCCTTCAGGTGATAGCAGCCCCAGCGCTTGCAATTCCAGGCGTGGGCCAGCGTAAATATTGCCATGCGTGATCATCGCCCCCTTGGCTAAAGCTGTGGTCCCTGAAGTGTAGATAATCGCTGCAAGATCCTCCACTTCCCGCTTGCATATATCCGTGTACGGTTCACTTGAGTCGATGATCGCACTCATTCGGTTAGGTTCATCCTCCGGACCGTCAATATGGATGATGATCGGCTTGCTGGCCAAACATTCAATCGCTTGCTCCACCTTGCCGGCAGCCGATTGGTCAGCAATGATCATCCTCGGCTCACAATCCTTTACAATGTACTGAATTTCGCTGCTGCTTAAAGAGTAGGTAACCGGAACAATAACCGCGCCTGTTTTTACGATGGCATGGTAGCTGATCAACACTTCCGGGGTGTTGGGAAGAATGACGACAACCCGGTCGTTTTCCTGAAGCCCCCGTTTTTTAAGACCTCCTGCAAAGCTGCTGGCCATTTTGTCCAGCTCCACATTGGTAAAATCTCGCTGAGCAAAACTCAACGTCCTGTATTCACCATATCGCTCAATATTCTCGCGCCACACCTGTGCTACATTCATATCGCCAGCTCCTTTTTGGCAAAAGACATCATGCTGATCATTCAATAACCCGTCGTCCGCAAGGGATCGTTTTCTTCGCGCAGCTTTTTCCGCAAGATTTTTCCCAGTTCATTTTTCGGCAGCTCAGACCTGAATTCAACAATACTGGGCACCTTGTAATCGGCTACATAATTCCTGCAAAACGACTGGATTTCTTCGATTGTGACATCCGCATCCTCCTGAAGCTCAACATAGGCCTTAATCTGTACTTCATTTTCCCCATGTGGCAAAATCCCTATGACGCCGGCATGCAACACCTTCGGATGCTTGCACAAGACCGCTTCAACCTCTGTAGGATAAATCGTCAGGTTTTTATAGGCGATGAGGTCTTTCTTCCTCTCCACGATAAAAATATCCCCATCTTCATCCATGAACCCCATATCCCCGGTGTAAAGCCAGTCATTGACAAGCACTTTTTCCGTTGCTTGCTGATCCTTGTAATATCCTTTCATAACAATAGGTCCCTTAATAATCAATTCTCCAACCTGTCCCACCGGCAAAATTTTGCCCTCATTGTTCACCACGCGCGCTTTACAGCCAGGAATGATTTCTCCGACTGATCCAGGCTTCATTTTCCGATTTGTTCGTTGAATACTGAACCCGCCTGTCGTTTCCGTCATACCGTACGACTCGAGGATTTGCGTGTGAAAACGCGCTTCAAATTGTTGCCGGGTTTCATTTGGCAAAGAAGCTCCTCCACAAATCCACCGCTTGACACTCCGGAGCTCAAATGATTTCAATCGATGATCATTTGCAAGCTGGTCGTACATGTCCGGAACTCCCGTAAAGCTGGTAACGCCGTATTTTTCGATGGCCAAAGCAACTTCGACCGAATCATAAGCAGGCAAAACCACCAGTTTGGCACCAATTACGTAGGCCATAAGCATGATCGTTAACCCATAAATATGACCGAGGGGCAACGTCGTCATAATAACGTCCTCATCGACCACACGCTCACCGTTTGCGCTTAACAGATTTATCGCTTGCGGCTCAAGATTAATGTCCATGTACAGATTGTGATGGGTAATCATTGCCCCCTTGGGTTTTCCTGTTGTACCGGACGTATAAATGATCGCAGCGGTGTCATCGCCGGATCGATCCGCGATGGGAAGCGTTTCTTCCCCTGCTTGCAAAAGAGCTTCGAACGAGGTGCCTTTCATACGCTGAGCTGATTTCCCATGGATGTTACCTGTCAGTATGATTTCGGGCTTATCATCAAGCTCATGAATAACCTGCTGCACAGTAGCCGATAAGTCGTATGAAGTAATCATCGCCACCGGTTCACACTCCGATAGCAGCAGGTGCAATTCTGCGAATTCTGAAGCAAAGTGAATCGGCACCACGATTGCCCCCAATTTCAAAATTGCCTGATAACTCAACAGGATTTCAGGGCAATTAGGCAGCATGACCACCACACGATCATTTTCTTTCACCCCGATTTTTT
The DNA here is from genome assembly GCA_946402065.1 of uncultured Brevibacillus sp. Lineage (GTDB taxonomy): Bacteria > Bacillota > Bacilli > Brevibacillales > Brevibacillaceae > Brevibacillus_D. Next base: position 22,561 of record CAMIVR010000030.1, on the reverse strand, counting down.
TCAGACCATTGCCGAGCTTGTTGGAATCCCGCTCCAAATCAACATTCAGGAATTCATTCTCTTGAACATGCAAAAATGGATATTCGCCGTAGCGAATGATGTTATCTGTTCCGATTCTGGCGATATTCACTTTCGCTTTGCCCCTCCCTCATCGCAATGTAGCATCCGTTTATTTTTTCAGAGCATCGTCACTGTGTTGCAGCTTTTTGCGAAATTCTGAGGGAGTAATCCCCTCCTGCTTGCGAAACACGGTAGCAAAGTAGTTCTGATTCCGAAAACCGACGCGTGAAGCAATCTCGCTTATCTCTACTTGCGTTTTCGACAATAGCTGTTTTGCATGATAGATTCGCGTTTTGTTAAGGTACTGGACAAAGTTTTCCTGCCGTTCTTCTTTAAAAATACGGCTAAGATAGGCTGGGCTGACATGAACCTTCTCCGCCACGTATTCCAGCGTAAGGGGATGGTGGTAATGACGGGCAATAAATTCCTCAGCTTCATCTACAAACCATGCAGAAGGCTTTTCCGTTTTTTCCTTTACCAGATTTACAAAACGAATGATCATGGTATTCGCCCATTGTTTCATCTGCTTGAAATCATTGCCACTCCCGATCAGCTCTTTTGTCAATTGCCACTTCATTTCAGCTGCCGCCTTCGGATGTGCACCTTCAGCCAGCACTCCGCGTGAAAGAATGACGAGCTGTTCAAACAGAAACATAAAGAGATTACTGAGCAACTGTTCCCCGGAAAACGTATCCAATGCCTGCATCATGTCATCCAGCTTGCTTAAAGCGGCCCCGGTATCGCCAATGCGAACCATTTCCAACAGCTCCTGCTCGTTGTCGTATAAACATAAGGAGCCCGACAAATCACGATTCCGGTCCAAATCATCAAAAAAAATGATCCGACTGCCCTGTAAAAAATAGGATTGGGCAGCACGACATGCCTCAGCATAAGAAAGATGCAGCATGGAAGCGCTATCATAATATCGACCAACACCTGCTGTTGCCAGCTGATCCGCTACGTTGCTGTGACTGATCAGTGAAAGCAACTGATCGGTGTATAGCTCGATTTCAGACTTCATGATGTGTAAATCCCGATTGCATCTCGGCAAAAGCACGACTCCCTTGCCAAGATAACTCAACACGATCGCTCCATCCCAGTATTTAAAAACCTGTCTTGTCAGGAAAAGCAGTTCTTCCATCGCGTCATGCTCTACGAAAACGGTACGGTCCTTTTTGTGCAGCAAATGGATCGAAAGCGCAATATTGGGCATGTAGGAAATATTCAACATCGAAGCGCGTTCTTTTATCTGCTTCTCCGTTAAATACCCTCCGAGAAGCTCATACATAAAGGAAGGGTAGAGATAGGGAATCATCAGCTCTGTTTGGTCACCTAATGGATCCTGGGATAAGTGTTCAAGCAAATGTATTCCCCTCCGCGAGCATGGTTAGCTGAATTCCGGAAAACGATCGGTGTCCGTTAATGTCCCCGATACGGTCTCTTCCCCGCTCTTCCTGACAACCTGGAAGTCGCCTGTAAGACCAAAATAATTCATTTCTTTTAAAGCAGAAAGCAGTTTTTTGGGATCGACGCATTCAGGAGGAATAACCCCTTTCACCTCGATCTCCCCTCTTGCCATAAGAAGTGCAGCTACTCCGGTCGGTACGGATGTACTACTCGCCATCGAACCATATCCCGCCTTTGTAAAAGTATAGACGGTTTCCTTCCCTTCCCGAACCCCGACAACCTCGACTCGCATCGCCCCGATGGACCTGTTCAGTCGCGTTGATTCACTCTGTTTGTCACCTTGCTTGTCTTGCAGGAGTGCCAGCAAAAATTCAATCGGAGCTACCTGCTGGTTTCTGAAGGAAATTGTCTTTTCACTCGTAAACCCAAAATCAACAAGCGTTTTAAACAGCTGGTTTTGGTATTCCGGGAGTAATGCCCCAAAGTTAGTGACCTTCCGCACTCCGGGAATGAACTTTGACAGCGTGATCGGCTCCGGATGTCCAACATGATAGAGCTCAACTGTGCCAACCGGCTCCCCAAAATCTATTGTTTTCGCAGTCTCTTTTTGAAAGGAAGAAATTAGCTGAAGCTCTCCGTCATAAAAAGTTGGCACCTGCCCTTCAATAATGTGGAACAGATGAATGAGTGCTCCAAAACCGCCTGGTTCCGCTTCACCTACCACCCAATACGTATTGATTTCCTGTACATGCTCCAGTTCATCGGCTGCCAGGCGAGACAACAGGTTCGTTACACCTGGCGAGGCACCCATGCCGATCAGCGCCGTCACACCGTTTTCCTTTGCCTTTCCGTTCAGCTCTAATGCGGCAAGCGTAGTATCATAATCGTCACAAATATCGATATAGTTTACGCCTTCATCCACTGCAGCTTCCAGTACCTTGGTGCCAAATCGGTAATACGGACCTACAAAGTTCATGACGAGTGCAGCATGGGCAATCACATTCCGTACATCATCCCGGTTGTTCACATCAACGGCTTGGGCAATTGCCTTCGGTCCATATTTTTGCGCCAGTTCTTCTACCTTTGGCAAATTTATATCGGCCAAGACGATTTGTTCAATTACTGTTTCCTTTGCCAGGAACTCGATCGATGGCTTTGCCATATCAGCCGCTGCACCTAAAATTACGATCTTCATAACCAGTATTCCCCCTCTTCCAGGCGTATTGCTTATGGCACAACGCTGTTACCGGTTCGTTTATAAGGCACTGTTCTGTTTATCATCACTCCTCTAAAATCTCAATTACCTGAATTTTAGCACATTATATTTTCGTTTTTTTGTCTACTATTTATAAATATTTGCGATTGGTATTTGAGCGTGCAACCCCTTTACGCGTTTTTCATGCTCCTGATTTCACCCCTTCGGATTTTCTATGCTTTTTCATCTCGCAGCGATCTTCTTAACAACTTGCCTACGGCAGACCTTGGCAACTCATCGCGGAATTCGATCAGCCGGGGAACCTTGTAGGCTGCGAGATACTTGCGTGAGAACTCGATAAGCTCCTCTTCCGTTGCCTTTTGATCCGCCTGCAAGGTAATGTAGGCTTTGACTGTCTCTCCTCTATACGCATCCGGAACCCCTATCACGATGACTTCTTTAACTGCCGGATGTTGATAGAGAACCTCTTCTATTTCCCGAGGATATACATTGTATCCACCGGCAATGATCATGTCTTTCTTCCGATCCACAATATAGAAATATCCGTCTTCGTCCATACGGGCCAAATCACCGGTAAACAGCCAACCCTCTTTTAAGACCGCCTTGGTCTCTTCAGGTTTGTTCCAATATCCTTTCATCACCTGCGGACCTTTAATAATCAGCTCGCCAATTTCTCCAACGGGCACATCTTCCAGGCCGGCAGCTGTTTCCCTGACAATCCTGGCCTCCGTTCCCGGTACCGGAATCCCTATACTTCCTGCCCTGTTTACCAGAAAAACAGGATTTACATGGGTAACCGGAGATGCTTCGGATAAGCCATACCCTTCACACAGATTGCAATTCGTCCTTTTTTCAAACAAGTGAAGCTGCTCGACCGGCATGGCCGCCCCGCCGCTAATGAAGAATCTGATTTGATCAAGCCCGTAATCTTCTAACCGAGGATGGCTGTTCAAGGCTATAAACATTGTCGGAACTCCGGAAAATTGCAACGGCTTTTCCCTTTTCATCGTCTGCAGGATTTCTTCCACATCAAAACGCGGTAAAATAATTTGATTAAATCCGGCTCTTAAAGACAAAAATACAACACTTGTCAAACCATAAATATGAAACATAGGCAAAACACTCATAACTTTCGGGTTTACGGGAAGGTCATCAAGTACTTTAAACGTAATCGTGTAGATCTGCTCGATTTGGGACACCAGATTCGTATGGGTTAGCATCACGCCTTTTGATACGCCTGTAGTTCCGCCTGTATATTGCAAGACAGCAACATCCTCGCCCGGTACAATATCAACTTCCGGCGCTTTGGATGCATCCATTTGCAAAAATTGTTCAAAGCGAAGATCTCCACTGTGAATATCGGCAGCCTGAACTCCCAGGCTTACCACGATAATTTTCTTTAAAGAGGTTTTATTTTGGACCTGTTTTACTCTGGGATACACGGCATCAAACACAACGATTGTCTCAGCACCAGAATCATTCAGTACATGCTCAATTTCTCTTTCGACGTACATTGGATTGACTTGAACCGCAATCCCTCCCAGCCGGAAGGTTCCAAACAGGGAGAAAATATAGTGAGGCGTATTGGGCAACATGATTGCCAACCGGTCTCCCTTTCGAAATCCCTCCGCATACAACCGGGCGGCAAATCGTTCGGAAATCTTGTATACATCGTGAAAAGTCCATGTCTTATCATAAAATGTGAGGGCCGTTTGATCCCCGTAGCGTTGAGCGGAATCAACAAACAATTGCGAAAGATTTTGTTCTTCTGATGGCAAGAATTCGCCAATATCCCGATGATAAAATGTCAGCCAGGGTTTTTCAGCGTAATTCATAGTGACACCCCCAAGAAAAATTGATGCCCGTTAGAAAAACTAGTATCATTCCTTCTCCCCCTCTGAACGAGTTACAGATTCATTCGAACCTCTTTACGCCAGCGATCTTTCGACGATTTCTGCAATATCCAGCGTTTTCACTTGCTCTTCTGCCTCTTTCGCTTTCGTTCCATCGCTTAGCATGGTCAGGCAATACGGACAGTTGCTTCCGATTACAGTAGGATTCAGGAGCAGAGCCTGTTCGGTGCGAGCCACGTTGATTCGTTTTCCCTGCGTTTCTTCAAGCCACATCATGCCTCCGCCAGCACCGCAGCACATCGCATCTTCGCGATTCCGCTCCATCTCGAGCACCTTCACTCCGGGAATAGACTTCAGGATTTGGCGAGGGATATCGTACACATCGTTATAGCGGCCCATATAACAGGAATCGTGGTAGGCGACGACTTCATTCACTTCTTTCGTTGGCTGGATTCGCCCTTCGGAAATCAGCTTCCAAATCAGCTCCGTGTGATGATAAATTTCCGCTACCAGGCCGAACTCGGGATACTCATGCTTAAACGTATTGTATGCATGCGGGTCAATCGTCACGATTTTTTTCACCTGATATGCCTGAAAATTTGCGATGTTCTCCTGGCAAAGCTGCTGAAATAAAAATTCATTCCCCATCCTGCGCGCTGTATCCCCGGAATTGCGCTCTTCATTTCCAAGTATCGCGAATTTCACCCCGGCTTTATTCAGGATTTTGCCAAAGGATTGAGCAATTTTTTGGCTGCGTTTATCAAATGATCCCATGGAGCCTACCCAGAACAGATACTCAAATTCCTCGGCTTCCTTCACCGTCGGAATATCCATATCTTCCCGTTCTTCCCGCCATTGGATGCGCTCCTTCCGGTTGATCCCCCAAGGGTTGCTTTGGCGTTCGATGTTTTGGAAGTAGCGTGTCGCTTCATGAGGCATATTTCCTTCCGTCAACACTAAATATCTGCGCATATCCACTATCTTTTCAACGTGCTCGTTGGCTACCGGACATTGATCTTCACAGTTGCGGCAAGTCGTACAGGCCCATAGTTCTTCTTCCGTAATGACATCCCCGATCAGATTCGGCATTTCAATCGTGGCGGCTGCTTCCTGATCGGCCGACGCAACGCCAGCAGAGGCTTGAGACGATCCAAACACAAACGCCGGCAACCACGGAGTGCGGGACGTGACGATAGCGCCCTTTTCCGTCAGATGGTCTCTCATTTTGACAATAAGCTCCATCGGGGAAAGCGTCTTTCCTGTGCCGGACGCAGGGCACATACTCGTGCATCGCCCGCACTCTACACAGGCATACAAATCAACGAGCTGATTTTGGCGAAAATCTTCAATTTTCCCTGCACCGTAGTTTTCCGCGCTTTCATCTTCAAGGTTGATTGAGGTCAGTTTCCCGACTGGCTTCGTATCCCGTAAATAGACATTGACCGGGGCAAATAGCAAGTGAGCATGCTTCGATTGAGGAACATAGACAAGAAACGATAAGAGTGTCAGCAAATGCACCCACCAAAATACGTTGAATAAAACAGATGCGGAGCTTGGGCTAATTCCCGCTAGCCAGCCGGCCAGAAGAGTAGAGACGGGCGCGTAAGCGGAGAACCCTTCGTACCCTAGCCACAGATGCTCAAACGTTAAGCAAAGAAAGATGGAAAGCATGAGTGTCGTTAAAAACATGATGACTAAGCCTGATTTGAATCCCTGCTTTAGTCGCTTCAGTTTTTCTATATAGCGGCGATAGTAAGCGTACAGAACGGCAAGCAAAACGAAGAATGTGGTTATTTCCTGACTTAAACTGAAGTAATCATGCGCTTTCCCGATCGGGTATTCGAATCCTTTCACGAATCCCTTGATGATGAGTTCAATGGCCCCGAATTGCAGAATGATGAAGCCGTAGAACATGATGACATGCATAGCGCCGCTCTTCGGATCTTTCAAAAGTTTCTTTTGACCGAATACGTTTATTACTACCTCATTAATCCTTTGCCCGAAATCTTCCTTTAAGTTGGATTTCTTGCCCAGTTTAATAAACATGACGCGGCTGTATACGATGTGGGCAAATAAGTAGAAGGCATACCCGGTAACAAAGACGAAGGCTAAAAAATTCAATAAAACGACCATCTTACCTCCTGATTTCTTTTCTCTGATGCGTCCCGCATAATGAAGAAGCCGCCTCCCTCAACAAACGGGCAGCTCCAATGACTTAGACGGTTGCTCCATTCAGCAAAGCTTTGAACTCTTCTGTGAGGAGCGGAACAACCTCAAACAGATCACCTACGATCCCGTAATCGGCCACACTAAAAATCGGAGCTTCCGGATCTTTATTGATCGCTACAATGATTTTGGAGTTGGACATTCCTGCCAGGTGCTGGATGGCTCCGGAAATTCCGCAAGCAATGTAGAGATCGGGAGTGACGACCTTGCCTGTCTGGCCGATCTGCAGCGAGTAATCGCAATACTCCGCATCACATGCTCCCCGCGAAGCGCCTACTGCCGCTCCCAGCACTTTGGCCAACTCTTGGAGCGGCGCAAACCCTTCTGCGCTTTTTACGCCTCTGCCCCCGGAAACGACGATCTTCGCTTCGGACAAATCTACTCCGCCAACTGCTTTGCGGACGACTTCCTTGACAACCGTGCGGAGATCCTTCAGCTCTACGCTGAATTCGATCGGTTGAACGGAGCGGCTTGCATCCGCCTCGCCAACAGCAATATTGTTCGGCCGAATCGTCGCAAACACTTTCCCGGCCACGACTTTTTTCTTTTGAAACGCTTTCCCGGCATAAATCGGACGGGTGAAGATGATTTCCGTCCCTTCCACTGCTATATCCGACACGTCAGAGATAAGACCTAGTCCCGCTTTCGCCGCTATTCGCGGGGCCAAATCTTTGCCGATGGCGGTATGCCCCATAAAGATTACGTCGGGATCGACTTCCAGCAGCAATTGGTAGAATGCCTGCACGTAAGCATCCGAAACATAGACGTCCAGACGTTCGTCAGAAACGGCATAGACTTTGTCTGCCCCGTGCTGAGCTAGAGCGTCGGCGTAGAGAGTCGCCTTGCTGCCGAAAACGGCCGTTACAATTTCTCCCCCCTCCGCCACTTTCTTCGCGGCAGACAGAGCTTCCAGCGAGATATTGCGCAGATTTTCACCGCGGCATTCGGCCAATACAAGAATTTTTCTACTCATTGATATGTCCCCCTTAAACCACTTTCGCTTCCTGGCGAAGAAGTTGCACAAGCGTTTTCACTTGATGCTGCAAATCCCCTGACAATACTTTCCCCGCTTCTTTTTTCGGCGGCAAATACTGATCTGTTATCACCGTTTTCGCCTGGATATCCTCTTTGCTTACGCTCAGGTCGTCAACACTTAATCGTTCCAGCGGCTTCTTCTTCGCTTTCATAATTCCCGGAAGTGAAGGATATCTCGGCTCATTCAAGCCCTGTTGGGCCGTAATCAATACAGGCAAGGAGGTTTCAACGGTTTCCGAATCTCCCTCCACGTCTCTTATTGCAGTTACTTTGGTGCCTGCCACTGTCAGTTTCGTAACGGTAGAAACATGAGGAATGCCCAATTCTTCAGCCAATCTTAGAGCAACTTGGCCTGCCCCATTATCGACAGACATATTTCCGCCGAATATAATGTCATAATGGTTTTTCCGGACAGCTTCCGCCAAGATTTTGGCAATCGTATGTTCGTCGCCCGACAAGCATTCTCCGTCTAACAAAACCCCTTTATCCGCGCCCATAGCCAAGGCTGTTCTCAGAGCGTTTTCCGTTCGGGCAGGTCCAACTGTCATTACGGTCACTTCCCCGCCAAATTCATCCCTCAGCTTGATCGCTTCTTCCACGGCATATTCGTCATAGGGATTCATGATAAATTCCACCCCATCTTCCTGAACGCAGCCGTTCTCGATCACAACTTTCTCTTCCGTGTCAAAAGTTTGCTTTATAATGACCAAAATGTTCACCTGTATTTCCTCCAATCCTGCAATCTCACATCAAACAGCAATGCTTGGCTAAGCCATATATTTACCGGCATCTACAATTCGAGAGGCAATTTCCCGTTTTATGCCCACGGTATTTGTTACCTTAAAGGCAGTTAATTGCTTCAGCAAAGACAGGCCTTTTTCGTCTTCTATTGCAGCAAGCGCGTTTTTGGCAGTGATTTCAATCTTGTTAAACGCATCCTGTATATAGGCTGCTGTCATATCAATCTTGTTCTGGACTTTTTCACCCTTCTCAAGAGCTTTCTGTGTTCGGAGAAGCACACTTTCCATGACATAGATTTCAATGACCAGATCGGCAAGCCATGACTGCACCTCTTGCTCCTGAGCCAGCAGCTTGCCTTTCGTGGCAGCAGATCCGCACACCATAAGGAAAATCTTTTTAGCAGCCTCTGCCTTTGCTTTCTCTAAAGCCAGTGGCTCCCTCTCATCAATGGTTGGAGTCGTGTAGGCAGAGAGTTCCTTTTGCAAAGCCTGAATCGAAGCCATGAACGGCAGCTCGCCACTTTTTTCCTTTTTCAGCAACGTACCTGGTATGAGCATGCGGTTAATTTCATTGGTTCCTTCATAAATCCTGTTGATCCGGGAATCGCGGTAAATCCGTTCGACCATATATTCTTGTGTGAAGCCATAGCCCCCATGGATTTGCACACCTTCATCTGCCACAAAATCCAGACATTCCGAAGCAAACACTTTCGAAATGGAGCACTCCACAGCATACTCCCCAATCGCCTGACCGATCTGCTGGCCGATGTCAGCGGCTCCATGATCGAGGGAAGCCAACGCCTCATCAATCAAACCCACCGTACGGTAGACCATGCTTTCTGCCGCATAGACGCGGATAGCCATATCGGCCAGCTTGCTTTGAATCAATGGAAATGAAACAAGCGGCTGGGAAAATTGCTTTCGTTCCTTTGCGTACTTCACGGATAGCTCGATCGCCCACTTTGCACTGCCGACACAAGATACGCCCAATTTGTATCTGCCGATGTTTAAGATATTAAAGGCGATAACATGCCCTTTGCCGATTTCACCCAACACATTTTCTACCGGAACCTTGCAGTCCTCTAAAATTAATGGCCTTGTCGAGGAGCCTTTCATCCCCATTTTCTTTTCCTCCGGGCCTGTCGATACACCGGGAAATTCTTTTTCCACAAGAAAAGCAGTAAACTTTTCCCCGTCTATTTTGGCATAAACGACGAATAAATCAGAGAATCCGGCATTGGTGATAAACTGTTTCGTCCCGTTCAAGACGTAATGGGATCCGTCATCGCTTAAAACAGCTGTTGTCTTTGCCCCTAGCGCATCAGACCCCGAGGAAGGCTCAGTTAAACAATAAGCGGCTAGTTTTTCGCCGCTCGCCAATTTCGGCAGATATTTCTCCTTTTGTTCTTTTGTACCAAACAAAACAATTGGCAGGCTGCCGATCCCCACATGGCAACCATAACTTAAGGAGAAAGAGGAGCCTTTGTAGACATTTTCCGCAATTAGCGCAGAACTGATCTTATCGAGGGCAGTACCTCCATACTCTTCGGGGACATCTGCTCCGAGTAACCCCAGCTCTCCGGCTTGCTTTAGCAGGCGGACCGTAATATCCAGATTCTGCTTTTCAATCTCCTCATCGTGAGGCACTACTTCCCCTTCAACGAAATCCACTGTCATTTTGGCGATCATCTTGTGTTCTTCTGTAAAATCTTCCGGAGTGAATACAGAATGAGTAAGCGTTTCCCCGAACAAGAATGTACCGCCCTTTTTTCGTTCGTCTTTTAGTAACATGAATATTCCTCCTTATTCAGGTAAATATGAATTTTTTTAAAAATACTGTCTGGTCAGTATGGTAACGACATCAATTCGCAGAGGGGTTTGTTTTGAAAGTTTCGCCATAGGCTTTTCGGCAAAGCAGGGAATTTTTCAAGACTGAACACTCCAGTATCCAGATTTCGCTTATACTAACTGACCGGTTGGTATTTTCATTTTATATACAGCTAGTATTCTTTGTCAACCGTATTTCATTTGCTTTCATGACAATTTCACATGTATCTGGCTATTACCGATTTCCCTACCTGTTTCAGGGAGTTTTCTGGCCACTCCGCTCAAAATGGCCGCCTCCGAAACCGCCCGAGCTACGCACTGGGCCACTCGCTTGTCGAAAGGATGTGGAATGATATAATCTTCAGACAGCTCGCTTTGGTCAATGATATCGGCAATCGCATAGACGGCCGCAAGTTTCATCTCTTCATTAATCTCCATTGCCTGCACATCCAGCGCACCTCTGAAAATGCCAGGGAAGGCCAGCACATTATTCACTTGATTCGGGTAATCGGAGCGACCCGTTCCAACTACTCTTGCCCCCGCTTCCTTCGCCTCTGCCGGCAGGATTTCCGGATCCGGATTGGCCATAGCAAAAATGACGGGATCGGTGTTCATGGATTGGATCATTTCTTTTGTTAAGGCATTCGCCACCGAAACGCCGATGAATACATCGCTTGCGGGAATCACCTCATGAAGTGCCCCCTTTGTCTTTTTACTATTTGTTAATTTGGAGATTTCTTCCTTAACCGGATTCATCCCATAAGGTCTCCCCTCATAAATGGCACCCTGCGTATCGCATAGGATGATGTTCTCCACCCCCATGCGCAGCAGCAGCTTCGTTATCGCAATTCCGGCAGATCCTGCACCATTGACGACTATCTTACTTTCCTGAAATCGTTTGCCTGCCAGTTTCATGGCATTGATTAATCCCGCTGCCGTAACAATAGCCGTGCCATGCTGATCGTCATGGAATACCGGGATACGCATTTCTTCCTTAAGGCGCTGTTCGATATAGAAACAATCCGGAGCGGCAATATCCTCCAGGTTAATCCCGCCGAATGTCGGCTCCAATCGCTTGACGGTTTCAATCAGTTGGTCAGCGTCATTGACATTCAGACAGATCGGAACCGCATCAATTCCGGCGAAGGATTTGAAGAGAACGGCTTTCCCCTCCATAACAGGCATGGCCGCTTCCGGTCCGATTTTTCCCAGCCCTAACACGGCTGTTCCATCCGAAACAACGGCGACCAAATTTCCTTTTACGGTATAATCATAGACTTTCTCTTGATCTTTGAAAATTTCTTTGCACGGCTCCGCCACTCCAGGTGAGTAGGCCAAGCTTAAATCTTGGGCATTTTCAATCGGTACCTTCGATTGTACACTCAACTTGCCTTTCCTCTGCAAATGCAGTCTCAGGGCTTCTTCTCTCAGCTTAGACATGTCTCAACATCCATCCTTGTCTTCACGTATTCATTGCCGTCCTGATCCTTTTCAACATACTAACCAGTCGGTATAGTAATCTTAATTGGTCATACGTTATCTGTCAATAAATTTTCTGAAATTTCCCGAAAACCATCCTTTTCCAAAGAGGTCCAGCAAAGCGATTGGGCTTACGGTTTCCAAGCAAAAAGAAACGCTGCCCGATTGCGGCAGGCAGCTAATTGCTTTTAACGAAGTATTATTCAGGCTCACAGTAGATTCCATTGAGAATGAGCCCAATATACGTATCAATGAGCTCTTTTTCAGAGTAAGGTCCACTAGGATTAAACCAGAAAAAGCTCCAGTTGCACATTCCCAATATCGCTAATGTAACGAAGTGAGCGTTTACATCTTTCCGGAATTCTCCCGTTTCCATTCCCATTTGGATAACCTTTTGCACATTTCTTCTAAATTGTTCTCTTTTCTCCACAATTACCTTGCTGTTATCCTTATTCAAGTTAATCAGCTCGCGAAAAGATATTTTTGCCATGTCGCCTTTCGTACCGATTTCATTCAACAGGATATACACATTCTCATACAATTTCTCTTTATAACTTTTGCTTGGATGTTCCAAAATTTCCTGCTGTTTGAATAAAAGATCATCTATATATAATCTGTGGATATCCATCAACAGCTTTTCTTTCGAATCAAAGTAATAATAAAACGTTCCTTTCGTTACACCCAGAGCGTCCACAATATCCTGAATCGATGTTTCGCTGTACCCTTTTTTTTGGAATAATTGAATGCTTTGATCCAAAAGCTTATCTTTCATGATTTTCCCCTCTTTCAGTTCACTGCCAGCCATTCCAATCAACTCATCTCATTTTAATATAAATAAATACTTTTATACAGTAAACCTTTGTTCTCCATGTCAGCTTATGAGATGGGGCCACAGAGACACGGTCATAGACAGACTGATCATAGCTGCTTAGCGCATTCGGTTTCGTCCGCAACGTTCGCATCGTCCCATTATTACCGGACAAGCTGGTGCGTATACATGCTCCTGAAAGGGATTTAATCATCGAGGACACGTAAAATCATTGTCGCTTACATGCCTCTGAATATTGGCTTTCGCTTCTCCAGAAAGGCCGCAACCCCCTCCAAATGATCCTCGGATACGCCTGCCTGCCTCTGACCCTCCTCCTCCCAGCCCAAAACGGAATCCAGGTCATTCTCCATGCTTTTGTACATGATTTCCTTCATTTTGCCGAAAGCAAAAGTAGGCATCTGGGAAAGCTGCCGGGCAAACTTGTTTACTTCTTCATCAAATCTGGATGTAGGGAACAGGTGATTGACCAACCCCATTTTTTCCGCTTCCTCTCCACTGACAACTGTACCCAGTGCAGAAAGTTCCATCGCTTTGGAAATTCCCAGTATCCTTGGCAGGAAAAAATGTGCGCCAGCATCCGGGATGAGTCCGATTTTAATAAAGGCGAGAGTTAATTTCGCCTCTTCCGAAGCCAGGCGGAAATCACAGGCCAGCGCGAGGCTGAGTCCTGCGCCTGCAGCAGCCCCATGTATGGCGGCGATAATGGGCTTTTTGATGTTCATCATATATCTGAGAAGCTTGTTGTACGTTTTCGCCAGATAGTCTCCATAATCGACCCTGACCTGTAAATTGACGCTGGTAAGATCAGCTCCCGAAGAGAAAGCCTTGCCTTCCCCCGTCAGGATGATGCAGCGGACGTTCGAATCTTCATTGGCAGCGGTGAATGCGGAGTACAAATCCCGGTGCATGTCCAGGTTAATGGCATTCATCGTTTTGGGAATATTCATCGAGATCCGGGCCACTTGGTTTTCTACCGAATATGTTACCGTTTCAAACATCGCTTTTCCTCCAGTAAGTGTTTTTAATTTCAACTGCGACGGTGATTATCTAAATGAAGGTAGCCGATTTTTCTCTGTGAGAAAGACCGGCTGGTTCTCATGAACTGCGATTCACCTAAATCAAGCAGCCTCCATCAACGTAGACCGTCTGCCCTGTAATATAGCTGGAAGCATCGGATGCCAGCAGCACGACCGTGCCTGACAAATCATCAGCTTCTCCCAAGCGTTTGATTGTCAAAGAGGAAAGGATCTTGTTATAAAAGGACGTATTGGCCAACTCTTCCCTGTTCAGATCCGTTTCAATATAACCCGGTCCGATCGCATTAACCTGGATGTTATAGCGGGCCCATTCTTTAGCCAGCGCCCGCGTCAAGTTTACGACCCCGGCCTTGCTTGCACAGTAAGGAGCAATGGCGACGGCTCCTGCGGCAGCGGCAACGGAGGCTATATTGATGATTTTTCCTCTGTTCTGCTCTTTCATTACTTTCGCGACGGCCTGGGAGCAGAAAAAAACGCCTTTCAGATTCGTATCGACAACCTTATCCCAATCCTCTTCTGTCACGTCCAGGGCAAATTTGGTGACCCCGACTCCTGCGTTATTGACCAGGATATCGATCTGGCCAAATTCTTTCTTTACTGTTTCCGCCATCTGCTGGAGCCCGGCAATGTCTTGGACATCAACCGCCAAAGCAAGGGACTTGCGGCCCATCCCGCGAATCTTCCCGGCTACCAATTCCCCTTCCGCTGCATTGCGACTCACGATTGCCACATCGGCGCCATGACGGGCAAGCGCTATGGCCATCCCCGCTCCCAAGCCTTTGCTTCCTCCCGTCACGATGGCCACCCGGCCGGTCAAGTCAAACATGTTCATGGATACCCCTCCTCTATCTCGTTTCATCTTGCTTCAACCGCTAAGTGATTAGCCATCCCCCATCGACCAATACATCGGATCCCGTCATATACGATGCCTCCTGCGATGCCATGAACGCGATGACATTGGCGATTTCCTCCGGACGTCCGGCGCGTTTCAAAGCCGTATTCCGTTCGATGGCCTCCATGAAACGGGGATTCTTCATCCCCTGTTCCATCAATGGCGTGTCGACAAAACCGGGCGATACGGAATTCACGCGAATCCTGAAAGGGGCATATTCATTGGCAAGCGCCCTTGTGAAGTTGATGACGGCCGCTTTGGAAGAGCTGTAATGAGGAATGTGAGCTCCCGCTTTATAACCGGACAAGGAGGCCACATTAACGATGGCCCGCTCCTTTTTCTTTATTTCTTTGCTGGCAGACAAAACCATCACATTTCCCAACATTTTCGAAACCAAAAACACACTTCTAAGGTTTAAGGCTAGAATCCGATCCCATTCCTCGACCGTAATGTCCCGAATTTTGGATTGGGCTGAACCGCCAGCGCTATTGATGATCACATGCAAATCCCGATGTTTTTTTTCAATGTATTCGGATAGAGCCGCCACATCTTCCTCGATGGTTACGTCGGCTGCAAAAACTTCAGCGGCATCGGGTTGGCTGGAATTGATTTGATCGGCCACGTTTCTCAATTTTTCTTCCGTACGTCCAACCAGGATCACTTTCGCTCCTTCTCTCGCCAGCCTCTTTGCCGTTGCCTCTCCTATTCCGCTCCCCGCACCGGTGACAACCGAGACCGTTTCCAAAAAACGCATACCGCTCCCTCCATCAGTAAGAGATATAATCTTCGGCTTGAATGAGTTTCGATGCAATATCCCGTTTGAGGGCAAACGACCCTGCCAGAACATATTCCGCTGAAACTAGTGCTGTTTCAATTCCATCTTGCCCAGGGCGGCACGATGCACCTCATCGGGGCCGTCGGCCAGGCGAAGGGTTCTGGCGTTTGCCCATAGAGACGCAAGCGGGAAATCTTCGCTGACACCAGCTCCGCCAAAGGCTTGTATTGCACGATCGAGCACCCGGAGCGCCATATTCGGGGCAACCACTTTAATCATCGCAATTTCTTTTTTCGCTGCCTTGTTTCCGACAGTATCCATCATATAGGCTGCCTTTAATGTCAACAGTCGTGCCTGTTCAATATCCATGCGTGATTCGGCAATCCATTCCAGAATGACCCCTTGTTCGGCCAGTGGTTTTCCGAAGGCCGTCCGTTCTTTAACCCGTTTGCACATCAATTCAAGCGCTCTTTCCGCAGCCCCGATTAAACGCATGCAATGGTGAATTCGTCCAGGTCCCAGCCGGCCCTGGGCGATGCTGAATCCTTTCCCTTCATCCCAGAGCAAGTTCGATGCAGGCACGCGGACATTGTTGTACGCCAATTCTGCATGGCCATGAGGCGCATGATCATAACCGAAGACGGGCAATTGGCGGATAATCTCCACTCCGGGGGTATCGAGCGGAACCAAAATCATCGAATGCTGTTCATGCCTGGGAGCGGATGGATTCGATCGGCCCATGACAATGGCAATCTTGCAGCGTGGATCACCTGCTCCAGACGACCACCACTTTCTCCCATTGATGACATATTCGTCCCCGTCCCGTTCAATCCGTAATTCCATATTTGTCGCATCAGAACAAGCAACTTGCGGTTCCGTCATGCTGAAGCAGGAGCGGATTTCACCATTCAAAAGCGGGGTTAGCCACTTGTCTTTCTGCTCCTGCGAGCCATAGCACACCAAAACCTCCATATTTCCTGTATCTGGCGCATTGCAATTAAACACCTCCGGAGCGATAAGCGACCTGCCCATGATTTCGCAGAGCGGCGCATATTCCAGATTCGTCAGTCCCGCCCCGTATTGGCTCCCGGGCAAAAAAAGATTCCATAGTCCTGCTGCCCTTGCCTTGGCTTTCATTTCTTCCATGACACTCGGTACGTGCCAACGCGACGGCGCCTCGTTTAGCTGCCTTTCAAAGACGGGTTCATTCGGATAAACGACCTCTTCCATAAATTGGCTTACTCGTTCTTGCAGGCTTTTCACTTTATCGCTGTATTCAAAATACATCGTTCTCACCCTTCGTATGATTTGTCATTTTCAAAATCATTTCATCAGTATGAGGAACCAAGGATATTTTTCCCCTCTACATAAGGAACGATCGACAAGATCCCCCGCTGCGTCACATAATCCAGATCCTGTTCCCAGCCGCTTCTCAGAAGCATTCGGCCAACCCTTGTATTGCGAAGTACCTCGTGATGGTTGTGCTGATTCCCCCGATAAAACAAGAATGCAGCCTGTGCGGAATCCGTCAGTTCCCAAGCTTTCGGCTCCCGGCTAATCAGGCAATCGAGAAAATATCCCGCACCATAAAAGTCTTCCAGGGAAAAAGAGCCGGATGAGCCGGAACAAATGATTACCAGCGAGTCGTCTACGTGATCAGCCGTAACTTTTTCGGCGACAGCCAGGCCGTTTAACAAGGAACAGATGTACACTTTATTGGCCACAGAAGCCTTTCGAACGGCAACCGTTCCATTTGTGGTAGACAAGATCATCGTTTTCCCTTCCATGCTGCCTTTCAAAGATAAGGGAACCGGCAGGTGAAAGCCTTCCAATGCTCTTCCTTCGTGCTCGCCCACAAGCACACAGCGATTCTGCTCCAGTTCCTTCGCCACTTGAAGCGCCTCGTCGCCTTTGAAAACAGGAATCACTTCCTTTGCTCCGAAATGCAGCGCAGCCGTAACAACTGATGATGCCAGGAAGACATCGAATACGACAGCCACCTGATCCTTCAGCTTTTCCCCATCGATCTCTTCTTTTTTAAGGAGGAGGTGAATTTTCCCCATCTTTTATCCCTCGCTTGCCTACGAAAATGAACCATGCGATATTTCTCGGGACGTGAATATCAGGGTACGGACAAAGTCCCCGAAAGTGGAGAAACGCACATCTTTCGTTTGGCCTTTTTTCCACCTGTAGTAGATTTGCTGGCAGATGACGGCCAGTTTAAAATTGGCAAATGCCAAATAAAAATCCATTCGCGACAGATCTCGTCCGCTTTTTCGGGCATAGGACCGGATAAACTCGCTGCGGGACAGAAAACCTTCTGTTACTGTGACCGGCAGCCGTCCGAACCCCCTCTTCAATTCCTCCGGATCATCAGCCTGAATCCAGTAACTCATGGCGCAAGCCAGATCGACAAGGGGATCTCCAACCGTGGTCATTTCCCAATCGAACACACCGACCATTTTCGTAATATCGTTCGTAGCAAACATGACATTATTCAACTTATAATCGTAATGGATAAGGGACGCGGGAGGAGATGGGGGAAGATTGCTGACCAGCCAGCTCTTCAGTTCCTCGACCCCCTCCACATCTTCCGTCTTGGCGCGTTCATACCTGTCGATCCAGCCCAGCACCTGACGCTCCATAAAGCCTTCCGAGCGACCGATGCTTTCCAGTCCTGTTTCCTTGATATCAATGCTATGAAGCTGTACAAGGCGGTCTACCATTTCTTCGGAAATGCGCAGGCATAGCTCCGGAGATGGCTTCACGTGTTCCGGAAATTCGGTGTCCAATACGATGCCGTGCCTCCTTTCCATGATAAAAAACGGGCTTCCGATGATTTCTTGGTCGTCGCTGAATACATACGGCTTCGGTGCAAGCGGGAATACGGGATGGATCATACTCAAGATTTTGTACTCGCGGGCCATATCATGGGCTTTGGGAGCCACTGGACCGAGGGGAGGCCGCCGTAGAACCGCCTCCCATTTTTTCGTTTGCAACAGATACGTAAGATTGGAAGCGCCCATCCCGAATTGTTTTATTTCGAGTGGTGAATCGTCCAATCCCTCCACATTTTCCCGGATGAAGCTCTCCAAACGTTTTACGTTCAGCTCCTCTCCCTGACGCATCGATATAACCCCATGATCTGAACGCGGCTGATCCATTCGATTATTTTTCATCATGGTCCCCCTTACTTGTGCTTGAATTGCGGAGCTCGTTTTTCCAAGAATGCCTGAACCCCTTCCTTTACATCTTCTGTAAGGAACATTTCGCCAAACAGTGCGGCTTCGATTTCAAGAGCTGCTGCCAGCTGGCATTCCATTCCCTTGTCAACCGCTTGCTTAATCCGTGACAGCCCTTGCAGAGAATACCATAAAATCCGCGTCTCCTTTATTTTGAATAGTCATACCAGCCTCTTCCCGTTTTCCGGCCGAGCGTTCCGGCTTTTACCTTTTCTTCGACGCAAGCTTCCGGCTTATCCTTGGGGTCTCCCGTCTCGGCGTAAAGCTGTAGCCTGGCGTAATACCCAACATCGATCCCGGACAAATCTGCCAATTCAAATGGACCTAATGGATGATTCAACGCTTTCTTGCAAACGAGATCAATATCCTTAAAATCCGCGATTCCCTGTTCGTAGAGACTTGTCGCTTCCCGCGAGAGAGCCAACAAGATTCGATTGGCGATAAATCCGTATATTTCTTTGCGCAGCAATACGGCTGTACGGTTGATTTTTTGGCACAACGCCATGGTCACTTGAGCCGTTTCTTCCGACGTCTTTTCACTCATGACGACTTCCACGCAGTCCATGACGAGTGGAGGGAAGAAGAAATGCATGTTGCAAACTTTATCCGGGCGCTTCGTTGCTTCTGCAATCAGCGAATTGACAATGGTCGAGCTGTTGGATGCCAAAATGGCATGAGGCGGGGCCACTTTATCCAATTCAGCAAACACTTCCTTCTTCACATTAAGCTTTTCTACTACCGCTTCAATGACAAAATCCGCGTTACCTGCCGCTTCAGCCAAGCTGGTTGTGAATCGTAACCGCTCGAAGGCAGCGTTTCTTTCCTCGGCGGATATCTTGCCTTTGGCGACCCATTTATCCATGATCTCTGCCAAGCTCGATTTCGCTTTTTGCAAAGACTCTTCACTAATATCCTGGATCGTTGTTCTATACCCGCCTAATGCGCACAGCATGGCAATTTGATGCCCCATGGATCCGCTGCCTACCACACATATGTTCTTGACGTCTTGGATATTCATCTTGGATCGCTCCTCCCAGAATTTTTGATATTTTTTAAAAATACTAATCAGTTGGTATGTTGCATTGTAAAAAGACTCCCGCTTCTTTGGCTTACTTTTCCCGTTCCAATATTACAGCGTGCCTTCCACTTCTTGTTGATATGCTTATTTTATTCTTTTTTCAACCAGCATACTGTCCGGTCAGTATTATTTCATTATAATTCAACTTCTTTGATTGTACAATGATTATTCGGACAATTTTTCCCGAACCGAACTAGCAGTTCATTAGCCCCGGAGAAATCAGAAACGATCATGATGTTGCCATCGACATCACGGCGAACCACACTTACGAAAAGAAGCAGCCCAATTGTCGAAGCGAACAAACCGGCAACGCCAACCGGGGAGCAGGTTTGGTTACAAACTCCCCTTGCCGTTGGCATCAAAAGTGAATCACCTGTCTGAAGCTACACCGGCCCATGCAAATGATTGTCCTGTCGCTTCTTCGTTTATGCCCCCGTTTCCACCTTGTTGGGCTGCACGGAATAGGCGATCTCGGTGAGAAAAATTCCGGCGACCACCAGGATGACGCCGAACACCACA
Source organism: uncultured Brevibacillus sp. (assembly GCA_946402065.1). Taxonomy (GTDB): domain Bacteria; phylum Bacillota; class Bacilli; order Brevibacillales; family Brevibacillaceae; genus Brevibacillus_D. The sequence continues at coordinate 2,346 of CAMIVR010000030.1, read as the reverse complement.
TGCATCGTCAATGGTTCCCCCCAGATCAGCCAGGAGAAGCCGAACGCAGCGATCGACTCTGTAGACAGAATCAAGCTGACGTGGATCGGCGGTACGTAACGCTGTGCGACCAGCTGAATGCCGAAACCGAGCAACGTGCCGATCAGCAATTCAAACAGGTAGGCGTACCAGCCATAAGCGGAAAGCTGGCTTGGCACAGGCTCAAACAGGATAGCCAACACCAGATCGATCACCCCGACGACGAGAAACTGAATCATCGCAAACAGGAGCGGATTCAGCGAATTTTCTTTATCGTACGTCCGGTCGACATAGACGAGGTGCAGGGCGAAGCTGATGGCACAGAGCAAGACGAGAAAATCGCCAAAGTTGATCCCCTGCCACTGTCCGTCCCAGGAAAACAGGGCAAGGCCGACGAAGGCCAGCACGCTGCCGATGATCGGCCCTTTTTGGATCGGGGTGCGGGACCAGACAAAATACAGAAGCGGGACGATGACAACAGCCGTACCGGTAATGACTCCGGCCTTGCCCGGGGTAGTCAAGCCGATTCCGAACGTCTGCGTGGTAAAAGCGGCACACAGCAGGATTCCGGCAATGCTCCCCGCCTTCCAGTAAAACGGCGAAATCTTGCGAAGGCTTTTCCACTGCCAGACGGCAAGAATCAGTCCGGAAATCAAAAAGCGCGAACCTGAAAAGTACAGCGGCGAGAGTTCCTCAAGCAAATCCTTGGCCAATATAAACGTATAGCCCCAGCTGACCGCAATAAACAGCAGGGCCCCATCAGCCAGCAGGACTTTCTTTTTCGTTGCCACGTTTATCTCTCCTAACTCATTTGCAAAACCGCCCTCCATCGAAATGGAGGGCGCGAGGTATCGGTTACGCGTACATTTCCTGGCGTTGCTTGGCTACGTCCTCACTCGCCAGATACTCGTCAAATGTCATCAGCTTGTCAATGATTCCGTTTGGCGTGATCTCGATGATCCGATTGGCGATGGTCTGCACGAACTGATGGTCATGCGAGACGAACAGCAGCGTGCCGTCGAAGTCGATCAGTCCGTTGTTGAGCGCCGTGATCGATTCCAGGTCCAGGTGGTTCGTCGGCTCATCCATGATCAGCACGTTGGCCCCGCTCAGCATCATTTTCGACAGCATACAGCGCACTTTTTCGCCTCCTGAGAGGACCCTCGCCTTTTTCAGCGATTCTTCTCCGGAGAACAGCATGCGGCCGAGGAAGCCGCGGACGAACGTCTCATCCGGGTCCTTGGAATACTGACGCAGCCACTCGACGAGGTTCAGATCGGTGTCGAAGTAGGCCGAGTTGTCTTTCGGGAAGTACGCTTGGGACGTCGTCACGCCCCATTGGAATTCGCCGCTGTCCGGCGCGATTTCGCCCATGAGTATCTGGAAGAGCGTCGTTTTGGCCAATTCATTTGGACCGACAAAGGCAATTTTATCTCCTTTGTTGACGGTCAGATGCAGATCCTTCAGCACCTGTTCCCCATCGATATTTTTGGACACTCCCTCGACGACCAGCAGATTCTTGCCGGCCTCCCGCTCCGGCTTGAAGTTGATAAACGGATACTTCCGCGAAGACGGCTTGATGTCATCCAGCGTGATTTTCTCCAACAGCTTTTTCCGGGAGGTCGCTTGCTTCGATTTCGAGGCGTTCGCGCTGAAGCGGGCGATGAAGCTCTCCAGCTCCTTGATCTTTTCTTCCTTCTTCTTGTTGGCGTCGCGCATCATTTGCAGCGCCAGCTGACTGGATTCGTACCAGAAATCGTAGTTCCCGACATAGAGCTGGATTTTGCCAAAATCGATATCGGCGATGTGCGTACATACCTTGTTCAGGAAGTGACGGTCATGGGAGACGACGATGACGGTATTCTCGTAATCGTATAAAAAGTTCTCCAGCCAGGCGATCGAGTCCAGATCGAGGTGGTTGGTCGGCTCATCCAGCAGCAGAATGTGCGGGTTGCCAAACAATGCCTGGGCGAGCAGCACGCGAACTTTTTCGTTACCGCTCAATTCCTTCATCTTCTTATCGTGCAGATCAGTCGAGATTCCCAGTCCGATCAGCATGGAGGCGGCGTCGGCTTCCGCTTGCCAGCCGTTCAGCTCTTCAAATTCGCCTTCCAGCTCGGATGCTTTCATCCCGTCCTCTTCCGTAAAGTCGGCTTTTGAATAAAGCGCAGTCTTTTCTTCCATGATCTCGTACAGGCGGCTGTGGCCCATAATGACCGTTTTCAGCACTTCCACTTCGTCGAATTCAAAGTGGTTTTGCTTGAGTACGGCCAAACGCTCTCCGGGCGTGATCGAAACGCTGCCGCTGGTCGGCTCGATTTCTCCGGA
>CAMIVR010000029.1 GCA_946402065.1 uncultured Brevibacillus sp. | reverse complement strand
ATTTTCATCCATCAGTGGTGCCGCGAACAGCGGCATGGATGTCTTTTCTCTCTCTCAGTGCAAATGGCCAGAATCAACGTGCAAAAAGAATAGATGAGTTTCATTCCAACATAAATGGAGAGCACCTATGAATCTGCTTAGCGATGCATGAACACTTAAAAACAGCAGCTTTGATAAGAGCAAGAAGAGGAAGACTGAAAATCCGATGCAATTACTACCGTTTGTTCGTAAACAACGATGACTAAAATCACTGGTTATCAACATCCTGAACAACCCACAAACACCGCAACCAGGGAATCGCCAAGAAGAGATAAGCGGAGCTTTTTGACAGCGCTACCCAGACGGAGCCTTACCCCAGAAAGTGAAGAAAGCCCTTCGAAGGATACACCGAATACTTTCCGGGGTCCCCGTTAGCCAAAAAAGGGGAACGTCTTTTGCGCCACATCTACTTCTTCGAGATGCTCCCGCCGCGAAGCGAGTGGCTTTGGGGCGCGGTTCCGCTTTGAAGCCTGGGGTCCCCGAATAGTATTCGGAATACGCTTCGAAGGCCCACGTCACTTTTTGGGGCTCGGCGGAGTCGGCCTTGAGATACTTCCTGTGCGCTGTCACTTGCGGAGTGTTCTCTTCTTGGCGATTCCCCTCGCCTCCACTGCAGTCACGGTTGCACGATGTTTACAGCCTCTGCTTTTTACACGAAATTTCCGATAGCATAAGAAAGGCCGCCCGCTCAGTAGACAAACCTACTGAACGGACAGCCCCCACGAGAAGAGAAGATGTACCCGTCTTACCTGTTTTTCGACTCTGCTTTATCCAATTGATCCTGGAAGAGCTTGCCCAATTGACTGATATCCACTTCCCATTTGTCCTCCTTGTAGTAGACAGTCGCTTTGGAATCGCCCTTTTTGCCGACGATGCGGATGCTGTTCGTCTTCACTTCGTAGCTGCCGTCAGGCTGAAACGAGATGTCCGCGTCGGATAGCTCTTTATCGAGCAATGGCTTGATCGTCTTCTGGACGATCTCCTGCGTGCTTTGCACAGCCGATCGTCCCATGTCGATCACCTGATCGGGACTGAATTGAAAAAACAGCACGAGGACGACACCGATCACGACCAGGATGGAAATCAGCCGGAACAGGCTGCGCACAATCCACTGGAACGCGAACAGGACGACGATAAGCAGAATGGCCACCGGCCAGTAATCTTTCACCAGTTGCAGTAGTTGTTCCACAGTCATCACTCCTTCATACACCAGTCTGGCCAACATCCGGCCATTGCTATCCCGGTTGTATATCCCTTTTATTTAAAACCTTGCAAGCCGAGCCGTCAATCGAACTGATGAGATTTAATACTGGGCAGAGCGGTTGACCAACCCGTGCAATGGCTCATTGGCGAGGTACCGTTTTACATTCTCCAGAAAAAACTGTCCCACCCGTTCATCCGTATTCATTCCCGACAAGTGTGGTGTCACATAGACGTTGGGCAGCTGCCAGAGCGGACTCTCACTGGCCAGCGGTTCTTTTTCAAAGACATCCAGAATCGCTGCACGCAGATGCCCTTCACGCATGACATCGATCAAATCGCGCTCGACAATCGACAATCCGCGTCCGACGTTTACCAGACACGCCGTCGGCTTCATCGCCATCAAGATTTCACGGTTTACGACCTGATGGGTTTGCTCGGTCAGCGGCAAAATCATCACCAGGACATCCAGCTCTTTGACAAAGGCGAGCCATTCATCCGGTCCATAATGCCGGTCGACCAGATCGGCCCGCTTTGCGCTGTAGCTCAGTCCATGGACGTTCATGTCAAAGGCTCTGGCCTTCCTGATGATCTCACTGCCGATGGAGCCAAGCCCGGCCACCCCGATTGTCTTTTTGGCCAGGACGTCCGTCAGGAATGGGTCCCATCTGTTCTCGCTCTGCGCTGCTCTCGTTCTCGCTATATTTTGAGCGATATACAGCAGGTACGCAAATACGTACTCTGCCATCGGTCCGCTGTACTGATCGACGACCCGCGACAGGATAATCTCATCGGAAATATGCTCACAGCGCACAAGATCATCTACGCCTGCTCCCATCGACTGTATCCATTTTACCGAAGCTGCTTCCGGTCGCGCGAGCAAATCGAGCGGAAACCTCCAGCAGAGGATGATCTCGGCGTCTGTCAATTCCGCTTCGGCCTCCGCCGGCGTTGCTGCTGCGACGACGTTCGTATACCCCGCCTCGCGTATCAGATCAGCGTACACTTCTACATCGCTCGTGCTGTACACCATTATTTTCGGCTGTTTGTTCAACGTGGATTTCCCCTTTGCCACAACAGTTTTTATGTATGCCATACAGAAGCTGCGATTCTGCATCAAGCTTGCTCCATCCACTCATCTTACCACAATATATCGGGGGAAAACACAGCTTCGCCTAAAAGCAGAAGACCTTGTCCCGAGCTGTCGTGGTGGGAGCGACTTGGCAGAATCAACGTGCGAAAAGAATAAGTGAAGAACTCGTCTGAATTTGCATTGCCATAAAAGGATTCATGAACTGTTCAAGGCAGCTTGTATGGGTACAGAAAAGATCGAAAAGCCATTGAAATTGCACCCGCTTCTTCGAGCGCAACCGTGGTTAAACCTCGGATTTTAGCACCCTGATTATCCTACAATCACCGCAGCCAGGGAATCGCCAAGAAGAGATAAGCGGAGCTTTTTGACAGCGCCTCCCCAGACTCCACCCAAAAAACGGAACGTCTTTCGCGTCACATCTACTTCCTTGAGATACATCCGCCGCGAAGCGAGTGGATTTGGGGCGCGGTCACTTGCAAAGTGTTCTCTTCTTGGCGATTCCCCGCTCCTCCACTGCGGCCACGATTTTACACCCACGTAAAAAGGCGCTGAGACAGATAGTCACAGCGCCAATCAACGTGCCCATTCCTTCCCGTCCAGATCCGTGCGGCGTTCAGGGGGCTATTTCCTTTCAGACACAATCATTCGCCTGGCTCGAAGCCTTTGAAACGGTTCGCTTTACGAATGTCTCTCCTGTCCGATCAGCCGGTTTATCGGAGCAATCGAGTACAGGCGAAACGAGAGCAGGAAGGCGATCGCCAAAAAGGCCACGATCAGACCGATAACGCCGGGCCAGCCATACTCCGTCCAGAACACACCACCCGTCGTGCCGGCAATACTCGAGCCGACGTAATAGAAAAACAAATAGAGCGATGAGGCCTGTGCCTTGTCATGGGTAGCTCTCAAGCCAACCCATGAGCTGGCGATGGAGTGGCCGCCAAAAAAGCCAAACGTAAAGATAGCGATCCCGACAATCTTGATGAACAAGTTCGCGCTGAGTGTGATGCTCGCCCCGGCAACAGCGATCAATAGAGCAACGCCCAATACTTTGCGGCGGCCGTATTTATCGCCCAAGCGGCCCATCCAGGTAGAGCTGAACGTTCCGACGAGATAAATGATAAACACCCATCCGACCAGTGTCTGGCTGAGCGAATACGGAGGTGCCATCAGTTGAAAGCCAATGTAATTGTACAGGGTGACAAAGCTGCCGCACAGGCAAAATCCGATGCCATACAGACAGAGCAGTCCCGGGTCCTTCATGTGGCTGCCCATGGAATGCAGCAGTTTTTTGAAGTCGGGCGTACGCGCTTGAAAGTTCCTCGACTTGGGCAGCATGAGCCAGAACAGCACGCTGGCGCCTACGCTCAACACCCCGATCGAGGCAAGAGCGACATGCCAGTCGAAAAAGTCCGTCACTGCTCCGATGACAAACCGTCCGCTCATGCCGCCAATGGCATTGCCGCTGATGTACAGCCCCATCGCCGCCCCGAGGCTGCGCGGCTCGATTTCTTCTCCCAGATAGGCCATCGCAATCGACGGAAGCCCGGCGAGAACCATTCCCTGAATAATCCGAAGCCCCAGCAGAACCTGAAAATTCGGGGCAAATGCAGTTAACACAGCGAGAATAGATGCCGCGAACAACGAAAACGTCATGATCGGCTTGCGGCCCCACGATTCGGACATCGAGCCGACAAACAGCATGCTGACGGCCAGAATGACGGTGGAGAGGGAAAGTGACAAGCTTGCCACCGTCGGAGAAATATTGAATTCCTTGGTAAACGCCGGCATCATCGGCTGCGTGCAGTACAGAATGGCAAACGTCGTAAAGCCGCCCGCGAACAACGCCCAATTGGTTTTGCGAAACGCAGATGTTCCTTGCTTGATATACTCCATGACGTGTTCACTCCAAAACGAACTCGCTTTAAAATCCTTTCATTCCCATCTTACCGTTGACATCTTCATACGTCCAATTTATGATTCGCATTAAATAGATGCATATATGTAATCAAAGGTGAACTACCTGCGAGATAACTGATAAGTTCGCCATTCAATCTATTGCAAAGGAGCATTCTCATGGAGTGGAATCAATTGCACTACTTTCAGACTGTCGCAAACCTGGAGCATTTTACCCGCGCTGCCGAAAGTCTCATGGTATCCCAGCCCGCGCTCAGCCGGTCGATGGCGCGTCTGGAAGAAGAGCTGGGCGTGCCCCTGTTTGACCGCCACGGGCGCACTGTTTCACTGAATCGTTACGGCCATATCTTTTTAAAGCGGGTTAACCGTGCCTTACTGGAAATAGCTGAAGGCCAGAAAGAGATACAAGATCTGGTGAATCCCTCCTCCGGTACTGTTTCCCTCGGTTTTATCCACTCGCAAGGGACGAACCTGGTCCCTGATCTAATCGGCTCATTTCGCAAGCAGTATCCGGCTATTACGTTTCAATTGTTTCAAAATACATCCAGACTGATTTTAGATCAACTGGAAGCGGCAGAGGCAGATTTTTGCCTGTGTACCCAGCCTGCCGGAAGGGAAGGAATCAAATGGACGGAGCTGTACACCGAGAAGCTATTTGTCATCGTCCCGAAAGAACATCGACTGGCAAACCGAGCAAGCATCAAGCTGAATGAAGTGGCAGAAGACCCGTTTATTCTCGTCAAAAAAGGGAATGGTCTGCGGGAGATCACCGATCGGTTGATTCGTGAGGCCGGGTTCACGCCGAATGTAACCTTTGAAGGCGAGGAGTTGACAACAGTAGCCAGCCTGGTCGCGGCCAATCTGGGCGTTGCGATTATTCCCCATCTGCGCGGGCTGGATCTGAAAAACTTGGCGGAGCTGCCCGTGAGTGAACCGATATGCCAACGGATCATCGGCATGGCATGGGTAGAAGGGAGGTACTTGTCACCAGCAGCCAGACGGTTTCAGGAATTCGTGCTCGCTTACTTCGCCCAAGCACAGCACAGTGACGCCAATCACTACCTTGCCCCCGCTTCACCACCAGGTCCGCAAAAACCGCAGGATATGTCGTCATACTAGGAATGGCATATTTTTGCTGATTTATCGCACCATATTAGCACTGGGGGTAATGCAATGGACCTCGAACTCGAGAAGGCAATCGACGAACAAAACCAGGAGGCAGTAATTGAGTTTACCAACCGGTTTCAGCCCTATGATTTGGCGAAAATGCTAGCAGAGCTCGATCATGCCGATAGGATCACGCTGTTGTCCATGCTGTCGGTGCAATTAGGCGCAGAGGTACTTGAATACCTTGAACCAGAATTGCAGTACCGCATATTCAATCGGATGCAAGACAGTTTAACCTCCGCCCTGCTCAACGAAATGTCCAGCGATGCTGTTGTCGATATGCTGCTCGCGATCCATCCTCATCAGGCAAAAAAGCTCATGGAGTTTTTGCCGACCGACTACCGCGACAAGATCAACACACTGATGAATTTCCCCCCGGACTCGGCGGGAAGCTTGGTGACTGTCGACTACATTGCCGCACGAATATCCTGGACGGTTGATCAAGCTCTCCAGCATGTGCGAAAAATCGGACGTAAAGCCGAGATCGTTTCTTATATCTATGTGATCGGTACACACGGGGAGCTGGTAGGCGTTGTATCGCTAAAGGAAATTATCCTGGCCGAGCCAGGTACAAAGCTGGAAGCGATCATCAAAGGCGACGTCGTATCCGTTCCCGGCGATATGCATCAGGAAGAAGTTGCCGACATCCTGGCCAAATACGATCTGGTCGCAATTCCTGTCGTAGCGCCGGACAATCGCATGATCGGAATCATTACCGTCGACGACCTCATCGACGTTATCAACGAGGAGGCAACGGAGGACTTCCAAAAAATGGGCGGCAGCCAGCCTCTATCGGAACCGTATTTTAAAAATTCCATTTGGGGGCTGTTTCGGAAAAGAATCGTTTGGCTGTTGATTTTGTTCGTTGCCGAAGCTTACACAGGCACGGTGCTGCGGCACTATGAGGATACGCTCTCGCAACAAATTGCCCTGTCCTTTTTTGTTCCGCTGCTGATCGGCACAGGCGGCAACACAGGGTCACAGACGGTCACCACGCTGGTTCGCGCATTAGCGGTTGGAGAAGTAACCTTCCACGATATGTTCAGGGTGTTATGGAAAGAAGTCTCGACGGGTATTTTGCTCGGGTTTACGATGGGGGTAATCGCCTTTGTTCGGGCCATGTTCCTCGGCGTCAATTTTGAAATCGGCTCCGTAGTTGCCGTCACAGCAGTCTTCATTGTCATTTGGGCTTCGGTCGTCGCCGCATTTTTGCCGATGATTTTGCACAAGCTGAAAATTGACCCTGCCGTCGTATCGGGTCCATTCATCACAACGCTGGTGGATGGGACGGGATTGATCATTTACTTCACCATGGCGAAAATCATGCTCCATCTCTAGTGGTGACTCGCGAAAACCAAAACAGGCAGGGAGCGCACACCTGCCTGTTTTGTCATTCTGCCATACCCACTATAAAAGCTGTCCGCTTCGGAGAACAAGCCGTTCCAGCGCTACCGCCACCCCGCTGTCGTTATTGCTGGCGACCACCAGATCTGCTTGCTGCTTGACCGCATCCGGCGAGTTGCCGACTGCTACGCCAACGCCAGCCGTCTTGATCATTGCCACGTCGTTGAAGTAATTGCCGATCGCGATCGTCTCCGCAATCGAAATGTTCAAATGCTTGGCCAAATGAGCCAATGCGACCCCTTTGGAGACAGATCGGTCGATCAGGTCAATATACGTAGGACCGCTCCGCAGCGTCTGAACCGGCGGATTCATCTGCAAGAGCTGCTCAAATGCTTTGTCTAGCTGCACTTCCGTACCGAACAACGTGAACTTGACCAACGTTTGCCCAAAGCTCAACACATCCGGTACAAGCGTTGGCCGCGCCAAGTATTTGAAATACATCTCCCGCACATCAGCCCGCTCGAGACTTTCCGTATACATCTCAAGCGCCGTGCAAAAATCGGTATGAATCCCTTCGACGCGGCAATACCTAACGATGCCCTCTACCGTACTCGGACGAAACCCTACTTCGTACAAGATTTCGTTCGTTCCGGAGTGGACGATGACGGAGCCGTTGTGACAGATAAAGTATCCCTCAATGCCCAGCTCTTGCAGAAGCGGCAGGAGACTTTCCGGAGCACGCCCGGAACAGAGCACGATCTGCGTCCCGGCTGATACAGCTTCAAGGATCGCGTGGCGATTTCTTGCCGTAATCGTGTTATCGTCTGTAAGCAGTGTCCCATCTATATCGATCGCAACCAATTGATAGCGCATGCTTTGCCCTCCACTTGCTAAATTTTTCTCGCTTATTTATCTGCACTCTTCCCATTCTACGTTTAGCACGTACACATTCACAACCCTTGATTTGTTAAGAGCTGGTTGAGTTTTACCGCTTCGAACGATAAACGCGGCAGCATGACCGCTCAGGCCGCCTGCTGCTGTCCCTTATGGCCCTGTCTGAAGAACAGCTTCATCATCGGCGGCGTGACGATGGTCGTAACCAAAACGACGACGACAATTACGGCAAACATATTGCTGCCAAGCAAGCCTGCCTCCAGGCCCATGGACGCAATGATCAGGGCGACTTCCCCTCTGGACACCATCGCTGCACCGATACCGAGCGAGTTGCCCCAGGCAAAACCGGCCATTCTTGCGCCAAGCGCGGAGCCAATCAGCTTCGTCAAGATCGCGATGACACTCAAAGCAACGATGAGCCAACTATTTTGTCCGATTCCCTGAAACCCTGCCGTTACGCCGATGGAAGTGAAGAACACGGGAACGAAAATCGAGTAGCTGATCGTCTCTGCTTTTTCCGTCACCTCATGCTTGTACTGCGTGAGACTGATCGCTACGCCAGCAATGTACGCCCCGATCATGGCGGCGATTCCGGAGAGTTCTGCCATATACGCAAACAGGAAGCAGATGATCAGCCCTGCCGAAACCACAGCCTCACTAACGCGCAAAGGCGCAAATCGCCGCAAGACCCAGGGAACCACCCTCCAGGCAAGCACGATGGCAACGGCAAAGAAAATGAATTTTTTCAGAATGACGGTGCCTATATGGACCTCTCCACCAGCAAAGCTCATCACGAAGGCCAGCGCAATGATCACGAGAATATCGTCGATGACGGCAGCTCCGAGAATCGTCGTCCCTTCGCGCGATTGTAGCTTGCCCATCTCCTTCAGCGCCTGTACCGAGATGCTGACGCTTGTCGCGGAGAGCAGCAGTCCGAGAAATACGGATTCCATCGGGGCGAGACCGACGAACGTTCCCGTCAGGTAGCTGACAGCGAGCGGGACGATGATGCCCAGAACGCCCACGCAGGCAGAGGCCTTCCCGGTCCGGGCGAACTCCTTGCTGTCCGTCTCCAGACCTGCCAGAAACATCAGCAGAATCACCCCGATTTGACTGATTTCTTCAAGGATTTCTGTGTGTGTGACGACTCCCAAAACGGTCGGGCCCAAAACGATCCCGATCAAGAGCTTGCCCAAAACGGACGGCTGGCCGAGCTTGACGCTGATGTCACCCGCGATTTTTGAAGCCAGTAGGATAATGGCCAATTGGAAAATAAGCATGTTGGTTTCCCGCTCCTTTGTGATAACTATTTTGTGTACGTGCTGGAAAAGCATGCAAAAAGAAGCCTGTCAAACCACGGCTGCTACAAAAGACATAGCAGGGCCTTGGTGACAGGCTCCTCCAGAACGTACGGATATGTGGTTGTCTCTCTGTAATACGAATGACTTTGCGCGAGGTTGCAAAAAAACAGCCTGTTGAAGTTTTTCAACAGGCTGACCCGATCACTTCGGTGTTTTGGTGAGCTTAATACAGCGTTTGCTCCATTCCGGAAGCAAAGGGGGATCAATCCGTCGACCATTACACTGTTTTTGAAAAGAAAAGTGAGTACTCTGGTTGGTGGGATTCAGAGTATACTATTTACAAATATTACTTCATAAATCCTAGTGAAACTAAAAAGTTTTGGAATTGTTATGATGGAAATCACAACAGAAATGTTTAGGAAACGAGCTCTAACCAAAGTGTCCTTAACGATTATCGAACTGCCGAAAAGGCACTAATTAGTGCCGAAGCAGCCTATTATACTGTGGCTGGAACCGCATTTACTGCTGCTGTTGCTGCTGCTGTTGCTGCTGCTGTTGCTGCTGCTGCACCCGCTACACTTGGAGCAAGTACAATCATTGCTCTTGCAGTAGGTGCTGGAGCTACACTTGCTATAGCTAATCAGCTTTGGAATTGCTATTCTGCACATGAGGATGTTGTCTATTATATGGATCGAATCTAATTTTCTACCAATATAGGTAAAATTCTTCAGAAACAATGGTGGTGGGTAGAATTGCTTTTTTTAATTAGCGTGGCAATACAACTAGGTTTACTTTGGATTTCATTATACTTTTATTCAGTTGCTAAAAAACAGAACAAAGAAAATGTAAGTGTAGCATTTATATTGCTAATAGTCATCGTTATAATAACAGCATGGAATTTGTATTTACTATTCTCAATAAAATTCCATTAAGATTAACACACCTTAACTATTAGGAAGTTGCAAATACAAATTCTCATATTCATCTTTGTGTGCGCCGAACCCTTATCATTCAACCCGGCGATTGTGGTATTATTCCTTTCTTCTTTTGGTTCGCAAACGTGATTATGCCTCAATCTGTTCGTCCCTCTCAACCTCATCGAAGGTAAATTCAGGCGGTCGTTTGGTAAACATTTTTGTCAAATATGCCAGGTAAATGAGCCCGCAGGCAGCCCAGATTCCCCCAAGCATCAAGGAGTGAATGTCCAGACTTGTCCAGAGCCAAATCGTAAAACCCGCACCAATCAAAGGTAGAATCAGATACAGGAGCATCTCTTTCGGAGAACGTCTGCGATTGCGGACGAAGTAATGGGCAATAACGGATAGGTTCACAAACGTACAGGCAACAAGCGCCCCGAAATTGATAAAGGAAGTAGCGGTTACCAGATCAACGAACAGCGCCGATAGCGAGAGGAAACCGACCAGTACGACATTGAAAACAGGTGTCTTAAAACGGGGATGAATATAACCAAACAGCTTTTTCGGCAGTATCGAGTCACGTCCCATGGCGTATAAAAGACGGGTGACACTACTGTGTGAGGCGAGCCCGGAGGCCAGACAGCCGACGAGCGAAGCAGGCGCGAATATCGAAATTAACAGATTACCACCGGTAAATTTAATGATTTCATAGGCAGCGGTATCCGGGTTTTTGAATGATCCATAATCCGGATAAATCATATGTCCGATATAGGAAACGAAAATGAAGATGGCCCCACCGATCAAGGTAACAAGCATGATTGCTTTTGGAATAACGTAGTTTGCGTTTTTTGTTTCCTCTGACAAGGTCGACACGGCATCAAATCCGAGAAAGGATAAACACAGTAACGAGGCCCCTGCCATGATCGAGGTTAGTGGAACATCAGGATTAAAAAATGGCTTTGCCGAGAGCAACGTACCTGTTCCCATGCCATCCATTATCCCTTTGATCGATAATGCAACGAAAACAATCAATACTAAAAATTGATAAATGACGAATACGGTATTGAACATTGTCGCCAGCTTGATCCCAAACACATTGATCAGCGTGGTAAGAACAATAAGTCCAATCACCCCTACTGAAAACGGTACGTTTGGAAAGTAAAGCGACAAATAGAGACTTCCCACCAAGTAATTAATCATTGGCCCAAACAAATAGTCCATCAACATAGCCCATCCCACCATGAATCCGAGATGGGGATTGATTGATTTTTGTGTATACGTATAAGCTGAACCGGAAATCGGATACGCCCTTACCATTCTGCCGTAGCTATAAGCGGTAAAAAGCATCGCAAGTAAAGCAAAAATATAAGCGGCTGGCAGCATTCCTCGGGACGTCTGTGTGGCAATCCCGTAGGTGGTAAAGACCGCTAGCGGAGCCATGCACGCAAGGCCGAAGAAAGTAACGTGGAAAAGCGAAAGCGATCGTTTCAAGGTAGCCGGTTGTGCCAATCAAAATCAATCCTCCATCCTTCTTCAAATTCGAATCGTCTAACGGGATTAGTTGATAGAGTCTCTCATAGTCTGTGGCTTCCGCATTGCCAAGCAATTGTTCAGGCATAATGATCCCGGCATTGTTCATGACAATATCGATTTCCTCAATGTCGAATTCACGTCGTTGAACTACTTCAGATTTTCCGGGTTAAGTTTTTCCAATTCTGGCATGACGAAACGTCCGTCCTTGCGAATCAGTTGATCGTCGAACCAAATTTCTCCACCGCCGTACTCTGAACGTTGGATCATCACGATGTCCCAGTGAATGGCAGACTCGTTCCCATTTGCGGCTGTTTCATAGCATCGACCCGGTGTGAAATGGAAACTGCCATCGATTTTCTCGTCGAACAGAATGTCTTGCATAGGTTCCCTAATTACAGGATTCACCCCGATTGCAAACTCCCCTACATAACGGGCACCTTCATCCGTATCAAAAATTTTGTTGATCCGCTCGGTATCGTTTGCTGTCGCATTGATGATCTTCCCGTCTTTAAACTCCAGTCGAACGTTTTCGAACGTAAATCCATGATAAGGCGATGGTGTGTTAAACGTGATAACACCGTTCACAGAATCACGAACCGGAGCGGTAAACACTTCTCCGTCCGGGAGATTGTTTACACCGGCACACGGTATCGCAGGGATCCCTTTGATTGAGAAAGTAAGCTCTGTACCAGGACCTGTGATTTTTACGCGATCTGTCTTGTCCATCAAATTTTTCAGCGATTCCATCGCCGCTGCCATTTTGGCGTAGTCCATCGTGCAAATATCAAAGTAGAAATTTTCAAACGCTTCTGTACTCATATTAGCCAACTGTGCCATAGAAGGATTCGGATATCGGAGAAAGACCCATTTTGATTTGAAAGCCTCCGCCATAACGGGTTTGTATAGTGAAGAAAACAGCATCATTTTGTCATTGGGTACATCTGACAGCTCGTTGATGTTCTGTCCACCCTCGATAATGATACTTGCTTGCATTTTTTCAATCAGATATTTATCAATCTCAGCCCAGGTCTTAAACTGTTCTTCCGTCCCTTCTAATAAAAGCTGGCGACGTACAGAGGTTTCGCGCATGTTTACGAATGGGTGTCCACCTGCTTTATGTACAGCCTTCACAAGTTCTTTTACCAAAGGTGTATCGATTCCCGTTGCATCTATCAACACATGCTCGCCCTTTTGCACATTTGCAGAGTAGTTTACCAGTACATCAGCCAATTTCGTAAGTCGTGGGTCCAACATGTTAGCAACACCTCTTCCATTTTATTTTTGCTTCTTCTGTTAGTACCGCTGATTGTTACTTTTTATACTGTTTTGTGATACCTTGCAAAGCAAGATGTGTCTTCATGATCTTTTGCCGCACTGGAGAATGGACCGATGGCCTACATCACGACTCGACAGATTGTTTGCTCTCCATAGCCCGTAACTGTTTTCATAAATCCGGTAAGATGCTCGTCCAGATCAGGATCGCCCGTATCAGTCAACAGGTGGCAGGATGGAAGAAACAGCAGTTTTTCTTTGGTCGCAACGATCAGGATGTTTTCTTTTCCTGCTTTCCGAATAATGCGAGGACTCAACTGCTGGTTTCCACGACCAAATAAATGCCCTTGCCCGCCAATCGGTGTGACGACTATCTTTACTTTTTTGTCCTGGATCAGGTCCCACAATTGGCGTTCATTTGCATCGCTTGCCACCAATTGACGGTTCATCACCGCATCGATCCCCAACAAGGTATTGGGTATGCTGAGCAATTCCATGATAGAGCGTGTCGTTGTACCCGGCCCGATGAGATATAGCGTATCGGGTTCCATCTTGTCAACAATTTCTGCAGCCAGCCCATTCAGGTCCGCTGCAGCACAATAGCCGCCTGATTTCACATTTTGCACGTAGTCTTCCGCTTGCGGGACTTGTAAGTAACCATAAAGTTTGGCGTTTACCCTTCCTTGGCGAAATGCAGCCTCATCAATATCCATGACTTCTGCTTCCCGAAGTCGGGAAATGCGGTCCTGCAAAAAGAGCACTGCCGCTTTCCCCGCGCTTCGTGGGTTGATCGCATAGACAGAAGAATGGATTTTCACGCCAGCTGGGATGCCCAGAACGGGCAACTGATTCCCGACAGCGGAATAAATATTTCTCGCAGTTCCATCCCCGCCAGCAAACAGCAGCAGGTCTACCCCAGCCTGCAGCATATCCTGCGCCGCTTTGATCGTATCGTTGGATGTTGTTTCCCCTTTCCTGATCAAGCCAATCACGGTGGGCTGAAAGCCGGCGTCGCACAGTTCACTTTGGCCCATTTCACCTGGGTACGTGATCGTCTCAATCTCATCCTTGATTGCATGTATCACTTGCAGCGCCTGGATTGCCCTTGTGGGAGCCAAGGGTTCGCTTCCCATTTCCCGAGCCTTTCGCAGCGTTTCAATGCCATCGCTTCCTTTTAATCCTGCCCGGCCACCTATGCCCGCGATCGGATTAATGATTACACCTAATTTTTTCATGGTTCTTCACCCATCCCTGACGTGGTTGCTGCAATCTTTTTGTACCTACGATAGGTGGTGATTATGATTACTTGCTTTGGATGGACTGAGCCAAAATTTCGCCAATTGCAATGCTGTATCCGGCGGTGCCACCACCATCAATTGCAATTGCTTGCCCCGTCACCATGTCGCAATCTTCCGCAACGAGGAAATGGACAAGTGCCGCAACATCCTTCGGTTGGGAGATTCGACCTAATGGCGCTCCTGTTGAACTAACCAATGTCTCCAGTTCTACACCGGGTTGACTAGCAAGCATCGGGGTATTCACTGATGCAGGACAAATGCAGTTTACCCGTATATTAAGCGGTCCGAATTCAATCGCAGCAACTTTCGTAATCCCGACTACCGCCCATTTGGATGCTGCATAGGCTGAGTAATTGGCGACACCCGTAATTCCTGCGGCCGATGCCGTATTCACTATCGCGCCGCCATCTTTCATATAGCCAACCGAATGCTTCATGCCGAAAAAAACACCTAAAGTATTGACGTTAAACATTTTCGTAAAGTCTGCCGCCTGTTCTTCTTGAATCGGTAATTCGCTTGTCATGATACCTGCATTATTGATAACAATGTCGATCTTTCCGTAAACACTCGCCGCCTTTTGCATCAATGACTTCACATCTTCTTCAACGGAAACGTCGGTTTGGACGAACAAGCCGCCGATATCGTCGGCCAATTGCGTCTGATCCTTCATGTCAGCAATAACGACCTTCGCGCCCGCCTGTGCAAACCGTTGCACAACTGCAAGCCCAATCCCGGAACCTCCACCTGTCACAACTGCTACTTTCCCTTCCAAAGAAAACATAGAGTCTCCTCCATTAAAAGTTATTATTTTGAAACTGCCAGTTTTTCATCTATCAATTTTTCATTTCGTTCTGTATCATCCATTTTTAATTCCGGTAGTTTTTGTTTGAACATTTTGGTTAAAAACAAGAGAACAATGAATCCACACACTAGCCAAAGGCATCCAACAGTCTTGGAAAGCGTGTCTAAACTGTTTAAGAGTCCAATCGTTATGATAGCTCCCATCATCGGCAGAATGAGATAGCGTATGGTTTCTTTAAGAGAACGCCTTCTTTCCTTTCCATAGTAATGGGTAATAACGGATACGTTCACAAAGGTAAAGGCGAAAAAAGCACCAAAATTAATCAACGACGCCGCAGTGACTAAATTCATAAGAAGTGATGACAGGGCAATAATCCCGATTAAAATAATATTCAAAGACGGGGTTTTATACTTAGGATGGGAATAGCAAAAGAATCGTTTTGGAAGCAAGCCTTCCCGCCCCATGGTGTACAGCACCCGGGATGCTCCTACCTGACTAGCAGTCCCAACTGATAATATCATCAGCAAGAGAACCGCCGTATAAAAAGTCGAAAACAAGTTTCCTCCTATATACTTGATGATCTCATTCGCCGCCGTATCGGGATTGGGAAATCTAGTATAGTCTGGATAAATCAAGTGCCCAAGATACCCGACAATAATGAACACTGTACCTGTGATCAAGGCTGCAAGAAAAATGGCTCTGGGGATGTTTTTCTTTGGCTCAATCGTTTCTTCGGAGAGGGTTGTGATCCCGTCAAATCCTAAGAAAGACTGGCAGGCTATCGCTACGCCTAACATCAGATTGGAAAACACATAATTAGGGTTAAAAAACGGTAGTGTGAAGTTCACAGAACGATTCTCTTGTAAAATTCCTTTGATCGATAATCCTATAAAAATAGCAAGGACTAAAAACTGGAACAAGAC
This sequence comes from uncultured Brevibacillus sp., assembly GCA_946402065.1. GTDB lineage: Bacteria > Bacillota > Bacilli > Brevibacillales > Brevibacillaceae > Brevibacillus_D. The sequence goes on along the minus strand of CAMIVR010000029.1, from coordinate 25,722 downwards.
TAACAGGATATTTACTTTCGCCGTTACACTAATTCCAAATATGTTAATCATTGTTATAATGATGATTAACAGTAACGTCCAAACGGTGGCAGGAACTGCAGGAAACAGATCAGCAAGGGTAAAGCCGCCAATTAAAACAACAATCATGGGCACTAAGCAGTAATCCAGTAAGATAGACCAACCTACCAGAAAACCGACATTGGGGTGAATCGACTTTTGCGTATAAGTAAAGGACGAACCTGCGATTGGGTATGCTTTGACCATTTGTCCGTAACTATACGCTGTAAACAACATCGCGATCATGGCGATGAGGTACGCAGCTGGCAGCATGCCTTTTGTAGCTTGTGTAACCACACCATACATCGTAAATATGGCAAAAGGTGCCATAAAAGCCATCCCGAAAAACACCAGATGTTTTAATGAGAGTACCCGTTGAAACGTAACAGGTGGATCTGTTCTCGTCATTTACTCAATCCCCTTTTTTCTGTATGGATCTTTTCGGAACCACCGTCTACGGTTTAAAACAAGAGGAAACAAACCCCCCCAGTTTGAGGGGCATATTAACTCCACATAAGCTCGTAATCTAGTCGATGCTGTTGTTTCCCCACCCTTTTCTTAGGTATGCGGAACGTTATCTGCTAGCTTTTTATACTTGCGATAGGTGGCGATGACGACTTGATCCTCGGTCTTTCTGTACATGATATCGTTCGTTACTTTTACTGATTTATCCGCGTTCGGACCGGCTGAAATCTGTACACAGCGGGTTGCACAGTTAAACGGCGGCACCTGATCGTATATCTCCGGGCTTTCGTAAGCCTCCTTGGAGCACTGGCTCAACACAGCAATCACTTCATCCAGGTCATCCTTGTTATAGCTTTCACATGGTTCAAGGGTAAACGGCTCTGGTACAATCCACGGGGAATGGGAAGGGAAGTAGTCAGGAATTCCGAAGTCCATCATTCGCTGCATCACCTGAATCGTTCCCACTCCGGTATCTTCTTTCAGTTTTTGCCAGCTATACCGCACCTGTTCCAAGCGGCGCTTTTCGTCGTAATGGATGACGACACCCGGGATTTTCTCCACCTGTTTTTGCAGGTAGTTGCTGTTCAATACAGAAGTAATCGCTGCTTCTCTCAAGCCTTCAGCGCCAAGCTGTCGAATCCACATGTACGCCTTCAGTACACCCGGCGCGTTTCCAAAGAAGGAACGTACACGTCCGATGCTTTCCGGGCAATCGTAGTCCAGTGTATATTTATCACCAATCCTCTCGACCCTTGGCACCGGCAAGAATGGAAGCAAAAACTCACGAACCGCGAGCGCAGCGGCTCCTGGCCCGAAGCCTCCCTTTGGCGCTGAAAACGTCTTGTGCAGGTTGAAGAAGCACATGTCAAAACCCGCTTCTTTCGCACGCGAGATTCCGAGGATCGCATTGGCATTCGCCTGATCATAGAAGCACAGCCCCCCGGCTTCGTGAACAGCCTTTGTAAAATGATCAATCTTTCCGTTGAAAATTCCCGAATCTTCCGGATTCGTGATAACAATACCTGCCGTTCGCTCAGATAGAGCTGCTTTCACAGCTTCAAGATCCGGTAGGCCATCATCACCTGGCATGATGTTAATTACCTTATATCCAGCCGTTGCCGGACTAGCTGCATCCGTAGGGTGGGACAATTGGGAGGTAATAATCTCGATTCGCTGATGATCCCCCCTGGACTGATGATAAGCCCGCATGATCGATGCCCCTGTATAGATGGCTACGGCTCCTGCACCAGACTGTAAACAAACTCGATCCATTCCCGAAATCTCTTTGATGAACTGTTCCATGTGGTAATAAATCTCCAAAAGCCCTTGCATGGTTTCCGGTTCCTGATGGGGATGTACCTGGGTGATCCCGGGATTACGGTTTGCCACATGTTCCTGTACCTTTGGATTGTATTTCATGGTTGCCGTCCCAAATGTGAACGCAATCGAGTTGTCAACCGCAAGTATTTCCTGAGACAAGCGCATATAGTGCCGGACTACCCTCAATTGATTTATTTCCGGCAATGCGGGAGCATTTTTTCGTCCCAACATGCCAAGAACGGCAGGTCCGGGTTCTTTATCAACAGCTTGTTCCGGTTGCGGAACCAGTACACCTCTTTCACCCGCCACACTTAGTTCATGGATGAGCTCTTCATCCCACTTTGCTTCGCGAAAATTTCTCAATTTTGCCATCCACTTCTCATCCTTTCCGTCCAAGAGTTTTTACCACGAATAATCCGTGTTTTAACCGACAATTTGAGCAATGGTACTAACAAGATGATCAATCTCTTCCTGTGTGTGAATTTCAGTTACACAATAAAGAGCGCATTGCCCCAATTCAGGGTACGATGCAGATAAATCCTTCCCGCCAAAGATTCTCGCTGCCAGCAGTTGCTTGTTGATCTCTGCTACCGTCTTGCCTGTCAGATTGAAATTGACCACGAATTCTTTGAAAAACGGTCCTGTGAATTGAATCTGTACGGCAGGAATTTGTCCGAGTTTTCTGGCAGCGTACTGTGCTTTTTTCATGATCGTATTGCCAACTTCCAGCATTCCTTGCGGCCCCATCAATGAAAGATATACACCTGCCGCCAAACCATGAAGGCTTGCTCCCGTTCCTGTAAAATCATTTCCCTTGTCGCGTGAACCATAGGCGGAATTCATATAATTGGCAGAATAAAATCCGAGCTCCCCTTCGACCAGGGTGTCACAGATGGAATAAATCGTATCCTTATATTTGCCCACGTATTTCGGATCATCTGGTAAACCGACGAAACCAGCCACACCACCACCTGCCGACATATGCAAGCCAAGAGAATGAAGGTCGCCTACTACCATGCTAGCACCATACGTAACGGGCGGTTCCATTACGCCTAGTGAGATCGGGTCTGTATAGACGATAAACTCCGCTCCGTATTCGCGAGCAAGCTTTCCGATTTCTGCTGCCTGTGTTTCAATCGCTCCAAAGAATGTAGGGTTCTCGATGAGAACAGCCGCAACCTCAGTAGAGAGTTTCTGTTTTAGGTCAACCAGATCAATCAATCCGGTTTTCGGATCGTACGCAGCATACATGATCTCAGCAAAATCTTCGTCCGTTCCCTTCAAATAGTTGCTTACCATCATTTGCGTTTCTGGATTAACGCTTTTTGCCAAAATTACTTTTTTTCGCCCAGTCACGCGCACTGCAATCCGTAACGAATGACCTGCAGCAACAGTGCTATCAAACATCGGCGGCCCGACGAAATCCATTTCCAACAGATCGCCCATTTGGCTCTGAAACTCAAACATGGTTTGAAATAAGCCATGATTACACATCGAAGAGCCGGCAAATGACGTTACATTTTCCCCTCGCGTAATAATTTCGTCAACGACGGCTGGAACAAAATGAGGAGCACACCCCGCACCAAGAAAACACGCGTATTCATTGGCATTCAGATTTTTGCTTAACAACCTCTCCGTATGTCTGCGGACGGAATATTCATCAAGCATTGGTTCAGGCAAATTCAGCAGACCTTTGAATCGTAAATGCTCAGGAATTACTTCAAACAGCTGCTCAACATCAGTGATGCCAATTTCCCCCATCATTTCAGCTCTTGTTTGAGGGGCTGTATTCGGAATATATGGATATACGTTTCCGTTCTTCATCCTAGTCCTCCATTCTGTCATCTTTACATTGCTTGACTGTGTGTTCAGTAAGGCCTACTCATTCATATCCGTTACTACCACGAATGCTCCGTATGTGGCCAAGACAGTTGTGATTCCTTCTCCGTTTCCCATTGCAGCTCAGTCACAATTACACTTCGCCTATCGAATTACCCTACTCGTCCTCCTCCCATGTCCATCAGATGTAAGCGATACCATGCTTCCTGTAGCATCGCCTTTTTAAAAAATTCAGGCTATGGTCAAATAGTAAAGCATGTAACTTACCAGACGATTACAAAAATTCAACAATTACTTACTCCACGTTTGAGTCAAGCTTGCCTTTTTTTCCTTTTCCCTGCCTCTTCAGATATAATCCATCCACCTCCACAAGTAAGAGACGTTCACCCAATGCCAAAAGAGACCCTGTCATTTCGGCAATGTCAGGGTCTCTACCTTATCCTGTTATTCCGCTTCTGCTACGACACCGTCAAAAGCAGCCTGATAGATGCGGCGAATGTCTTTTTCCAGCAACCGGAGCGGGCTTCTCGCCAATAGGCGCCTTTGCTGCAAGCCAGCCTGTGTGAGGCTTTCCAGTGCAGCTTGCGGGATGTGAAATCCGCCCAGCGTTTGCGGGATGCCGACGTCGGCGACCAATCGCTGCAGCTCCTCCACGCATTTGCAGGACGCCTCTGTTTCCGAGAGGTATTGGCTGTTCCCGCCCAGCGCGTTGAGAATATCGCCCATGCGCTTGGAGCAGCTTTTGCGGATGTAGCCCAGCACATACGGCAGCAGCACGGCGTTTGATTCGCCGTGGGAGATGTGGAACTGACCGCCGAGCGGGTAGGCAAGGGCATGGACTCCTGCCACACCGGCGTTGAAGAATGCGAGTCCGGCGAGGTAGCTGCCGTTGCTCATGTCCGTCCTCGCCTCGCGATCCGCACCCTGCCTGACAGCTTTGCGCAACGAGCGGCCAATCAGGCGAATCGCTTGCAGAGCCAGACCGTCTGTTGCCGGACTGGCATTTACCGAGACGTACGCCTCGATCGCATGTGTCAGCGCATCTATGCCCGTAGCCGCTGTCACGCGCGGTGGAACGGATACGGTCAACTCGGGGTCGACGATCGCTACGTCGGCCAGGAGATAATCGTGGGTGACGACATCTTTCGTCGTCTCCAGCGAGAGGACGGAAATATTCGTCACTTCCGAACCCGTCCCCGAAGTAGTCGGAATGAGAATTTTCGGCAGACCTTTTGCCGTTACACTTCGCTTGCCGGTCAGGTTCAGGTATTCAGCTACCGGTCCTTCATGCACAGCCATGACAGCAGCCAGCTTGGCCAAATCCAGCGCGCTTCCCCCACCGACGCCGATGACCAGGTCGAATTTTCCTTCACGGGCAAAGGCCACGAGCTTCTCACCGGTCGAAAGCGGCGGTTCGGGTACGACATCGGAATAAATCTCGACCGGATACCCCTGCTCCCGCAGCGGGGCGATGACGGCTTCGACCAGACCGAGCTTCACCAGCGCCGGATCGGTAACGACGAGAATTTTTCGCGGATTGTACCGCTTCACTTCAGGCAACAATTGCTGCAATGCTCCCCACCCGGTGTAGCTAAGCGGGGTAAAAACCAATTTGGCGACATTCACCCTGATCGTCCTCCTCGCTTATTCGTAATGTCCCTCGGTTGATTTGCGGAAGCCGGCAAACTGCTGCGGATCGTGTCCAAACCAGACTTGCGAATCGGTTTCCTTGGCCAGGCGGCGTATTTTCTCGACGGCGTTGGCATAGCCCAGCGAGTCGTAAATGATCCCCGGCGGTTTAATCGGCGGACCAAAGCTTTCCGCTGTGTAAATTGCATCCGAAGCGAGGATAATTCCCCCCGTCTCCGGCATCTGCACATGCAGTCCGATCATGCCCCACGCATGTCCGCTGCCAAAGTTGAGCACTTTGATTCCTTCGGCCAGCACGAGATTGTCCTCGTTGCGCTTGACGGTACGCCATTGCAGGTTGTTTTTGATCCAGGCATCGATGTCCGCCCAAATGTACGCACCTGCCTTCTGGTTGCGGGCATAGCTTTGCAGCGTGCCGTTCAATTCGTCTTCATGCACGATAATCGTCGCGTTGGTAAACATCTCCAGACATCCGGCGTGGTCGAGGTGCAGATGGGAGGCGACGACGAATTTGATCTCCTCCGGGCTTACTTTCAGCTGCTCCAGGCGGTTGTGCAGATAGCACTCTTCACTCGCAGTCCAGGGAAACATCTGCTGTGTCGATTCTGCCCAGCGTCCCATTGGCCCCATCGACTGCGGGTTGCACGCGGTATCGAAGAGGATTTTGCCTTCCGGATGATCGATTAACACCGTATAGATGGGAAATTCGACAAATTCTGTGGGCTTGTTCGGTTCGAGCAGTGTCGCCGGATTGTGCATCGCAATCATCCAGTTTTTATCCATTCTCATACGGCCATTGTCCATGACGTACAGCTTTGGATGCGGTTTCACGATATTTGACATGTGTAAGCTCCTCCTTGGATTTGGACTCGCAGAGCAACTGTTGCAATCCCTATGCCAAGCAGGGAAAGCGCGGAGAACCGCCGCTCTGCAGCCTCACCACGTTTTCCCGGTGAAAATTTTCACCAAACACACAGGAGAGTACGTGGCGCTTGGCGAATATTGAACGGTGAATCATTTCACCACTCGGTGCTAAATTTCACCAGCCATTTCAATCGGCAAGGAGGCTTAGTTCGTGATTAACCCTTCGATTTGGGAGAGCATTTTTTCCTCGATGCACAACGGAGTCATCGTCGTCGATCAACACAGCAACATCCTGCAGCTGAATGCCGCTGCCAAAGAGCTGCTGCAAATCCGGGACGAGCAGTGGAAAGGCGTCTATATCGGCGATCTCATTCCCAACACGCAGATTCCCAAAGTATTGGAAAGCGGAGAAAGTACGATCGGCGTCAAAATGGAGATTGCCGGAAGACAGTGCATGGTGAACCGCACCCCTCTCTACCAGGACAATGAATTGGTTGGAGCCATTGGCGTCATTCAGGATATTTCCGAAATGGAATACTATCACACGCTCTCCAAACAGATGGAGGCGATTATCGAAGGCTCAACCGACGGGATCTACGTCGTCGATAAGCAAGGCATCACGATACTGGTCAACTCTGCGTACGAGGAGCTGTCCGGCTTCAAACGGGAAGAGCTGATCGGTCACCACATGGCTGATTTGACGAAGGAAGGCTACTTCGATCAGTCCGTCTCCCTCCTGGTCCTGGCGGAGAAAAAACGCGTCTCCATCCTGCAGCGGCTCGGCGGAAAAAAAGATGTCATTTGCACCGGCAATCCCTACCTGAACGACTCCGGCGAGATTGAACTGGTCGTGACCAGTGTCCGCGACATCACGCAACTGAACGAAATGAAGCAGGAATTAATAAAAGCTCAGCGCTTTTCCGGGATCAATCACAATCGCTACACCTTTCGCCTGGGTGGGAGCTCAGACCACGTCGTCTTTCAAAGTGAACCGATGAAGCAGATCATCACCAAGGTCGGCCAAGTGGCTCCATACCCGACAAGCATTCTGTTATCCGGTCCCTCCGGTGTAGGCAAAGAAGTGATTGCCAATCTCATCCACTCGCTAAGCGATCGCAAGGACAAGCCGTTTATCAAAGTAAACTGCGGGGCAATTCCCGAGCAATTGCTCGAATCGGAGCTGTTTGGCTACGAGAAAGGGGCGTTTACGGGAGCGCGGCAGGAAGGAAAGCTGGGATTGCTGGAGCTCGCCGACAAAGGCACGGTCATGCTGGATGAGATCGGGGAAATTCCCTTGTCCCTGCAGGTCAAGCTGCTGCGGGTGCTACAGGAAAAACAAGTGCAGCGGCTTGGCGGGAACCTCGTCCGCAACCTGGATATCCGCATCATTTCCGCGACCAACCAGGATTTACAAGCGCTGATTCGGCAAGGGAGATTTCGCGAGGATCTGTATTACCGCCTGCAAGTCGTGGAAATCCGCATCCCGCCGCTGGCCGAACGGGGAGAGGACGTGGAAGCGCTGCTTGAGCATTTTTTCAACTACTACGCCAAGCTGTATCATATCGAGAAATACCTCTCAGCGGAGGCGAAAAAAATACTGACGAGCTACCACTGGCCCGGGAATGTGCGAGAGCTGAAGAACCTGATGGAGTGCATGATCGTCTCTGTACCCTCGCAAACGATTGAGCCGCACGATCTCCCGCCGCACATATCCGACCAGACCCTTCCCGCTGCCGCCCTTACCTTAAAGCAGCGCGTGGAACGGTTTGAACAGCGGATCATTTTGGAGACGATGCAAAAGCATCCTTCGCTGCGAAAAGCTGCTGAGCAGCTGGGCGTCGATCATTCGACACTCGTCAAGAAAATGAAAAGGTGGAGCGATGATGAATCGAGCGATGTGGATCAGGACCAATAAAACAGCCAGTCTCCCCACTCTTAAGGAAACTGGCCCACGTGTGACGACTATGCCAAATGAGAGACCCTTTTTTATTATTTCCTTCGCCTGCCGCGCTTTCGCTTGGTGGCCTTCCTTTCCAGATTACGAATTCTTAACATTCATTTATAAAAATGATATAGTAAGTGCAAAATAGGTCCCTGTACATTTAAAGTGGAATCAGAATAAATTTTTTATAGTCAGGAGAATGATCCATGCACGTGTTTGAAAGAAAACTAGTAATTCCTGATTACTCTCCTTATCTGATTCGTAGTCGCTTATTTTCTGTTTTAGATGATCATCACAAAATATCAATCCTTTCATTGATTAGTGAAAGCGGTTACGGAAAAACTACCTTTATTTCCAGTTATGTGAAGGAAAGGGAAATTCCAACAGTATGGTACCAATTAGATCATAGAGACAGATTTCCACACGTCTTCCTTACCTATCTGAAAGCAGGTTTATCAAGAAGCGTTTCTCGTTTAGATGCTGACTACGTTGTAACTCCCGAAAAGGTTAATGAAGATTTGGACTTTTTGACAGTAATCTTATCTTCCATTACCGAGCCATTGTTTATCGTTTTCGACGATTTCCACTGTATTGACCAAAGTCAGGAAATTCAATCTATCCTTAACCAATTAGTAGCTAATGCTTCTCCCATGGTTACCTTTATCATGTTAAGTCACATTCGCCCTACGTTATCTCCTGTCAAATTAAAACTGAGTGGACGATACAAGGAATTGAAAACAGCAGACTTAGCGTTTACAAAATCTGAAACTTTCGATTTCTTCCAAGAGTTTCAACAAGCTAATCTTACTGACCATGAGATCGATTTAATCTATCAAAAAACAGATGGCTGGCCTGCTAGCTACCAACTTATTCTCAATATCCTTGAAAATACGAACAAGGATGATAAAGCTCATTTCTGGGCCAATTTTCCGGTGGTGAGTGATATTTTTGAATATCTAGGGACTCACATTATGAATTCACAGCCTTCTGAAATACAAACATTCTTGCATAAAACCAGTTTGCTGACAGAATTAAATCCCCATGTCATTAATGAATTTTTAGGCATTCAACAAGCACAGGAAATTTTGGAACTCCTTGTCCAGCAACAATTATTTATTTATAAAAGCGAGCATGAGCGGTTTTGTTATCATCCTTTATTTCGACAATTTCTTTATCAAGATATGAAAAGGGTATCACAAAATAATTCGTTTGAAGATGATCACATTCACATCGCTCGTATCTATGAAAGCCAGCATAGATTTTTCCATTCGTTTGCCCATCATATGATGGGGAAAAATTATACCCACGCGCTGGAATTAATAAGAATACTAAAAGACCGATACAACCCCACTGAGCTTATGACTATGCTGGACGAAGTGCTGGAGAATTCTTCGCCTGACCTCCACTTAGTCATTACCAGTTTTTTCCTTATGCGTTGTATCCCAGCTATTTTTGAGGAAATCATACCTCTTTTCGATGAAGGTATCGCGAAATCAAAAGAAGGAAAGGACCTGCTATGGCATACACATCTTCAACACCGGCTTGCCGGCATATATCTGTTTAAGGGAGATTTCTTTCAGGCTAAAAGCCTCTTAGAAGAATCGTTAGAGAACTCTTTATCTCTCCATGATTTTACTTTGACAGCTTGGAATCTGAACTTGCTTGGTGATGTTTGTAAAAATTTGGGTGAATTTGAAAATGCAAAACAATACGCCAGACGTTCATTATATATTTCCGAAAAATATGGAATAAAGTATGTGCAGCCACATGCTCTTGACACCATCGCCTCCATTTATTTAGAAGAGGGAGATTTCACTAAGGCCGAGCCTTTTATTCATCAAGCCATTGAGTTAACGAATAAATATGATCCATCTCAATTATTTTTTTATTACAGTAGCATGAGCAAAATATTCAGAATGAATAAGGACTACCCTCGTTCAATAGAGTGGGCACTGAAGGCTGTTGAAGTCTCTGACCATTATGGAATCGAGTTCGATATTGGTTGGTCTTGCCTAGAATTGGGGCAATGTTATCTGAAAAATCAACAGTGGAAAGAAGCTGAAAATTACCTCTCGAAGGCTTTAGATGCCCTTGATCCTTTTCTTTACTACAAGGCGCTGGTTATTTATGCACAAATTGAGTTATATCGATGTATTGGTAATTCCAAAGAGGAATCTCGCAAGGTAAAGCAATTTGTTGACATTTGCAATAAGCAAGGGTATGAATGGCTGCTTAAAAAACTTACCTATCCAGAAATACAATCAATAGATATTATTGAGCGAATACAAGATTCGACGATAACCATTCACGTGCTTGGGAAATTTCACCTTATGAAAGATGGTAAAATCATCCCTATCAAACGGAAATCGAGCCTTCGGTTACTCCAGTTTTTTATTACGCACAGGAATCAAAAAGTAGATAAAGACATCATATTTGATCATTTGTTTGAGGATGGTCCTTTTGATTTAATTCGCAATCAATTTAATGTTGCCCTAGCCATATTAAGAAAAGCTTTAGAACCAGATTTAGATTCCGGAAAATTATCCCGATTTATCACCCGTTCTGACACTCATTATACATTTCATTCAACAGATATTCGACTAGATGTAGAAGAGTTTCATATGCTAAGTAATTCCGCTCTTGAATCCAATTCATTTCAAGTCGATCATCTGCTAAGGGCTGAAAAATTATATCAAGGGGATTATTTTGAGGAGTATCCGTATGAGTCCTTTTTAGAAGCTGAGCGAGAAAAATTACGTTTTCAATATTTAACGATTCTAAGAAAATTGGCGCATTATTATTGGGATCAACAGGACCAATTGAGAAGCATCGAATATTTCGAGAAATTTCTAAACAAGGATCCGTATGAAGAGAATATATATTATGAATATCTTCAATTGTTACTTGAAACGAATATGACTTCACAAACGAAAAACCTACTCAATCGAATGGAGAAACATCTGGTGAATGATTTAGGGATCACGATTAAAGAAAATTTGCAGGCGGTCTTATCTTCTTTTGACCGATCTTCCTTTCTAAAATATATAAATGTAACCTAACTGGACCGTGAAAAGTTCTTGTCGAAAAATCGTTGCACAGGAAAATAACCCAATCGAGCGATTCTGTGATATCCTAGCGGTTCCCACGCCAGAAACAAGAGCAGATCGCTGAAAGGGTTACAGGAGCAGTGTACCCGATTTGCGTCCATCATCCATTTCTTTCGCTCCTCAGCCTGGTCGCTCAAATCGCTACGTTTGGTTTGGGTAAAGGTCGTTGGCAGGACAGCTCCGCTCCTATACGTGCGCGATCGTGTCGTGCTTGTTGGCGACGGTATGAAGCAAACAAAAGAAGGACGGGGTGAAAGCGATCTTCCGCTGGGGGCCCCGTCCGGGGAACGGCAGGCGTCCCACGTCGTGCAACTGATCGATCAAGCGTTTGCCGCCGCCCGGACGTTTGGCGGGGCGGGGCTTCTGCTTGACCGTTACTTTCTGTCCATTCCCGCGCTACAGCGGCTGACCGCCGAAGAAAGTTTTTCTCACCTGAGATGAAAAATCACAATTTTCTCTTGTAGTGACCCGCATGCAATCCTTAGCTGCACTTCGAATACCCGCAGCTCGTGCACGTCTTGCAGCCTTCTTGCGGCATCAGCGTAGCGGCTCCGCACGACGGGCAGAGATCGGGGGCATCGAGCGAATGATACTCATCCTCGTAGGCCGTGATCTGATTCCCACCGCCTTTGCCTTGAGAGTAACCCGAAGCGGCCACCGAGGCCGACTCGTCTTCGCCGTCGAGGTGCATTTCCAGCGCTTTTGCTACCGCATCCGGAATCGACTCGACGCGATTGGCGCCAAAGCCGACAGCGCCCGAACCGCCGATTCCTTTTAGATGCTTGATCAAAAGACGCGCCTTGTTGCCGTCCGGCAGCTCGCCAAAGCGGAGGAAGAGCGTAGAGACGCGACCGAGCGCTTCCGACATGGCGAAGACGTCGCTGCCCGCTTTGCCGACGTTGACGATCACTTCAAACGGCGCACCGTCGATGTCGTTGATCGTAATGTACGCTTTGCCGAGCGGCGTTTTCATCTTATACGTAGCGCCGCTCAGCTTCTTCGGACGCTTGTTGTAGTTTTTCGCCGAGGTCGCGTTCGCCTGGACGGGCAACGCAGGCGCCTTTTCTTCCGGAGGGGCGGTTTCCTCTGCCGACTTGGCCTCGTCCGCTTTCTTCTCGTCGCTCACATTTAACACTTGCACATCGCGGCTGCCATCGCGGTAGATCGTCACGCCTTTGCAGCCGAGGTCAAAGGCCAGATCGTACAGGCGTTTGGTGTCTTCGATCGTAAAGTCGTGCGGCGCATTGGCGGTTTTGCTGATCGACGAGTCCACCCATTTTTGAATCGCCGCTTGCACCCGCACGTGGTCTTCGGCCGAGAGCGTCATGGCGGTGACGAAGTAATCGGGCAGCTCCTCTCCCGGATGGGCGTCCAGCCATTGCTTGGCAATCGGGACGTATTGCTTGTCGTAGCCAAGGCGGCTCTGCCTGAAGAATTCAAACGCGTAAAACGGTTCAATCCCCGTCGACGTACCGACCATTGTGCCGGTCGAGCCGGTTGGCGCTTGCGTCAACAGCGTAACGTTGCGGATGCCTTTTTCATAGACGGCATTTCGCACTTCATCGTCAAACTGCTTCATAAAGCCGCTCATCAGGAACTTGTCGCGGTCAAATTGCGGGAAGCTGCCTTTCTCCGCGGCAATTTCCGTCGAAGCGAGATACGCTTCACGCGCGATAAAGTTGTAGAGCTTGTCCAAGAAGACCAGTGACTCAGGGCTGCCGTAGCGGATTTTCAGCTGAATCAGCATTTCCGCCAGGCCCATCGTACCGAGACCGACGCGGCGCTCGCTCTTTTGGTTCGCTTCGTTTTCGGCGAAGTGATACGGTGTAGCGTCGATGACATTGTCCAAAAAGCGCGTCGAGTAGCGTACTGCCGTAGCCAGCTTGTCCCACTCCACTTCGCCGTCAGCGACGAATTTGGACAGATTGAGCGCCGACAGGTTGCAGACGCCCCACGCCGGCAAGCCTTGCTCGCCGCACGGATTGGTGCAGATGATCGGGTTGAAGTACCAGCTGTTGGACATGTCATTGTAGTATTCGATAAAGACCACGCCCGGTTCGGCCGATTTCCAGGCGGACTCGATAATCGTGTGCCAGACGTCGCGGGCCCGCACAGTTTTGTACGCTTTTACCGGTTTGCCCAGCTCATCCCGCCATTTTTTCAGATTGCCGTCCCACAGCTCTTCGTAGTCGGGGTCGGTCGTATCGGGAAACACCAGCTCCCACTCGAGGTCCTCCTTGACCGCCTTCATAAAGCCGTTGGACAGGCAGACGGACAGATTCGCATTGGTCACAAGCCCCATCGTCTGCTTGACGGTGATGAACTCCAGCAGGTCAGGATGCCAGTCGTTGATCATCAGCATCAGCGCCCCACGACGGGAACCGCCTTGCTCGATCAGGCCGGTCGTGTAGCTGAACAGTCCGCCCCAGGAGACGGAGCCGCTGGATGAGCCGTTGACGCCGCGGACTAATGCCCGGCGCGGACGCAGGCTGGACAGATTAATTCCGACTCCGCCGCCACGCGACATGATCTCCGTCATTTGCGAGAGCGTGTCCATAATGCCGCCGCGAGAGTCTTTGGGCGAGGGAATGACGTAGCAGTTGAACAGCGTCAGCTCGTCGCTTGCTCCCGCGCCTGCTGCGATCCGACCGCCCGGTACGAGCTTCCAGTCGTCGAGCAGCTCGCGAAACTTCCCGGTCCACTCCGCTTGTTTTTCCGGCGTCTGCTCGACGCTGGCGATCGCCTTGGCCAGCCTGTCCCAAAGTGCATCGGGCGTTGGTTCCAGCGGACGCGTCGTCCGTTCCAGAATGCTCTCGACCTCTTCCCCGCTTCTCAGCTTCACTTTGACGCGGCTGCCTTCGATTGCCGTGACTTCGCCGACTTCCTTTTGCGGAAAGCGCGGATCGTCTTTGGTCAGCACCAGGACGGTGTCACCGACTTTGGTGTTTTTATAATCAAGGTCTTTCAGCGAATACCTGTCCAAAAAAATCTTTTCACTTAAACCCTCTAAACGTGCAGTTGCAGAAGAACGTGCCATGCTTCTTAATTCCTCCCCCAAGGTAAATAATGAAGACAAACCAGTATTTCTTACGGTATGTATGAATTGCTTACTGATAAGAAAAATGGATGCGCTTATCAGCTAAAAGAAATTGACCCCCACAAGTTGTTTTGTTATCTTGTAGAAGTAGTTCTTTAACGATACCATAGGTCATTACCTATATTCAATATCTTGTTTAATTTTTGCACATTTCTCTATAATCAATACTACATGTTGTGTCTTGTCGAAAAATTTTAATACGGTGGGGGATTGACATGCTGTACGTTGACGGCAATTGGGTAAAAACCGGAGAAGCGGTGATTCAACCGGAAGACCGCGGCTACAATTTTGGCGATGGCATTTATGAAGTGATTCGTGTCTACGCCGGAGTGCTGTACCAGTGGGACGAGCACATTGCCCGTCTGTACCGGAGCGCCGAGGGGATCAATCTCACCCTTCCGTGGAGCAAAGCCGAGCTGCGAGCGATTAGCGAGGAATTGCTCAGGCGAAACGCTTTGCAAACATCGGATGGCATCGTTTACTTGCAGATCTCCAGAGGCGTGGCGCCACGCCAGCACGACGTTCCCGCAAATCCCCTAAAGCCCGTCATCACTGCCTTCGCCCGGCAAAAGGCACGCCCCGTACAAGAGCTGCAACACGGCATTACGGCAGCTCTCGTTCCGGACCTGCGCTGGCTGATGTGCGACATCAAATCACTCAACCTGTTAGGTGCCGTACTGGCAAAGGAAACAGCGAAGAAAGCCGGCGCCAACGATTGCATCCTGCACCGTGACGGCATCGTCACTGAATGCAGTGCAGCCAATCTGTTCGCCGTCAAGCAAGGCGAGCTGTACACCCATCCTGCCACCAATCTCATCCTTCACGGCATTACGCGGCAAACGATCATCTCGCTTGCCGCGAAAAACGGGATTGGCGTACACGAAGTCGCTTTCGATACGGCATTCGTGCAATCTGCCGACGAGCTGTTCCTGACCGGCACCGTATCCGAGATCATGCCGATCGTCAAACTCGATGGCGTTCCGGTCGGGAACGGCGAAATCGGATCGCTCGTCAAACGGCTGCAGGCATTGTTTGAAGCTGAAATATTTGCTTCCGCCACAGCGACGTAAACGACTGGGTATTTTGAACGAGTTCTTGCCGATTACGGCTTGCTGCCATAGAAAAGGCTCTCGCGCAGGAAACAAGCGTGAGTGCTTTTTTTGACCAAATCAGTTCTGTTCAACACGATAGCATCCCATCAAAGACGGTCGTCCTACCGCGTCGCACCGTTAAAAATTCCTACGTAATGCGGAAGCATCCCTCGAACGTCCCACCCATTCGCCTCCCCTAACGGCGAAAATTCCATTCGTCCGTCGCGTATCTGCTGCGGGCGAGCTCCTCTGCTGTGGCCAGCTCTTCCGCTGTCAGCGGCTGCGCCACGAGATCGATTCCCAGTCCGGTCGCAAAGCCCTTGCGGAAGGCGTCAATCGCTTCTGAGAGACTCACGGTGCGGTTGCTCACCTCGTTTATCGTCACGGCCTTCTGGCGGAAGCTGTCGATCATCCGCTGCTTGACACGCTCGGAAGGAAACTTCAGCAAAGAAAACAACTGCTCCACGTCCATGTCCAACAGAATCGAGCCGTGCTGCAGGATGACGCCTTTTTGCCGGGTCTGGGCGCTGCCTGCGACTTTTTTGCCCTCGACGACCAGCTCGTACCAGGATGGCGAATCAAAACAGGCGGATGAGCCGGGAGAGCTGTATTTCTCCTTCTCCTCTTCGGAGGCAAGCGAAACCATCTCTGCCTTCAGGTCGAGCTCGCGGAAGCCGTGCAACAGCCCCATGCTGATGACCTTATAAGCTTCTGTGACGCTTGTCGGCATCCTTTCATGTGTCTCTGAGACGATCACGCTATAGGTCAGCTCTTTATCGTGCAAGACGGCTCTGCCACCGGTAGGGCGGCGGACAAAACCCAGCTTGTGCTCTTTGACGGCGGACAGATCGATTTCTTTTTCCGCTTTTTGAAAATAGCCGATCGACAGCGTTGCCGGGTCCCATGTGTAAAATCGGACGGTGGGCGGAACTTTGCCTTCGCTGTGTGCGGTCAAGATCGCTTCATCGACGGCCATGTTCATCTCCGGCGACATCGGCTCGGTTAAGAGATAACGCCATTTCTCCATACTAACCATCCTCCTTGCGTTCCCATTATGACTTGTCCATTTTACGCCCTGCGTCCGGCTTGGTGCAAGTGCCGGGGGCAGTTCAACGTTCGGAAAAGATTCTTGGCTTCTGACTGTCGTGCAGGGAGAGAAAAGAAGAATGGGCTGCGGCTGGTGCGACATCCGCAAGGGGCTAAGGCTGTCCGGCTCCGCTCCGCCTGGGAAGATGTCGCAAAGTTTTTAAAAGCCGTTTGATACATAAATGAGGAAATCAAACACGATTCCGATCCCGATAAAGGACATAAAGTGCATTAGATAAACCAGCGGAATCACTCTGATCGCTGCGCTATCGGTAGCAAAAGACCCACGTCCAGTTGACTAATTCATCCGGCTCGGTCGGTTCCTCCAAATCAAGTACAGGCATTATGTCGCCAGGCCAAAAGGGCTGCCCATTGGACAGCCCCTCGATTCAAATCATGCGTTTATTCCGGCTGATAGCGCAAAATCGGCTTGCGGGCCGCTGTCGCTTCGTCCAGACGTTTGACTACTGTTGTATGCGGGGCTTCTTGCACGATCTCCGGCGTCTCTTCGCATTCGCGGGCGATTTGCAGCATGACGTCGATGAATTCGTCCAGCGTCTCCTTGGACTCGGTCTCCGTCGGTTCGATCATCAGGCACTCGTCGACGATCAGCGGGAAGTAGACCGTCGGCGGATGGTAGCCGAAGTCGAGCAGGCGCTTGGCAATATCCAGCGTGCGCACGCCGAGCTTCTTCTGGCGGACGCCGGAGAGGACGAACTCGTGCTTGCACACGCGGTCGTACGGCAGTTCGTAGGCGGTGCTGAGACGGCGCATCATGTAGTTGGCATTCAACACGGCGTTTTGCGAAACTTGCAGCAGGCCTTGTGCCCCCATCGTACGGATGTAGGTATAGGCGCGCAGCAGAATGCCGAAGTTGCCGTTGTAGCCTTTGACGCGGCCGATCGACTGCGGGCGATCAGCGTCGAAGAAGAAGCTGCCATCCGCTTTCTTCGCGACGATTGGCGCTGGCAGGAACGGAATCAACAGGGATTTGACCCCGACCGGACCAGCACCCGGTCCGCCACCGCCGTGCGGGCCGGTAAAGGTCTTGTGCAGATTCAAGTGCACGACGTCAAAGCCCATGTCGCCAGGGCGGGCAATGCCCAAAATCGCATTGGCATTCGCTCCGTCGTAGTACAGCAAACCGCCTGCATCATGGACGATTTGCGCCATTTCCTGAATGTTTTCCTCAAACAAGCCGAGCGTGTTCGGGTTGGTCAGCATCAAGGCAGCGGTGTCTGGTCCGACTGCCTCACGCAGCGCTTCGATGTTGACCAGTCCGCGCTCATCAGACGGAATCGTGACTGTCTCCAGCCCTGCGATGGTCGCAGATGCCGGATTCGTTCCGTGTGCGGAGTTCGGGACTATGACCTTCGTCCGCTTTTCCCCGCGGCTCTCATGGTACGCGCGGATCATCATCAACCCGGTCCACTCTCCGGCAGCACCGGCAGCTGGCTGCAGCGTTACGGCGTCCATCCCGGTGATTTCCGCCAGGTCAGCCTGCAGATTGTACAGCACTTCCAGCGCCCCTTGGGCGGTTTCATCCGGCTGGTACGGGTGTGTCATGGCGAAACCTGGGTAACGGGCGACGTCTTCGTTGATTTTCGGATTGTATTTCATCGTGCAGGAACCGAGCGGATAAAATCCGTTGTCGACGCCGTGGTTGCGGCGGGACAGCTCAGTGTAATGACGGACGACGTCCAGTTCGGACACTTCCGGGAGGGCCGCCGGCGTTTCGCGGATCAAGTGGCTGGGCAGCACCGTTGCGATGTCAACTTCCGGAACGTCCAGGGCTGGCAGACTGTAGCCGATTCGCCCTGCCTTGCTCATTTCAAAAATAAGTGCTTTTTCTTTATCGTTACGCACGGGCAATCGCCTCCAGTTCTTGTGCGAGTTGATCGATCTCTTGTTTTGTCCGCAGCTCCGTCACGGCGACGAGCATGTGTCCGGCCAGCTCAGGATCGTGTTGGCCGAGATCGTATCCGCCGATAATGCCCGCTTTAAGCAGCGCTCTGTTTACCTCAGCGACCGGTTTGTTCAGCTTGATGACGAACTCGTTGAAAAACGGCGACTCGAATACGGACTCCACGCCTGGTGTCTGGGTCAGCGCCTGTTTTGCATAATGCGCCTTCTGCACGTTCATCAGGGCCATTTCCTGCACCCCTTGCTTGCCGAGCGAGCTCATCGTGATCGATGCTGCCAACGCCAGCAGCGCCTGGTTTGAGCAGATGTTGGACGTCGCTTTCTCGCGGCGGATGTGCTGTTCACGCGCTTGCAGCGTCAACACGAAACCCCGTTTGCCGTTTTCGTCCTTCGTTTGGCCGACGATCCGGCCCGGCATTTTGCGCATCAGCTTTGTCGTTGTGGCAAAGTAACCGCAGTGCGGTCCACCGAACGAGGTCGGGATGCCGAATGGCTGCATGTCGCCAGTGACGATGTCGGCGCCCAGTCTGCCCGGCGCTTCCAGAATGCCGAGCGCCAGCGGATTGGCGGAGACGATCAGCAGCGCGCCTTTGCTGTGGACGATTTGTTCGATCGCCCTCAGGTCTTCGACAGAGCCGAAAAAGTTCGGGTATTGCACAACCACGGCACCAGTTTGCTCGTCGATGGCCGCTTCGAGTGCAGCCAGATCGGTTACGCCTTCCTTTGTATAGCCTACTTCTTGCAGGGACACGCCTTGTCCATACGCGTACGTCTTCAGTACCTGACGCGCTTCCGGATGGACGGTGCTCGAGATGACGACACGGCTTTTGCCTGTGTGGCCTGCTGCCATCATCGCTGCTTCAGCAAGCGAAGTGGCTCCATCGTACATCGAAGAGTTGGCGACTTCCATGCCGGTCAGCTCGCAGACCATCGTCTGGAATTCAAAGATCGC
Source organism: uncultured Brevibacillus sp. (assembly GCA_946402065.1). Taxonomy (GTDB): domain Bacteria; phylum Bacillota; class Bacilli; order Brevibacillales; family Brevibacillaceae; genus Brevibacillus_D. The sequence continues at coordinate 6,329 of CAMIVR010000029.1, read as the reverse complement.
CTGCAGCTCCCCTTGGCTGATCTCTGGCTGATACGGCGTGTACGCCGTGAAAAACTCCCCGCGCAGCAGCATGTGGTTGACTACGCTCGGTGCATAATGCTGGTAGACACCTGCGCCCAAAAAGCTCGTATGCGTACTGAAGTTGGCGTTCTTTTTCGCCAGGTTTTGCATGTAGCTGATCAATTCCGGCTCGGACAGTGCTTGCGAAATGTTCAGCTCGCGGTTGAACCGCACGCCTTCGGGAATATCTGAAAACAGTTCATCAATGCTCTGCACGCCTAGCACTTGCAGCATTTCCCGCTTGTCTTGATCCGTCGTTGGCAAGTAACGAAATTTCACTCGAGTGTTCCCCCTTATGGACTTAAGCCTTTGGCCGTTTGTAAAATGGTGTTGCGACGATTTCCGCCTTGAGGCGCTTTCCGCGAATTTCTACTTCAACGGTGCCGCCAGGTGCAGCGTACTCGCTTTTGATCAGGGCCAGGCCGACGTTTTTCTTCAGTGTCGGCGATTGTGTGCCCGTCGTGACTTCCCCGACGAGCGCATTATCCACATACACGGGATAATGCGAGCGCGGAATACCGCGGTCAATCATCTCGATGCCGACCAGCTTGCGCGGCACGCCGTTTGCTTTCTGCTCTCTGAGCGCTTCGCTGCCGATGAACGGCACGTCTTTATCGAGCTTGACAGCGAACCCGATGCCTGCCTCGAGCGGCGAAATATCTTTGCTGAGCTCCTGACCGTAGAGCGGCAGCTTGGCTTCAAAGCGTAGCGTGTCGCGAGCGCCCAGTCCGCATGGCAGCAGGCCGTCTGGTTGACCCACTTCCAACAGTTTATCCCACAACTGAATGGCGTGCTCCGCAGGCAGATAGACCTCAAAACCGTCCTCTCCGGTGTAGCCTGAACGCGATACGAGCGTGTTGATCCCGTCGACAAGCACATCGCGCTGGAAGCGGAACGTACCGATCCGGGACAAATCCGTATCCGTCAGCTTTTGCAGGATTCGCTCGGCCAGCGGGCCCTGGATCGCGAGTTGGGCAACCGCAGGCGAGATGTTCGTGATCTCCACGTCTGCTGTCAGGTTTTCTTGCATCCAGGCAACGTCTTTGTCGATATTGCCGGCATTAATGACCAACAGGTAATGGTCGTCAGCGTATTTGTACACAAGCAAATCGTCTACGGTTCCGCCGTCGGGATAGCACATCGCACAGTACTGCGCCTGATTGACAGCCAGCCTGGAAACATCGTTGGTCGTCAGCCGCTGCAGGTAGTAGAGCGCCCCACTCCCCTTGACTTCGACTTCGCCCATGTGAGAGACATCAAACAGTCCAGCCTTGGTGCGAACTGCTTCGTGCTCTGCCGTAATACCGGAAAATTGCACAGGCAAATCCCAACCGCCGAAATCGATTGTTTTCGCCCCGTACTTTGCATACACCGGGTATAGCGGGGTACGTTTTAATTCTGACATCATATCGCCTCCTGTTTGCTTGTGTGGACCTGCATTTCACGAAAAAAAGGACAGTGAAAAAGAAAAGGGTACGTGAAATGAAACACCCTTTTACTCTTCCCTCTGTCCTTTGTACCTGAGAGTTACCTTGCACACCGCAAGTTTCCCCTTTGGTGGCTCTGCCGAGCTCTCTCCAGAGATGCGTCCAGTAGAGGTACTTTTGCCTGAGAGATTCACCAGATTGGCTTGCTCCTTCGGCGTCGCATTGAAGCGATCTCTCCCTGCTACCTTCATTCGCAATTCACTTCGTGCATACATATCTTTCGCTGCAAATCCCATACTATGGTTACATCGAAAGCTCATTCCCTTCTATCCTACCATTTCTGAACCAAGTTGAAAATATACAAATTCGGTTCTCGACAAAAAAACCTGAACAATTACGATTATTAATGAAATAACGTTTGTATTTCCTAATATTTTTTGTTAGAACATCCCTATTTAACGGCAGGAGGTCATTGTATGCCGAATGTTCCTATTACATTTGACACCGATTGGATCCCCGCTTTTGACAAGACGCTGCGTGACGATGGCCCTTGGCACAAGTGGGAGCTGTTCCAGTTGGCGCTGCAGGCAGAAGAAGCGCTGGCGATCAGAGACTTCGATCAACTGCAATGCCTGAAGTACATCACCAAGCTCGATCCGTTTCCCCACCAGCTGGAGACGGCTCGGAAAGTGCTGAACCAGATGCATGGCCGGGCGATTCTCGCTGATGAAGTGGGTCTGGGCAAAACCATCGAAGCCGGACTGATCATGAAAGAGTACATGGTGCGGGGGCTGGCCAAAAAAATCCTCGTGCTCGTACCGGCCTCGCTGGTCATTCAGTGGACAAAGGAACTGCATGCGAAATTCGGCATACAGGCAGCCGCCCAGAAAAAAGAGTACATGTGGCGGCAGTTCGACGTGGTCGTCGCCTCCATCGATACAGCCAAGCGCGATCCGCACCGCCGCCATGTGCTCGACATCGACTACGACATGCTGATCATCGACGAGGCGCACAAGCTGAAAAACAAGCGCACGCGCAACTACCAGTTCGTCAAGGAAATCAAGAAAAAGTACTGTCTGCTGCTCACTGCGACACCGATCCAAAATGAAATGGACGAGTTGTACAACCTGATCACCCTGCTGAAACCGGGTCACCTCGGGCATACGAGTTCGTTCACCTCCAACTATGTAGAGAGCAAGCGGCAGGCGAAGAACAACGACAAGCTGAAAGCGGAGATCGACAAAATCATGATCCGCAACAAGCGCAGCGACGGCGGCATTACATTTACCCCGCGGCGCGTGACGTCCATTCCCATCGAGCTGAGCCCGGAAGAAACCGCGCTGTACGAAGGGGTGACCTCGTTTGTGCGCGACCACTACGCAGAAGAGACGGGCAGCTTCAACACGCTCGCCCTCATTACATTGCAGCGGGAAGTCTGCTCCAGCCGGGAAGCCGCATTCATGACTTTATACAATATGTATCAGCGCATGTCTGAGGAATCTCCCGAACGCAATCGCATTCTCTCCCTGGTGGACATGATCAAGCAGATCCAGACGCACTCCAAAGCGGCAAAAACCGTCGAGCTGATCAAACGCATCAACGATAAAGTCATTATATTCACCGAGTACCGGGCGACGCAAAATTATTTGCAAAAGTACCTGAGTGAACACGGCATCACGTCAGTGCCGTTTCGCGGCGGGTTCAAGCGCTCGAAAAAAGATTGGATGACCGATCTGTTCCAAAATCGCGCACAAGTGCTGATCGCCACAGAGGCTGGCGGCGAAGGGATCAACCTGCAATTCTGCAATCAAATTATCAATTATGACATGCCGTGGAATCCAATGCGGGTCGAACAGCGCATCGGTCGCGTCCACCGTCTCGGACAGCAGCGAGATGTATATATTTACAATCTGTCCACCAAAGGAACCATTGAAGAGCATATCCTCCACCTGCTGTACGAAAAAATCGACCTGTTTGAGATGGTGATCGGCGAGCTGGACAGCATTGTCGAGCGTCTGGCGCTTAACAACACGCTGGAGAAAAACTTGATCGACATCATCATGGATTCCAAATCTGAAAAAGAGATGGCCTTGAAGCTGGACAACATCGGGCATGTGATTCGCTCCCTGCGCCGGGAGCATAAACCGCCAGGCGGAATACCTGAAGCCGTCCAGTAAGCAAGAAGGGAGCAACACCTGACATGGATCAGCCAACCGTTCGCCGTTATGTTGAAAAATACCTCGCTGCGTTTTCGACCCATGTAATGGAGACACACCCGGATTTTCTCACCGTCGTGCTGCCCGTCGAAGTAGACAAGGACATCGGCAATCGACCGTTTTACTGGAGCTGGGTGGAGAAAATGAACATTGCGCCACAGCCGATGCAGCTCACGTTTTACTTTGATCAAGACGCCATTCCTGCAGGCAAACGGGGTGAGCTCGTTCATTTCGGTTCGCCGCGCCTGCAGCAAATTTTCCAATCTGCCCGCAAACACGGCCGGTTCGTCTGTCTCTATGAACAGGCGCCGCACCTGATCAAAGGGCTGGGCAGCAAACGCTCCGCTCCACTCACCCCCTGGCTCGGCCTGAACGTAAAGGTCAGTTTACTTTGTGACAAAAAACGCGATATCCTGCTCCAGCTTGGCATCAATCTTCACCAACCGCACATTGTCCATCGTTTTTACGATTTTGTGCGCGGCTTGACACTTACACCGGCCATTCCCGATTACTTTTACACACTGGATCGGCGCTTGTCGGTTGAGCAGGCATATGACCAGGTGCAGCAGGAGGTCCGGCAATTGCTGGACAGGGAAGATCACACGTGGGCGGATGCGGCCCGCGAGCGGCTGCAAGAGGAAGTCGCGATTCTCGAAGCGTACTACGAAGAGCTCGCTGCCCGAGAGCCCGAGTCTGACCATGAGCAGGATGCTGAGGATAAGGAACTGTCATCACCGGATACTGAAGCGGAGACGCCACAGGAGCAGGTTGATTCGTCAGCAAGTGAGAGCGAGCCGCTACCGGCTGAGGATTCTGCGTCCGCAGTCGCAGCAGAGTCGTCGCCAGCCGGCAGCTTTCGGATTCTCGACTTTTTGCGGGCAAACGGCATTCCCGAGACGCCGAAAGAGGCGATCAACCAGGAGGATTGGCGAAAAAGTACGCCAGCAGAAGAAAAAGCTCGCCGCCTGGCCGAGCTGAACTGGCAGTATGAACCGCGCATTGACATCTCCGTGATCAATGCCGGGCTGTTCTATTTGCACAATCAACCGCCTTTTTCTGTATGAAAATGTAGAAAAAAAAACTTGGCCTGCTGACAATAACTAACAAATCTTTCCATTCCATCTGGGTAGAATAGGATGTAACTGCGAAAGGATGTGAGTTACTGTTGAACAAAGTCATTCGCCGTGTCTGTTTTTGCTTTCTCATCCTCCTCATCATGTTCTGCTCACAGCCACTCGTCCATGCGAAAGAGACCTGGAGCGAAGCGTTTCACACACAGATTCAGCAATGGATAAACGATATCGCCATGCAAGACAGCGCCTTTGCCCAATGGAAGAGCAGCACCTCCAAGGTTGAGACGTTGGGCGCGAACCAGCACCAGTGGCTCGTGTCGCTCTCCTCGGCAAACCAGCCCGTCGGCTATTTGGTCGTAGCCGAGCGTCACGAGGAGAATTCGCAGGCGCCCTCGTTCGTCCTTTTGGAATATGGCCTGGGGATGTATCCGCTTTTTAATGAAGCATTCTCGCCAAAAGATGAAAGCGCCAAGCCCGTTTACAACGGACTTGCTTCCTACTGGCAGGTGTCAGATGCCAACGACGTCCGGCTGGTCGACGCCAAAACCGGCGAAATCTATCCATCCACAGTCAAACCGGATACGTATCTCTTTGATACCCTGCCTACCGATGATTTCGTCGCGAAAGAGAAGCACCTGACCAAAACCCGCAGCTTCAGCCGCACGGAAACGGATCCGTACGACAAAATCAACTGGCTGCTCTCGGCAGGCCAGCCCATTTCCCTCGGTCAACTGCTCGAGGAAAAAGGCGACCACGACATCGTCCTGAAAACCACATTGTTCCAAAATCAAGTCCTGGCTCCGTATACGCTCGGCTCCGTTCACATCTGGAACGATTCGGCCGCATACGTCGGTGTCTGGAATGAAGGTCTGCGGTTTGTGCCCTATGCTTATGTAAGCAAGGTCGGGCAGTTGTTGGTTCAGTAGTCCGGCAGAACATCCTTGTCTCTGGCTGTCGTGGTGGGAGAGAGAAAAGAGGAATGGGCTTACGTTCGTTGCGGCTTTTGCAAGGAAGTAGACACTGTCCGGCTACACTCCAAAAACGGCACGCCGACCAAAATTCCGAAGAAGATGATTCAAGCGTAGAGTTGGTCTATAAAGCTGTGCCGTTTTTTCCGCTCCGCCTAGGCTAAGCCACAAAGGCCTCCGCCCATTCCTCTTTTCTCTCCCGGAGTTACTGGACAGAATCAACGTGCGAAGAATGGATTTCAAACCGATATAAACTAAGAACACGTCTGAGTCTGCCTAGTCGTTAAGAACACTTCAAAGACAGTACCCTTGGTAGAAACGAGCAAAGGATGATCGAAAATTCGCTGAATAGTACCGTTTGTAAACAACGGTCACTAAAATCCACTGATTTTCATCATCCTGATCAACCCCACAAGCACCACAGCCAGGGAATCGCCAAGAAGAGATAAGCGGAGCTTTTTGACAGCGCCTACCGAGACGGAGCCAAAAAAACGGAACGTCTTTCGCGCCACACTGGCTTCCCTGAAATGCGTCCCTCGCGGCTTTTGGGGCGCGGTTCCGTTTTTTTGGCGGAGTCGGCCTTGA
>CAMIVR010000028.1 GCA_946402065.1 uncultured Brevibacillus sp. | reverse complement strand
CCGCCACCACTTGGTTGACTGGTCGGTTTGTTCTTGCCAGCTTGCGGGCGCTGTCGATTGTTGCGCTTGCTGCGGCGCTTCCCTTGCCCTCCGCCCATTTCCGGGCTGCAACAGCAGCATTCCCCACCAGCAGTTTTTTTGTCAGGAGTGAAAAATTTGCGCAGCTTGTAGGTTAATATGCCAGCGCCAACGATGAGCCCGCCGATTTCCACGCCCAGCTTGCCAAATTCCGACTCATTGACAAAAGCGGCTGCTTTGGCCAGTCCGTCGGCAAACATCGTTATATACGGCAAAACGTCCTTGACGATTTTCCCGCCGAGGTCGACGAGCGTCACCTCCAGACGCTTTTGCGCCTGGGCGAGCGCGTCAAACGGATCTTCCTCCTTCATCCTCTGCATGCCCGCTGCATAGTCGTTGCTGACCGTCACCTTCTGATTCCCCGTCGCAATCTGCGTCAGTTCGCGCATAAACGGCAGGTACTTGTCCATCAGTGGCTGCACATCACCGCCGCCAGTTTCCTTCAATACGGCGTCGAGCATGTTCTTGTCTTTAAGGAAGACGAGATCGTGCATCAGTTGGGCCATTGCCTTCTGGTTTTCCTTCGGGTCATTGGAATGCAGCAGCCGGAACAGCTTTTCCCCCTCCGCGCGACCTACTGCCCCCGACTCATCCTTGTTTCTGCCTTGGGCTTCGTACGACTTCGCGAGAATTTTGCTCAAGCTGTCTTGACCGTCGAACTGCTTCACCATTTGCTCAATGGCTGAAAAAGCCTGTTTGGGGTCGCTAATCCCGTTTTTGCTCATCGCCTCGACGGCTGTCGCCAGCTTTTCCGGGGAATTGATAAATCTGCCCAGCAAGTCGGCGTTTTCCGTAACGGCTTTGAGGAGATCGTTGTCAATGCTTTTGCCGTCCTTCATCATGTGCTGAATCGCGTTCGCCAGTCGCTCGGGATCGTTAACTCCGGTCGCATTGGCAATCTTCACCATCGCCTGCAGCATCTCTTCAGGTGCCGCCCCGTTCATTTTCGCCAGGCCAGCCGCATGATCGGCAAATATCGTACCGTACTTGCCAGCTAATTCGAGGCTTCTGGTAAGCAACCCGCCGGCATCTGCCGCCTTCAGATCGGGATTGACGATCTGGATGTTGTGCACATCCTTGCGATATCGGGCGATCTGCTCCGGGCTGTGTCCCTTCGCCGCGTACTGGCCGACGAGACGCGATTCGCTTTTGATTTCGGCCATCAGAGACTCGACGGTCAACCCGCCCGTGACGATCTTCACCAGCTTGTCTGGTACACCGCCAAGCTCCTTGTTCAATTTTTTGACCGTATCGTACGTTTTGGCGACCGAGTCGCCGAATTTGTCGAACGTCGCCCAGCCCTTGCCGGAAAAAGACTGCACCGATGAGACCACTCCTCCGCCAAGCAGCAGGATTTCCTGAACGACACTTATTCTTTGATTGCGCTGTGAGCCTTGCGTGTTAATTACACCGCCAGTAGCCATGCTCTCACCTCCTTGCTACACGGTTTTTCCTGCCATAAGACGATGTAGCGATGAAGAGGACCTGGCCTCGCCAAGCTGGTGGCGAAGATTTCGTCTACTTATGACGAATCCGAAAGGTTATCCTTTATCGTCCAAAAAAAGGAGAAGGTCACGAGCTCGCCTTCTCCATCTCCTCATCCTCGATCAACTGGCAGGCGATCAGAAACAGCTTCTGCCTGTACCGATCTACCTCATATTCGACCAGATCCTCCGGACGGCCCCGACCGTTTAAGAATGCTCGGCAAAGGTGGGCGGCTTCTCCGTCGGATCGGATAAGTTTTTTGCTTCTTCAATCAATTCCGCTTCCGTCGTTTCCTGGGAAATTTCCCGGACAGCATTCAGCAGCTTGGCGTAGCCGTCCAGATTCGCATTAAACAATCTCGCTGGCAGCTCATACTTCTCAACTGCTCTGTACGCTTTGAGCAGCTCCGGATTGCTCCAGGCGAAGTCGTGCTCCGTCGCCTTGACAATCCGCGCGTCATTGTAGCGGTACCAGTCAAAGTGATCGCCTTTGTCGGCCATCCGCTCGCAGGCGCGCAGCTCGGTCAGCGTCAGTGAACGCACCGACCAGATTTCCCCGTCAATCTTTACCGTCATTGTCTTGCGCGGCACGTCCTCCGCGGCTTTGGCCAGATATTTTTCCAGTTTGCTCATCGGTATGATTTCTCCCTACTCTACGTATTTTTGGAAGCGATCGATGAATTCCGGCATGTCATTGGTTTTACCGCGAATTTCATATTGGCCTTTGTCATTGCCGTCCGCTTTCGCCTGGAACAGCGTCAATTCTTCCGGCACGAGGCGAATATTCGTCAGGCTGACGCGCTCCTTCGTGTCCTTCTCCTTATCCCAGTGCTCGCCTACTAGGAGCGGGATGATCGGCGTCTTGCCGGCTTTGATCTGATCGATGATAAAGTACTTCAGCTCGGCGTTTTGCATGGCGACGGTCAGCGTCACTTCCGTATGCGTCGAGACGATGTCCTCCATCTCGCCCTGGCGCAGGCGGTGCACCGGCTCGGTTTTGATCTTCATGACGGCTTTCGCCTCGAGCAAGCCTTGGATCGGTTCGCTGTTCTGATCGTAAATTTGGCTGTTTTTCAAATACAAGTTATGTGCTGGCATCCTACAGCACCTCCCAATCGATAGTAAATACTTCAATCGCATCCAACGGCTGCGCGCTTACGGTGAAGTACGCCGTGTCGCCAACGCTCGGGCGCGTCGGATCCTCCGTGATGGCAGCGCCTTCCGCGAGCGCTGACTGGCGCACGCGCTCGTCCAAATACGCTTTTGCTGCCGCAATGAATGTCGTACGGCCAATCGGGTTGTTGCTCAGCTTGCCTTTGTACTTTTTGCCGACCCCGATCAAATCGTTCATCACCTGGTCGAGCGTCATCGACACGCGGATTTTGCCGAAGTCTTCGCGCTCCCCGGCATGCAGGACAGACAGCGTGTTAACCGCAGATTCGATAATGTAGCTGGCGCCGTCGCGGCTGGCCAGCAGCACGCCATTCGCCAGACCTTTGAGAATGTCGCTGTTGCCATAATCGACATTCGCCTTTTTCAACGGAACAGGGACTGCCGTCAGAGACTGATTGGCAGGTGTAGCCGCGATCAGGCCCGCCGTCCAGGCGGCAAAATCGAGCGATCCGTATGTCTTGCCGTTCACATGTGTTCCGGCGATGGCGCTGTTGACGACAAAGCGTTCATTCATCGCAACCGAACGCTCGATGTGTTTGTCCATCTGGTCATCCTCAGCCGGTTTGCCGCCGATGACCAGTGTCGAGAGCTTCTGGTTCTGTTTGCGTCGATCAGCGATGAACTGCTTGGCAGACGCCTGGATGGCAGCGTCGTCAGATGGCAGGTACAGCGCATCAAAGTCCGCTCCGTTGATCGCCGCGAACAGTCGGGTAAACTGGGCACTGGTCAGTGCAGCCGGCTTGCCGCTCGTACCCCCGGTAAAATCCGTCTCCGCGACGTCCGTAATGGCGGCATCCCCAAGCTTTTTGGCTTGTCCGACAAAGTCGAGGCGAGCGGTCTTCTCTACCAGCTCATCGACGGTGGCCACGGACAGCTTGTGGGATACACCCAATTGCTTGTGACGGATGACGATCTCTTTTTTGCCTGGCTCGGCCGCACTTGCCTGAATGCTGATCGTAAAGTTGTTCCCTTCAAGCCCCGGGTATTTGGCCGGGATCTCAAAGCTGTTCTCCTGGGTAAAGACAGCCGTCTTGACGGCACTGTCGCAGATGCGGTACAAGAGCAGCGTCGCTCCGCTCTCTGCCGCCAGCTCGATCGTATCGACCAGGCCGAGCGTCTCCTTGACGCGTTCGTCATAGCTGCTTACCGTCTTCAGTTCATTTGGCAGTCCGTACTCGCCGACGTACGGGATGCAAACCACCCCGGTTTTCGGCAGGATGCGCTCCTTTGCTTTTGCTAACAATTCGATGTAAACTCCAGGTCTTACTCGTTGAATACTCACAAATCGTCACCTCCGTATAATGTAGGGAAACAATACCAAGCTTGCCTCGTTCAGGTACTAATTAAATTCAAAATATTCAATCTTTTCTGTTGGTTCTCGCGGAATCGTCACAGGCACATCCACATCACAAGTGATATACAATCGATCGCCGCGATCCCCCAGCTCCATATGCAGCGTCTCTTGTCTGAAGTTGAGCACGAGCCGCTCGCCTTCTACTGTGGCCGGGTACTGGAACCGCTCACGTCGCAGCACGGCCAGCAGCGGTTCGGGCTCGATCCGCTCAAATCCCCCCGAAGAGTCGCGAGCAAAATGGTACACAACTACCATTTTAAACACCTGCCGATTGCTTGCGAGTGTATCTGCAACCTCCCCGGCTTGTTCGACGTGGATAAACTGACAGGGTGTCTGAAACGCCCCTTCCAGCCATTGCTCATAGGAGATCAGCGGGGGCAAGGCCGGATGGGCTTCACCCGTGAGCTGAAGCAGTGCAGTCAGCACTCGATTCATCGATTCATCACCTCCTTTGTTCCTCTCACTGTATAGGCCGCTCGACGAGGAAAAAGATGAGGTGCTTTTTGATTAATTTTCTTCGATGGCGATACCGAACGCCGCTTTCGTGCTTTTCGGCAAATACGTGAAGCTCGTCTCCCTGATCTGGCGACGTTTCAGCTGACGTTCTGACAGAATCGGGTATTCCTGCTGCTGCGACTTGGTGCGGCTCTTGTCGCGCAGTAGTCCGGACAGCAAGTCATCGGCGAGCTCTTCGAGAATGACGGGAGACCTCATATTCTCGTCTTCGCCCAGGTACTGGGCGATCTCTTCACGGGTACGCGTCACTCGTTTTACACTTCGATACATCGTTTGCATGGAACTTCCTCCTTTTACTCATGTTCGCTCTATTCCATTCGGTTTTATCCAGATCGTCCAGGCAGCGCTTCACCCCGTCGCCAAAAACTCAACGATCCGCTTCACCCCGGAAGAAATCCGGTGCGATACCGCTGTGGGATTGATGCCCAGCGCTTCTGCCGTTTCTTCAATGCTTCTATCCAGCACCAGGTGCAGCAAAATCGCTTGCTTCTGGCGGTCCGTCAACACTTGCTTGCCCTCTCGTCGATCGATCGGATACTGCCCCAGTGCCGTTTTCAAATCGATCACAATCACTTGCGACATCGTGCAGCCCATCTCTGATCTCGCCTGCAGGCGCAGGAGCGAACGCAAAGCCAGCTTGATTGCTGCAATCGACGTATAGTCGTACAGCGCCTCTACGTGTCTCTCCGAATTGAATGTTCTGTTCTCGCTTCCCATCATGTCTCTCCCACTTCTGACTGGTTCTTATGCAAAAAATACGAACAAATGTTCCTGTTTACTATCTATATAGGCGAACAGCATCCAAATCTTAACAACAAACTGAGTGAAAAGAAAAGACCTTGTCCCGGGCTGTGGTGGGTGGGGAGTCCTCCTCGCCTCCACTACAGCCCCGTTTGAAGCCCGCACAGGACACGAAAAAAAGCTGCCAAGAAATTCTTGACAGCCTGTGGTAGCTCTACTGACTTTCCTCCTAAGACCGCAAAAGCCGCAATCCGTTCAGGATCACCAGAATGGTGCTTCCTTCGTGTCCGATGACCCCGATCGGCAAAGCAATCCCCTGGATGAAATTCGCTGCGATTAAAAAGGCAATAACCGTGATCGCAAAGACTATGTTTTGTTTCAGGATTTTTTTTGCTCGTTTTCCGATGGAAATAGCCGCTGCAATTTTTTCGATGTCGTCATTCATCAGGACGAGATCGGCTGTCTCCAAAGCCGCATCGCTTCCCGCCACCCCCATGGCGATTCCCACTGTCGCCGTTGCCAATGCAGGGGCATCGTTGATCCCGTCGCCGACCATAGCGATATTGCCGTAGGCCTCTCTTAATTCCTTGACCCGTCTTACTTTTTCCTCAGGCAGCAATTCAGCATAGACGAGATCAATCCCTGCTTCCTTGGCTATCGCCTGCGCGGTCCGATTCTGGTCTCCGGTCAGCATCGCCACTTTAACGCCAAGCTTTTGCAGTTGCTCGACGGCAGCCTTAGTCTGCGGACGGATGCGATCCTGTAGTGCAATCACGCCAACGACACCTGACGAATTGTGCATCACGGTCACTGTTTTCCCCTGTTGCTGCATGCGGGAAATCACCGCTGCGATTTCCTCCGTCAAAAACTTTGCTTCCACCAGCGAGGGTTTTCCGATTTTCCAGATATCCCCTTTCCACTCCGCCTGAATCCCCCACCCTGTCAATGACGTCAACTCAGATGGCCGGTCGATCCTAAGCCCTTGCTCCTGTGCCTTTTGAACGATGGCTTTGGCCAGCGGGTGTTCGGACAAACTTTCAATCGAAGCAGCCGTCTGCAGCATCTCGGCATCGCTGTAATCTTGAAAACTGACGACATCCGTCACTACCGGCTTTCCGTTCGTAAGCGTACCGGTTTTGTCAAACGCAACCACCTTGGTTTCCGCCAAATTTTCAATGTGTGCTCCCCCCTTGAAGAGCAGCCCTTTTCTTGCGCAGTTGGAAATGGCGGACAGCATCGCCGGCATGATGGAAGCGACAAGTGCACAGGGAGAAGCGACAACAAGAAACACCATCGCTTTGTAAAACGTATCGCTCCAACTCCACTGGAATAAAAAGGGAGGGAGTGTAATGAGCAGGATCGTTACCAGGATGATGATTCGGGCATAAATGCGTTCAAATCGTTCGATAAACAGCTGGGAAGACGGCTTTTCACTTTGTGCCTCCTGAACGAGCCGGATGATTTTCGCAAACAGCGTCGATTCGCTTGACCGGGTTACTTCAATAAACAAGGCTCCCTGGCCGTTGAGTGTACCGGCAAATACTTCATCTCCCGAAACTTTGTCAACAGGTACGGATTCCCCTGTAATCGAAGCCTGATTGACCGATGATGTTCCTTCTCTCACCACACCGTCAGAGGGGATTCGCTCTCCCGGTTTTACCAGGACGATATCTCCGACGACGAGCTGTTCGATGGCTACCACCGTCTCGATGCCGTTCTCAAAACGCAGGGCTGTTTCCGGCTTCAAGTCCATCAAGGAAGAAATGTCCCGACGGCTGCGTTCCATCGTGTAGCTTTCCAGCGCTCCGCTCAATGAGAAAATAAAGATGAGCATGGCCCCTTCCAGCCAATACCCGATGCAGCATGCGCCGATCGCGGCAAAAATCATCAGCAGGTTGACGTCGAGATCGCGGTCGACGATAAGCGTGTGCAAGCCTTCTTTCGCCTTGATAAATCCGCCGATGATAAAGGCAGCCAGGTAAAAGCCGATTTTAACAGCAGCGTAGTCTTCGCTCAGCATCCAGGCGATCGCCATCAGAACCCCGCTCATGGCTGCGGCCAGACCTTCGCCATAGCGTCGCAACCACCCCTTTAGCTGGTTCTCTGCCGCTGGCCGGACAGAAGGCGATACGCTTTCTTTGACTGCGGTCTCAACAGATTGCATTGGTACGATCATGTTACTCCACTCCTTCTTCAATTGAGAATGAATTGCGTTATTAGTACCCCTAAAACGACGCATGCTGCTCCATGGATAGGAGCAGCACGCTTAAACGAGAATGATTATCGTTTTTACTTTATTCAAATCTTTTTCCTTGCCGAAACTTTACGATAGTAATTATAATCAAATCAGACGAAATAGTAAATAATTTTTCGTCAGGAAAACTTTTTGTTGTAATGTCAATTTTATTGGCATAGGATAAATTATTATAGAGTCATTTATCTTGGTGTTATTTTTTTACAGCAAAAGTTTCCCTGAGGAAAGAGTATTGCCACACTGAAAGTGTATCATCCACTCAAAGCTCACCCGAGCGTACAAAAAATTCGGAAGTGCCGAAGAGAAGGTATCTTGACAAGGAGGATTAACATGCGTCAAACACATGCAAGTCTAACGGAAGGAAAAATCGTCGGGATGAGCAAAGCCGAACTCGCCTGTCGAGAAGCGATCAATGGTGAGCGAAAAGGCCTAAAAGCGCTATTGCCCTTTATGGGTCCTGCCTTTATCGCTTCCATCGCCTATGTGGACCCCGGGAATTTTGCTACGAACATTGAAAGCGGGGCGCGTTTTGGCTACAAAATGTTGTGGGTCGTCGTCCTCGCCAATTTGATGGCGATGCTTCTGCAAAACCTGTCCGCGAAGCTCGGGATCGCGACGGGTAAAAACCTTCCCGAGCTCTGCCGGGATCATTTTCCCAAGTGGGTCAATTATCCGATGTGGGCAATCTCCGAGCTTGCCGCAATGGCCACCGATATTGCCGAGTTTTTGGGCGCGACCATCGGGCTCAATCTGTTGTTCGGCATTCCCATGCTCTGGGCCACACTGCTTACGGGTGTCGCAACCTACCTGATTCTCATGCTCGAACGCTTTGGATTTCGCCCGCTGGAGAAGTTTATCGCTGCGTTTTGCCTGATTATTGGCGCGTGCTACATTATTGAGACATTTCTGTCCAAACCTGATTTTGGGCAAATCGCCTACCACAGTGTCGTTCCCTGGATTGGCGATACCGACAGCATCTTATTGGCAGTAGGGGTCATTGGCGCAACGGTGATGCCCCATGCCATTTACTTGCATTCCGGCCTGACGCAAAATCGCATTCGCCCCCGCAACGATCGGGAAGCTCTGAAAATCCAAAGCTTTAATACGAAAGAAATCATTATTGCCATGACGTTTGCCGGCTTTGTCAACATTGCCATGATGTACATGTCTGCAGCCGTATTTCACGCCACGGGAAATGAACAAGTCGCAGAGATCGAAACAGCCTATATGACGTTGACTCCGCTGCTCGGTTCGGCCTCAGCTGCATTCTTTCTCGTCTCCCTGCTGGCATCGGGGATTTCCAGCTCGGTGGTCGGAACCATGGCGGGACAAATCATTATGCAGGGCTTTGTCGGCTTCTCCATTCCGCTTTGGTTCCGGCGGCTGATTACCATGCTGCCAACGGTCGTGATCGTCGCGCTGGGAATTAATCCTACGCAAACACTGATTCTCAGTCAGGTCATCCTGAGCATTGTGCTGCCAATGCCCATCCTCGCATTGATTTATTTTACACGCAGGAAAGACATCATGGGTGTTCTCGTCAACAAGCCACACATTAACTTTCTATCTGCCATATGCGCGATCGTGATTCTTACGCTGAACCTGTGGCTGATTTACCAAACGATTTTTATCGATATGCAATAGTCGTAAATGTTCGACCTGTCACTGTCGCTTCACCGGTTCACTGTGCTTGACGGGCCAAAAGATTACCCGAATTAGCCCTTGTCGTTGCCTCAGCGCAATGCCAAGGGCTTTGCGTCTCCTCTGGCGAGCTATTGTGCTGCGCCCATGCATCACTGGCGGACTTGTTCGAACTTCCCCCGCAGCCGCTTGAGCGCCATGCTGACGGCTGCTTCCGATACATGCAAGCGCCGCGCGATTTCCTTTTGCTTATAGCCCTGCATAATCAACCGGCAGAGCTTGTCCTGCTTGTCCGTAAGCGCAAGCCGGTCGTAGCTCAGTGCGAACTCCACGCTTCGATAGCCATGATCAGCATGTGCCAAGCTGTTTGCCTCCTCGCCTGTAAATTCCGCGTCCTCTTTGGCAACTGCCAGATTGCTGCGCCTCGATTGGCTATTCATGCTCTTGCGGATTTGGTTGATCTCGTAGCGGGCGACACGTTCGAAATACGTCACAAACCCCGCCTTTTCCCTCTTCCAGGTCTGCAATGCTTTATGCAGGGCGTAAAGTGTGGCCGCTTCATAGTCATCGATATCGTACAACGGCTTATACCGGTAATATTTGCGGGCAGCCTGTCGGGCGATCCCTTTGATGCGCTTCTGCATGGCTCTGATAACGGCCTCAAAAGTGACCTGCTTCAGCGCAAACTGCTGAGCGATCTGATCGAAAGCATCGTTCGCTGTTTTTGTCATGAGATAGGCTCCTTTGGCGTGTACTGGATTAAAAATAGGAACTCTTGTTCCTATTTTACGCGAACAAAGATCATCTTTCAATCTTTTCCAGTTATTTTTAGGAACGTATGTTCTCTTTTGAGATCAGTGATGCTCGGGCTGTAGTGGTGGAGAAAGAAAAGAGGATTGGGCTGCGACTGTTGCAGCGCTTGCTAGATGTCAGAACTGGACGGCTCCACTCTGAAAACGGCACGTCGACCAAAATTCCAAGGATCGTTACTCAAAGTATTAAAAAAGACAAAAGAGCCCTGCCCATTTCCCACGACAGTGCTCTCCGTCTCTCATTTTACCAGATTCGCTACACGTTACCCGCGACTCGCTTTTACCGCAAACGTTACCTCACCCAGACTGTCAAACCTGGCGGACACGTAATCGCCTGCCGTGAGCATGATCGCTTCCGTGATCCCGCCGGACAGAATTACGTCGCCTGCTTTCAGCGGTTGCTGCTTTCTTCTCGCCAGCATGTTGGCAAGCATGGCAATCGAGTTGGCTGGATGTCCCAGAACGGCTGCAGTCGCACCGAGTGCTTTGATCTCTCCGTTGAACGCCATGGTAGCACCGATCAAATCGAGCTCGACGCCATCAGGCTTGCGGAGGCGGTTGCCGAACACGACGCGCGATGAAGAGGTGTTGTCGGCGATGACATCGGTTAGGGTAAACTTGAAGTCTTTATAGCGGCTGTCGATGATCTCCAGCACGGGAACGATGTGGCTCGTCGCTTCCAGAACCTGTTCAGCCGTCACGTCAGGACCGGCCAAATCCTTCCCCAATACAAACGCAATTTCCGCCTCGACTTTGGGGTGAATCAATTCGTCCAGGTAGATTTCGCCGCCGTTTGGCACCACCATATAGTCGAAGATATAGCCGTATATAGGCTCTTTCACGTTCATTTGCTTCATTTTTGCCTGACTGGTTAACCCCATTTTCGGAGCGTATACCTGATGCCCCTCTGCACGCTTCAGCCTGACGATTTCATCCTGGATCCGGTACGCATCTTCAACGGTAAGATCCGGGTACTCAGCAGCAATGCTGGTTACTTCTCTCCGCTCTTTTTCCGCATTGTGCAAAAAGCGAGCGATCGACTGTATGTCAGCTACATTCGCCATCGGTTACCTCCTGATTGTTTACTTGTGAGCCGCTTTGCTCAGTTGTGCTGCGACGTCGACGATCATGTCTTCCTGTCCGCCGACGATTTTGCGCTTGCCGAGCTCGATCAAAATGTCGCGGGAGTCGACGCCAAAGCGTTTCGCGGCATTTTGCGAGTGCAGGAGGAAGCTGGAGTACACCCCTGCATACCCGAGCGTCAAGCTGCCTTTGGTGATTTCCTGTGGCTTCAGCAGCACCGGAGCGACGACGTCCTCGGCCAAATCCATCAGCTTGTAAAGATCGACACCGGTCTCGATGCCCATTTTGCTCAGTACGGCCGCAAGTACCTCTGTCTGCGTGTTTCCTGCACCGGCCCCCAGGCAGCGGATGCTGCTGTCCAGGCGGGTTGCGCCTTCTTCGATTGCAACCAAGCTGTTCGCCACTGCCAGGGAAAGGTTGTTATGGGCGTGGAACCCGATCTCAACCTGCAGCGCTTGGCGCAGGGCGCGGACTTTTTCGCGAACATCGCCTGGCAGCATCGCTCCTGCCGAGTCGACGATGTAGACGACGTCCGCACCGTAGCTTTCCATCAGCCTTGCCTGCTCGACGATCTTCTCGACCGATGCCAGGTGGGACATCATCAGAAAGCCAACCGTTTCCAGCCCCAGCTCCCTGGACAGGGCGATGTGCTGCGCCGAAATGTCCGCCTCGGTCACATGCGTCGCCACCCGTGCGACTTGCACCCCGAGCTTGGCCGCTTCCTTCAGATCGCGCATCGTCCCGATGCCGGGAATGAGCAGCACACATATTTTCGAGAAGTCGCAGACCGACACGGCTGCTTCGATCAATTTCAGTTCATTTGTTGCAGACCGCCCGTACTGCAGCGAGGAACCGCCCAAACCGTCTCCGTGCGACACTTCAATGTACGGCACCCGTGCCGCGTTTAACCCTGCCGCAATGCTCGTCACCTGATCGACCGTGAACTGATGCGCAATGGCGTGGCTGCCGTCCCGCAACGCTACTTCCGTCAGCAAGATTCCAGATTCTGCTCCCATCATGTTCTCTCCCCTCTCCTAGGCCGTTTCTTCTGCCAGTTTGTGCTGCGCGAATTCTTCCGCTACTTTGACCGCTGCAGAAGTCATGATGTCCAGATTGCCGGCATATTTGGGAAGATAATCGCCTCTGCCCTCCACTTCGAGCAGAATGGTCACCTTCTGTCCCTCAAAGATCGGGGAGGCGACGAGCCGATATCCAGGCACGTATGTTTGCACGGTTTCGACCATTTCCTCAATCGACTGTGTGACGTTCGCTTCGTCCATGCTTCCTTCCACTTCTACATATACGGTATCGCGCATGATGATCGGCGGCTCGGCCGGGTTCAGGATGATGATCGCCTTGCCTTGTTTGGCGCCCCCGACCTGCTCGATCGCCCGTGCCGTCGTCTCGGTGAATTCGTCGATATTCGCCCGCGTGCCGGGTCCGGCGCTTTTGCTGGAAATTGTCGCGACGATCTCGGCATAGGCTACCGGACAGACGCGATGGACGGCGTACACCATCGGAATCGTCGCCTGTCCGCCGCACGTGATCAAATTCACGTTCGGCTCGTGAATGTGTGCGCCGAGATTGACCGGCGGAACGACAAACGGTCCAATCGCAGCCGGTGTCAAGTCGATCACTTTCTTCCCTGCTGCCCGCAGCAGCCTGTCATTGGCAAAATGCGCTTTGGCCGACGTTGCGTCAAAGACGATATCGGCCAGCTCTGGCTGCTTGAGAAAACCTTCAATACCATCCGAAATCGTCACATAGCCCCGCTCTTTGGCCCGTCGAAGGCCGTCGGATGCCGGGTCGATCCCGATCATCGCGGTTAATTCGAGAATGTCTGAACGGCCCAACTTTTTCATCAAGTCGGTTCCGATATTTCCTGACCCCAGTATGGCTGCTTTGATTTTTTTCACCGTTTTCTCCACTCCTTTTTCCGCTATTCGACAAATCGCACACTGACCTCGCCGAGATGGGCAAAGCGTGCCGAAAAATGATCGCCAGGTGCGGCATTGGCCGCTGCGGACAGCGCTCCGGACAAAATCACTTCGCCCGCTTTCAGCGTCACGCCGAAGGCAAACAGCTTGTTCGCCAGCCAGGCGACGCAGTGAGCGGGATGTCCCAACGCTGCTGCGCCTACGCCGGTATTGACGAGCTGGCCGTTTTTGTAAAACGCCATTCCCAGCGTTTCCAGATCAACCGCGTCGACTGCAAAGCGCTGTTCGCCGAGCAAATACAGGCCGGACGAAGCGTTGTCCGCTACAGTGTCGGCCAGCGTAATTTTCCAATCCTGAATCCGGCTGTCAACGATTTCAAACGAAGGCGTAATGTAGTCGGTGGCCAGCAGGACATCGAGTGCGGTCACGTTGGGACCGACCAGATCGCGCTTGAGCACAAAGGCGATTTCGGCTTCTACGCGCGGCTGCATGACCCTTGTCATCGACACGTCGCCGCCGTTTTCCACAACCATGCTGTCCAGCAGGTGGCCGTAATCCGGTTGGTCCACGCCGAGCAGCTTTTGCATGGCCAGCGAGGTCAGGCCGATTTTTTTGCCGGTGATCACTTGTCCGGCCGCTGTCTTCCGGCCGATATTGTGCAGTTGAATCTGGTACGCGTCCTCCACGCTTAAGGATGGCTCCGACGCAGTTAGCGGCGCTGCGCCCGTGCGCGTCGCTTCCGCCTGCTGCAGCAAATCTGCCAAAGCTTTGATTCTGTCGCCCGTTATTTGAGGCATCGCTCCATTCTCCTCTCCTGTAAAAACCGTTTACGCTTTATCGTTTTTTAATCGGCTGCCAACGGAAAAGCAGTGGCAGATAATAAAAGCGCTTTCATTTACAGTAAAAAATTTAACGAATGCCGTGGTACCCCAGCTTGCCGGAGATTTCCCGTCCAGCAGCTTTTACCTTTTCGATAATTTCATCAAGCCGATCGTTGCTGATCCGGTTTTTGGGTCCGGCACAACTGATCGATGCGACCGCTTTTCCCAGATGATTAAAAATCGGCGCTGCGACACACAGCAAGCCCACTTCGATCTCTTCATCGTCCAACGCATAGCCATGCTCGCGGATGAATTGCAGGTTTTTCTTGATTTCCTCGGGCTGCGTATTGGTAAACGGCGTGAAACTGACGAGCTCCGTCGTCTCAAGAATCTCATCAATAACGTGATCCTCCAAAAAGGCAAAGATCGCTTTCCCGACACCTGTACAGTGAATCGGCGCACGTTTGCCAACTTGCGAATACATCCGCAACGCCCCGGGTCCATCGACTTTTTCCACATAGACCGCTTCTTTTCCATCCATGACGACCAGGTGTACGGTTTCTTTGACATCGTTTACAAGGGTCTGGATGAACGGATAGGCGACTTTTCGGATGTCCATCTGTTCGGAGACGAGATTGCCAAACATGAACAGCTTTAAGCCCAGCTTGTACTTTAAATTCTCCGGGTCCTGCTCAAGCAGCCCTCTCACTTCAAGCGTTTTGATCAAGCCATGTGCGGTGCTTTTGGACAAGCCCAGCTTGTCGCTGATTTCTTTCACACTTAACTGTACGGTGGAAGTCGTGAACAATTCCAAGATGTCAATTGCCCGTTCAACCGATTGAATCAATTTTTCTGTCATGTTGCCCCCTTTCGTTCGACATTATCGAATGTTGTTCGTAAATTTTGATTTGTTATGAAAATATTATAAACAAACGATAATGGAGATTGTCAATAAGAAATTTTCTTCGTTCCGCACGTTCAAAACCGCAAAGGACTCGCTGTACACCGATTGCTATGAGCTGCTTTGCTGCCTGCTCGACTTGTTCCAGCGTATTCGCAGGAAGTCCGGTCAACAGCTCCGGCTCTGTTTCATTCGGGATCAATGTATCCGCCAGACACAGCAGCTCAACGGAGAGCTTTTGCCCCATGTTGATCGTAATCAGCGTCTTTCTTTCCTGCTTCGGTTCTGCCAGCATGTCCGCCAGCAGCCGCATCCCTTGCATGTCCTGACCGGCAGCCGGTTCAGCAAAAATGATCGTGTCCGCATCCATCGCAAGGACCAGAGGCAATCGTTAAGCTGAACCGCACCTCAAGAAACGGTAAGTTTTCGCTGCTTTCTGCACAAAAGAAAAAAGCCCGGGATCAAACTGGACCGCTCCCGAGCTTGGCGAATTACTCTCTGACTAGTTTCGTACGCAGCTTATTGGAAAACAATTCGATCATCAGAATCAGCACGACCAATCCAATGAGAATCGCGCCAACTTGATCCCATTTGTAGCTCCGCATGGCGAAGATGAGCGGAGCCCCGATGCCGCCTGCCCCGACGAGCCCCAGAATCGAAGCCTCGCGCATGTTCATGTCGAAGCGATAGATCATAACCGATAAAAAGATCGAGATGAGCTGTGGCACAATGCCGAAGCGGATTTTCTCAAAAGTGCTGCAGCCGATCGACGTCATCGACTCTAGCACACCCTTGTCGAGCTCCTCGATGGCGTCCACATAGAGCTTGGCGAGCATCCCGATGGAAGTCAAACCGACCGTCAGCACGCCGGCGAACGGTCCCGGACCCGTCACTCGGATAAACATTAAACCATATACAAGCGCCGGAATGGTGCGGATGATGATGAGGAGAAGTCTCGTCAGCCATGATACCGGCTTGGAAGCAATGTTGGATGCAGCCAGAAAAGCGAGCGGCACGGCCAATATCGCACCGACAATCGTCCCTAAGAACGCGATCGCTACCGTCTCGACCAATAAATACAGAACGCTTTGTTTCGATACGCTGAAGAGAAGCGCGGGATCCGGATGGGTAAGTCCGTACAGAATGTTACTCGCAATCGCAAGTCCGCTCTTATCGATATTGCTGAAGTTGACCGACGTCAACGACCACAAGAACAAAACGCCGACGATAACGATAATGGTCGCCAGGTAAAGCTGATTGCGCGGTGCGGATAACAGTTGTTTCTCAGTGTGGTTCATAAGGTAACGTCTCCCTTAGATGAGCTTTTTGCGGAAATGCTCGCTGACCCGCTCGATCAAGTAAACCGTTATAATCAGCACGAAAATGATCATGCCGACAGCGGGGTAATCGCGCCAACCGAGCCCTTCATTAATGAGCAAACCGATGCCGCCTGCCCCGACGTATCCGAGAATTGCCGCATATCGCACATTTCCTTCAAAACAATAAAGGGATGTGGAGATGTACCCCGGAAGCACCTGCGGAATGATTGCGAAGCGAAACGCCTGAATCCTCGTCATGCCGAGCGATTCCATCGCCTCGAATGCGCCCATATTCACATTTTCAATCTGCTCGTACAGCAGCTTGCCTACATAGGCGATCGTGAACAGCATGATCGCCACCGTTCCTGCCATCGGTCCGAGACCGAACACAAAGGTCGCGATCAGCGCGGTGACGAGCGTCGGCAACGTTCGGAGGAGACTCAGCACCGTTTTACTGACGATCACAAGCAGCTTTGACTGTACGATATTGGCAGAAGCGGCCACCGCGACCGGCAGCGCTAGCAACGCGCCGAGCAGCGAGCCGAGCAGCGACATCTTGATCGTATCGAGCAGCGGCTGCCAAATGTTGGGCAAGCTTCCCCAGTCCGGCGGAATCATCTTGCCAATGATCGTTAAAAACTCATGAATCCTTGCAAGAAGGATTTGAAAGTCGAACCCCGTGAATCTTGCGGAAGCCACCGTACAGACCGCCAATAATATGACGATGAGCGGCACACGTGAGCGCTTTTGGAATACAACCTTCCCATCGGGGAGCACCATTTTCTTCGGAGGGAACAGCTTATCGTACATAGGCCGTCTGCTCCTCCATCGTCGCTTTTTCTGCTTCCCATTTGCCCCCGTAAATCTCTTGAAGAATGTCTTGCGTCACCCTGGCGGTTTCACCGTCGAATACCACTTCCCCTTTGCGAATGCCGATGATGCGGTCCGCATATTCAAGGGCGATCTCAACGTGATGAATATTCATAATGACGGAGATGTTCAGATCCCTGTTAATCCGCTTAAAGTCGTCCATGACGATCCGCGAGGTGACGGGGTCAAGGGAGGCGATCGGCTCGTCCGCCAAGATGATGTCCGGATTTTGTGCGAGCGTGCGCGCCAACGCTACTCGCTGTTGCTGTCCACCGGACAACTGGTCGACACGTACGAACGCCTTGTCCAGAATACCTACTTTATCAAGCGCCTCTAATGCCTTGATTTTCTGCTCTTTCGTGAAGATACCAAGCAGCTTTCTCCACATCGGAAGCTCTGGAACGAAGGAGACCAGAACATTATTGATGACCGTCGTGCGGGTAACTAAATTGAACGATTGGAAAATCATCCCGATTCTGCGGCGGAATTTGCGAATATGCCGCCCCTTGAGTTTGGATACATCAACACCGTCAACGATGATTTGTCCGCCTGTAATGTCGTGCATGCGGTTGATGCACCGAATGAGCGTCGATTTGCCAGCTCCCGAAAGCCCAATCACGGCGACGAATTCGCCGCGTTCTATCTTTACGTTGATGTCGTTAAGTGCGATGGTGCCATTCTGGTATGTTTTTTCCACATCGATAAACTGGATCACTGGGATACTCAATCCTTTGGTCGTATTTAAGAGGATGTTCAAAAAGTCCGGGAAACATAGCTGTCGAATTTCCGCGTTGCGCCGAACACGACGTTCAAGTGTCGACGTTGCCAATACGACGTTGGTGCTTTTAACCGATGACGGCTATGTTTGTCCTCCTTTTTGAACATGCTCTTTAAGAGGGAGAAAAAAGAGAACATCATGACATAATGATGTCCCCACTCGGATTTCGTGCAAATTTTGCAATGGATTTATTTCATGCTGCGGATCAATTCTTGCGCTTTGCGCTCGCCGTCGTAATCCGAAGATTTGGCGACCTTATACCCTTCATGGGAGTAGATCGCGATCACTTTCTTGCCTTCTTCCGTTCCCGCAATCGCGATGAAAGCTTTTTGCAGGGCCGCCTTCAGGTCGTCCGTCATGATCGGGGATTTTTTGCTTACGCTGATCGTATCATTGTAGATCGGCTGTGTGACCCCAATCACGTTCGTCTGATCCCAGATCGACGCTTTCCCACCGAATTCGCTCATCCATTTCTCTTCATTGTCGCGCCGCGCGTCCGCAAAGGCGACGACGACGTCGACTTGTCCGGCGGCCAGGCGGGCGAACGAGCTGCCGTAGGAATCCGACTGTGTGACTTGCGCGAGGTTCGTCAACCCTTTGCCGTAGTTTTGCTGCAGCCAGAGCGTCGGGTAAATATAACCGGCGGAGGAGGAAGTGGACATGACAGCCCATCGTGCGCTGTTCAAATCGTCCCATGACAATGCTTGGCCGCTGTTTACTTTGGCAGCCAGCTCCTGACCTTTTGCAGAAGGACCGGCGATAAACAACGAGCGGTAATATGACGCTTGCTGGTCGTCCAAAGCTTTCGTCGGCTTGTGGTCGTTCCAATCCTTTGGACTGTCGGAATCGTTGGATAGCGCTTTTCTGGTCGCGGTCAGGATGACATCCGCGCCGTCGTCGTACAGCGCATACGTACCGCCCGGGATCAAACCGATGTCCGTCGTTCCCGCGCTGAGCGCTTCACCGACCGCTTCGTACGTCGTACCGACGTCAATATTGACACTGCCTACCTTGTAGCCTTGTGTTGCAAGTTCTTTCTTCAGCAACTCTTTCAACGGTTCCGTCGTCGTGATGATTTGGTCCGGATCCTTGGAAGGGACGAAGCTGACTTTCAGAACGTCGATTTGTTTGCTCGTATCTTTCGCTGCCGTTTCGGTCGGCGTCGATTGCGCCGGGGAATTCGCTGCACCAGAACCAGTGGCATTATTGTTTGCGCCGCACCCTGCCAGCAATCCGATGGAAAGCACCGCTGTAAGGAGCGGCATAAGTGTTTTCTTCACTTAAAAAGACCTCCGTTTTGTATTCTCCATACTGCTTTCATCAAGTACTGCTCTATTATACAAGCCGCTTGATTAACTACTCGTCAAAAAAGCGTAAAGTCTATGTAAATGATTGTAATTTCTTGTAAAAATACCGATTATGTGTGATAGAATAATCCAATCTTCTCTACCGGTTTCTGAAAGGGAGCGATCTGATGCCAACCAAACAGTGTGAAGTGGTGCTTTTAGAAACGAGCGACCTTCACGGGTTTTTATTGCCTAGAAGCTACTCAAACCGAAACGAAGTGGGACACGGACTCGCCCGCATTGCAAGCATCGTAAAGGAGATACGCCGCGTCCATTCGCATACCCTCTTGATTGATAACGGAGATTGCTTGCAAGGTACTCCTCTGACTTATTACCATGCCAAGGTCAACAGCGAGCCGGCGAATCCCGTTATCGCTTGCTTGAACGAGCTCCGTTACGACGCAGCCGTTCTCGGTAACCACGAATTTAATTACGGACTTCCGTATTTGCGAACGGCCATGGAAGAGTCCAACTTCCCTTGGCTATCGGCAAACACAGTGGATGCCTCGAACGGAAAACCAATGTTCGGTAAACCGTATATCGTTCGCGAGTTGAGCAATGGAATTCGCATCGGAGTGCTTGGGTTGACGACAGCCTACATACCTAATTGGGAGCAGCCCCGGCATATTGCCGGGATACGCTTCGACGATCCGGTGGAAACGGCGCGAAAGTGGATTCCGATCATGAAGGACGAAGAGCGCATCGACATCGTCGTCGTGTCCTATCACGGTGGATTCGAACGGGATCTTGAGACGGGATTGCCAACGGAGCCTTTTACTGGCGAGAACGCCGGGTACGCGATCTGCGAGCAAGTGGACGGGATCGACGTGCTGCTGACAGGTCACCAGCATCGTGCAATCGCGGAATGTAAAGTAAACGGCGTCTGCGTGGTGCAACCTGCGAATGAGGGCAGGTTCTTAGGCAAAGTAACGCTGCTCGTAGAAAAAGACGTGAATGGCTGGACCGTAACGAACAGTCGATCAGAGTTGATCGCTGCGGCGGACTACAGGGCGGATGAAGGGATTGAACGGATTGTCAGCGATGTTGAGGCGTTGGCGCAAGCGTGGCTCGATCAGCCGATCGGTGTCGTGGAAGGTGACATGATAATTTCTTCACATGCGGACGTCCGGCTGCGCGAGCATCCGTTGATCGAATTAATCAATCGCGTACAAATGGACGTCTCCGGGGCGAGCATTTCCAATACGGCTTTGTTCGACAACATGGCTCCCGGCTTTGGCGAGCGAATTACGATGCGGGAGATTGTGGCGAATTACGTGTACCCGAATACGCTAAAAGTCATCCGCATCTCGGGGCGCGATATCCGGGACGCCCTGGAGAAATCCGCAGAATACTTTGAACGGAACGCGCAAGGCGACATTATTGTCAGCCAATCTTTCCGTACACCAAAGCCGCAGCATTACAACTACGATATGTGGGAGGGCATCGACTACGTATTGGACATCTCGCAGCCGATCGGTCAACGGGTGATCAAGCTGGAACGGCAGGGTCAGCCTCTCTCAGAAGATGAAACGTTCGACGTGGTGATGAACAATTACCGTGCGGGTGGTGGGGGCAACTATACAATGTTCCAGGGAAAGCCTGCCGTGAGGGAGATCAATACTGATATGGTAGAGTTGCTGGCCGACTATATCCGGGAGCGAGTCCGCATTGAGGCGTCTGTGAACGGCAATTGGGTTGTGGTGAATGGGCGCTCCGGCAATTCAGACCCCAGATAGTCCTTCAGTCTATCCAGAATATAATAATCTCCTTGTTGTTGGCGGGCGTTCACGTTGGTCCGCACAGAGCAAATGAAAAAGAAAAAGTACCCGTTCCTCTTCGCTCAGAAGAAACGGGTACACCTGCTGGTATGTTAACCTCCACCTTGCCCTATCCGTCATACGATCATTTCCTCTGCAGAAATAGTACCCTATCCTATGTGTCAAACTATTTTTCCCAGTTCTTGTCTATTTCCGGGTATTGGCATCATCAATATCTTGAATTCTTAATATAGAAAACAGCTAGATAATCGAACGTATGTTTGATAAAATAAAATTCAAACATTTGCTTGGGAGATGAGCGCTATGGCTTCTCAACCAGTTATTACCCTCGGACAATATCAAAAGCACTTCCTTACAGAAAAGTCTTGCTATGAATACCTTTTCAAGATGAAATGGCCGGAAGGTTTTCGCTGCTTCAAATGCGGGCATGACACTTGTTATGCCATCACGACACGCAGTTACCCGTTTTATGAATGCAAGCATTGCGGATACCAGACGACGCTTACCGCAGGAACTATATTTGAGAAGACGCGTACGGACATAACACTTTGGTTTGCAGCGATCTATCTAGCCGTTCAAGACGGGAGCGTATCCACAGCATTTATCGCAAACGAGTTGGAAATCAGCTATCAAACAGCATGGATGATGATGCGGAAAATACGGCAGGCATTGGCGAATCCAAAATGCATCGCGCATGCTCCCAAACTAAGTGAAATCTGATGACTCCTGCCGTGACTGAAAATTTGCTTGTGCGGAAGCTGCACTTATAAGTCTGCACGTCCGCTGTTCGTGGAAATGGAAGCCATCCTTCGCTTTCACTTTCCGAAACCTCAATGGTTCATCGCATAACCGTCTGCACATCCATCTTACCTTGCTCCAATAACTTTTTCCTGTCCTGAGCTAATCCGATATACATTGCTTTCTCTATCAATATAATTAACGGATATACGGTAAAACAAGCAAAGAGGACAAGGAGGAGCGTCAAGAAGAGTAGATGAGAGGCGTATGGACGAGCAGTGCAAAACAAGGTGCGTTTATTGAAACGTATCAAGACATGAGGTAGAGGAGGAAAACATGAACACGGAGATGGCAGAGAGTGGAGCTTCTTCCGCAGACGTAAGCGGGATTAGGCGAGGACCGATTGTTGCTGCATTGATTATCGGCGCATTTGTCTCGATCCTGAACGAGACGTTGTTGAATATTGCATACCCGGAGCTGATGAAAGAATTCAGCGTAGCGGCATTAACCATCCAATGGTTGTCTACCGGCTATATGCTTGTGATCGGTATCCTCGTTCCGGTAACGGCACTTCTTCAGCAATGGTTTACTACGAGACAACTGTTTTTGTCCGCTATGATTATCTTTCTGACAGGGACTGTTGTTTGTGCGGCAGCTCCTTGGTTCGGGATACTTTTTATCGGGCGAATCGTGCAGGCGCTGGGCACAGGTCTTATGTTACCCGTTTTGATGACGACGATACTTGTGATATATCCTCCGGAAAAGCGTGGCGGGGCGATGGGCTTGATCGGGCTTGTCATCATGTTCGCTCCGGCAATCGGACCGACGCTATCGGGTCTGATCGTCGATTCGTTGTCCTGGCGCTGGCTGTTTTATCTTGTCATACCGCTGACTGTCTTTTCCATTGTTTTTGCGGGTTGCTTCTTGAAAAATGTAACCGTGCTGACGAAACCGAAAATCGATTTGGTATCGATTCTGCTTTCCTCCATCGGGTTCGGGGGAATCGTTTACGGATTCAGCAAAGCGGGAGAAGGTTCGTGGTGGGACTGTAAAACCTGCCTTGAAACATGCGATTCAACTACCTAACATTTTTAACGGCGAGACAATCGTAACCATGCTTCTTCGTTCACGATCTGTTACGATTTAATTATTCATTTTCCGGGGGGGACAGGACGATGGCTCACCATATCGATCAACATTTTGAAGCGATGCATTTTCGCCAACGGGATTTAAGGGAAGCCGAATTTATCCGGTGCACGTTTGAGCGATGCACGTTTTCCCATTCTTCCATGGAGGAAATCAGTACAGAGAACTGCCGGTTCGTACAGTGCAATTTTCACGGAGCGAAAATGAATGCTTCCATACATACGGGCTCTGCTTTTGAAAACTGCAATTTTGCGGAAGCGAACCTCTTTGTCGCCCAATTCATCGATTGCAAAATGATGGGCTCAGACTTTACAAAAGCGAAAATGGACGGCATCACGCTAAACAAGGGCGACTGGTCTTATACAAACCTTCGGCATGTGAAGCTGGATAAACAAGATTTACGCAACACCCGCTTTTTGGAGGCTGATCTGTATGAGGCCAATCTGGAGAAGTCCGATCTGAGAGACTGTGACCTGACCAGAGCTCATTTAGCCAAAGCAAAGCTGCAGGGGGCCGATTTGCGCGGTGCGATCGTGGATGGTGTCGATTTTAAATCGGTTGAAGTCAGGGGGGCTCGGATGGATACTGTTCAAGCTGTTGTTTTTTTACGTTCTTACGGCGCAAAAATTGACTGAAGAAGGCCGTTCAGGCTTCATCCGCGGAATGGAGCAGCTGCACAAGCGAAAACAACTGCAAATGTTCACGACCTCAGACATGTCTGGTGTAATTTTTGAAGCCGTGACTCCACTCATATCCGAGCTTTTGCAGGAACCGCAGGCGATTCAGATCAGGATTGATGAACATGCGCTGTGAGAGCATACCGACCCGCCCTGCGATTTTTGAACCGGACAAATGGGCTTTGAACAGGAATGCGAAAACA
Source organism: uncultured Brevibacillus sp. (assembly GCA_946402065.1). Lineage (GTDB taxonomy): Bacteria > Bacillota > Bacilli > Brevibacillales > Brevibacillaceae > Brevibacillus_D. The sequence goes on along the minus strand of CAMIVR010000028.1, from coordinate 18,523 downwards.
AAGGGGCCTCGCCTTGAATCAGGACTTTGATTCTGCCAGGAGAGGCCCTCTTTTTCGCTACCGATACTTCCTTACACCTAACCGGCGATTGCTAAGACGACATTGCCCATCATGAGCGGCGCCTACTTTAGTCAGCATCACCGATTCGTAATGAGATCGCCGTTCAACCGACACTTTACCGCTTCATCGTCACCGTCTTTGCTTCCGTATAAAATTCAAAGCTGTGCCTGCCGCCTTCCCGCCCGATGCCGCTCGCTTTCGCTCCGCCAAACGGCGTCCGCAAATCGCGCACATACCAGCAGTTGATCCACAACAGTCCCGACACGACCTGCTCGGCTACGCGGTGGGCACGGCGCAAATCGTTCGTCCAGACGACGCCCGCCAGACCGTAGATCGAGTCATTGGCGATGCGAATGGCATCTTCTTCCGTCTTAAACGGAATGATCGCAATGACCGGACCAAAGATCTCTTCCTGGGCAATCCGCATCTTGTTGTCGACATCGTAAAAGACGGTCGGCTCGTAGAAATTGCCGTCGCCAAGCGCGGTGATCCGCTTGCCGCCACTGGCGAGCTTGGCTCCTTCGGCAAGGCCGATCTGCACGTAGTTATCCACCGTCTCCAGGTGGCTGCGCGAGACGAGCGCGCCCATATCTGTCGCTTGGTCGAGCGGATTCCCCACCTTGATCATCTGCACGGCCTTGACGAACTTGTCGAGGAACAGATCGTAAACCTCCTCCTGCACGAGCAGTCGCGACCCAGCCAGACAGATTTCCCCCTGGTTGCGGAAAATCGCTTCAATCGAGCCTGCCACCGCTTCATCCAGATCGGCATCGGCAAAGACGATGTTCGCCGACTTCCCCCCCAGCTCCAGCGAGACCGGGATGAGCTGCGAGGCCGCATTGCGCATCACTGTCTTGCCGGTCGCCGATTCCCCGACGAAGGAGATGCGCCGGACATGGGGGTGGGTCGTCATCGCCGTGCCGACTGTTCCCCCCGGACCAGTGATGATGTTCAGCACACCTGGCGGCAGCCCCGCCTCATTGGCGATTTCGCCGAGCATGACCGCACTGAGCGGTGTGTAGGAAGCGGGCTTGACGACGACAGTGTTGCCGGCGGCAAGCGCCGCCGACGCTTTCCAGGTCATCTGCATGAACGGCAGATTCCACGGAATGATCAGGCTGGTCACACCGGCAGGAGCGTATTTGGCATACGACATGTAGTTGCCCATATCGTAATGCTCATGGGTCATGTATTTCGCCATCTCGGCAAAGAAGCGCAGATTCCAGGCCGAACGCGGGATGTCGAAGCCGCGGCTCTCCCTGATCGGCTTGCCGACATCGAGCGTCTCCAGATGTGCCAGCTCATCCACCCGCTCCATGACGAGGTCGGCCATTTTGCAGAGAATATTCGCTCTGTCCGCGACCGGCAGCTTGCTCCAGACGCCGCTTTCAAACGTTTTCTGGGCTACCTCGATCGCTCTGTGGGTATCTGCCTCGCTCGCACTTGCTACGGCAGCCAGCTTTTCGTTAGTCGCCGGATTGATCGTGTCAAAGGTCTCGCCGGAAGTCGCATCGACGTACTGACCGTTGATGAACAGCTTGGCATCGCGTACACGTTTGTTCTCGACTGATGGCTGAATCGTCTCACTCATGCGAGTCCTCCTGATCTTCGACTTCGAGAATCATCTCAATTTCGACGGCGTTGTTGTGTGGCAGCTGGGCCATGCCGACTGCGGAACGCCCGTGCTTGCCCCGCTCGCCGAAGATCTCGACCAGCAGATCGGACGCTCCGTTCAGCACTTTGGGCTGGTCCGTAAATGCAGGATCACTGTTGACAAAGCCGAGGATTTTGACAATCCGCGTCACTTTGCTCAAGCTGCCCAGCTCTTGCTTGACAACTGCCAACAAATTCAACATGCATTGTCGTGCGGCCAGATAGCCGACGTCAATCGTCACGTCATCCCCCAGCTTGCCGCGGTATTCATCTGTGCCCTGACCGGCCGTAAAGATCAGGTTTCCGGTTCGTACGCAGCCGATGTAATTGCCCGCTGCCTTGCGCGGCTCGGGCAGGGTCAGGCCAAGCTGCTCGATTCGTTGTTCAGGCGCAACCTCGTATCTGCTCATCGTTTCTTCTCCTTGTCCGTGTTAGGGCTCGCGATGAAATGAGTTCCCGCTTTTGCTGGCAAAATATCAGCGGTTTTTTGATTTTTGTCAGCAAATTAGCGGAAGTTATTTCATCGCGATGCCTTAATCGAGTGAGTAGTTTAGAAAGCGCAGCGCGTTTTTCCCCAGCATGCACTGTCTTTGTTCTTCCGTAATCGTCAGCGTATTGTCGATGACTTCCCCAGGCGGGATCTCCCGCAGCAGGAACGGATAATCCGAGCCCATGACAATCCGCTCATGCCCGAACCGTTTGATCATGTATTCAATGTTTAGCGGATCATAGGCGAGCGAATCGAAGTAAAAATTTTTCGCGTAGTGGCTTGGCGGCTGATCCAGCAGCCGCAGATGTGGCCAGACCTTCCAGCCTTGATCCAGACGCGGCAAAATGTACGGGAAGGAACCGCCGCCGTGGGCAAAGCACACTTGCAGACGCGGGAATTTGTCCATCACGCCGCCGAGCACCAGACTTGCCGCGGCCAGTGCCGTCTCGCTCGGCATCCCCACGGTGTACATCAGGTTGTGGCGGGTAATCCGTTCCTTGCCTAATGTCTCCCACGGGTGGACAAACAGCGGCACATTCCACTGCTCGCACATGGCAAAAAACTCTGTCAGGGATGGGTCGTCAAGGTTCTTGCCGTTGACATTGGAGCCGATTTCAATCCCCTTCATACTGAGCTGGTGCATGCAGCGATCCATTTCCCGAATCGCCGTATCGATATTTTGCAGCGGCACCGTGCCGAGTCCGATAAACCGCGTCGGATACTGGCGGACGGTCTCCGCGATAAAATCATTCTGCAAGCGTGCCATCACTTTGGCCTCTTCCGCAGGCGCCCAATAGGAAAACGTCACAGGAATCGGCGACAGCACCTGGATGTCGACCTTTTCCATGTCCATATCGTGTATCCGCTTCTCAGGGCTCCAGACTTGATCGGTCACTTCGCGAAACACTTTTCCTCCGACCATGATGTTCGCGCCGCACGTGCACGTATGCTGCAGCACAGGCCAGCGGTCGCCTTGATACTTCTCGGCAAAGTCGGGCAGGTCAGCCGGGATGATATGGGTATGAAAGTCTACTCGCATACCCATTCGCTCGCTTCCTCGGGCATGACGTGTCCGCAGCTTTTGCACGTGCGCAGCTCCAGGCTGCCGTTAAATCCCTGGATCGCTTCTTTCACCTGTACTTCAATATTGGTCAGCTGAATCCGAACGCGGTGCATCTCCTGATCGCAATTGTCGCAGAACCAGGCGAAATCCTCCAGCTCGCCCACGGCCCGGTTGCGTTCGATCACGAGGCCGATCGTATCGGCAACCCTGTGCGGCGAGTGCGGTACGTTGGCAGGAAGCAGGAACATCTCTCCCTCCCGCACCGTGATCACCTCGCGCTTGCCTTCCTGATTGATGATTTCTACGTAGCAATCGCCTTTCAGCTGATAAAAAATTTCTTCGGACGGGTCCACGTGAAAGTCGCGCCGCTTGTTCGGCCCGCCCAAAACCATCATCATCAGCTCGGCGTCTTTCCAGATCACCTTGTTATTCACCGGAGGCTTGAGCTGGTCTTTATGCTCTTCGATAAATTTCCACAGATTAATTGGTGCCAATGTACCCATTCCAATCACTCCTCATGAATTGTTTAGCAAGCCTTCAACGCCTTTTGCATATGAACCAGTTGTGCCGCGAGCTCCGCGATTCGGCCCAAAATTTCTTCATCCACAAGCTCGTTGTGCTGATTAAAATGGTCGCTGTGCACATACACGGAGCCGGGAGCTACATAGGCGCGGAAGAATCCCGCGATCGGCTTCAACTGATTTTCAATCACCAGGTAATGCTGATAGGTCCCTCCGTTGGTGACGAAGCCCATCACTTTATGACGCAGCGTCTGCGGATGGATGTGGTCGAACAGGTTTTTCAGCGCTCCCGTGATCGAGCCTTGAAACACCGGCGTTCCGATCAGATAGAAATCTGCCTGGGAGACGATGTCGACCACTTTTTTCGTATCGTCCGGGTACAGCGACGGATCGCGTCCGTCACACAGAGACATTTGGTACTGGCGCAGGTCGAGCAGCTCTCTTTCAATCTCTGGTGCGATCCTGCCGATTTCATCGAGCACGCTTTGCACGACGATGCTTGTTTTGGCGCCGACGACGGAGCCGGAAATACCCAGTATTTTCATGGGCTCACCCTCCTTGACGTATGGACTGTTCCTACTGCGGTACGGTCTCCGATCCCGCCTTTGTCGACTTTTTGGACTCGTACACGCCGAGCGCCTCGTCGACCATGGAACAGGCATGGGCCCGTTTGTAATTGTTGTAAAAAATCGCCCGTTTGCGGATCGGATCGCCCGTGTAATACCGTTCGTATTGCAGCAGGCGCTGACCGAAGGCTTCGCCACACAAGTCCCACGCCAGCTTGAACAACCGGACCCGTTCCGTACCGGAGATGCCCTCGCGCCCGGCAAAGTACTTCTCCATGTCCGCCGCCAGTTCGGGATGTGCCATATCGCTGTCCGTCGGCGACATCAGCAAGCCGCCTGCACCGATAATCTGCATGACCTCGATCACCCGCGGATACATCTTCGGCAGCAGACCGCGAATCGTCTCGAGCGGGATATAGCCCGGCATCAGCTCACCGGATGGCGTGACGTCGTGCTCCAGTTCGGCCGTCTTCAAGAGCGCCCGAATCGATTCCAGCGATTGAGCCAGCTCGCCCAAATCATTTTGAACATTCAGATAAACGTCGACGCCAATCGAGTCAGCGATTCGCATTGCTACCTCTGTAGCAAATTGCAGCTTCAACAGCCCTCTGACACCAGTCTGATGCGCCGGCTGCTGACCGATGCCTGTCTTCGGATACAAGAGATTCGCCGCTTCCACGTTGTTGTACAGGAACAGGCGATTCCACGGCACCAGCACGTCGTCAAAGAAGAGTACCGCATCCATCTCCTCAAACCGTGACGCCAGCGGATGATCGTAAACGGAACGCAGCCCATCCTGCATCGGCTCCCGGCAAATGATGCGCAATCCCGGCGTGTCAATCGGCAGGGCAAAGGCCAGCGCGTAACGTTCGTCGCCCGGTTTGAAGCCGGGGAACGAGTAAATGATCACTTCATCCGTGATCGGGGCAAGCGTCGCCAGCATTTTCGCACCCCTGACGATCAGCCCGTCTTCCGTTTCCTTTACTGCCCCTAAATGCGTAAAGATGTCTTGCTGTTCATGTGACGATTTGCTGCGGTCGTTTTGCGGATTGATGATCGCATGGGTTAAAAACAGGTCCTGATCGCGGACGAGCTTGTAATAATTGCGCGCGTTTTCCGCCCATTGCGGATTGTATTTTTCCAGAAAGGAAGCATTGCTGTTCAAGGACGTCAACACGACATTGAGAAAGTCAGGCGTTCTCCCCATCAAGCCGAATGTAGCTCTGGCATACGCCTCGTACAACGCCCGTCTAGCCTGCAAATCGGCCGGTGTCTTGACCTCCAGAAAGGCATTGTTTACTCTTTCGCCTGTCTCTTCACAAATATGCGTAATCTTTTCCCGATACGCCTCTTCATGCTGCATGTCATAGAGTCTGGCGATTTCCCGGATCGGTTGCTGAAATACAGCTTCCTCGCACACATTCGTCACTCTTCGCCCTTGCAGCCAAATCTCCGGCTGTCGGGATTGCAATCCCTGGATGTACTGGGCACCTGTGCGGATTCCCATCGTGATCCCTCCTGATTTCGTGGTTTCGTTTCCATTGATCGCATTATAATATCTAATTATTGCGAACATTGTAGCCTACTTAACGTTAACGGGCGAATAATTAAAATCGGCCTGGTATGTTGAAATAACTCGCCAGGTGTATGCTTTGTCTAATCATTGTTTATGATCGTGTAAGGCTCAGCATGTCGCAGGTATTTTCCCAATCGGTAAAGCGATCAACAAACTGCACCAAAAAATCATGGCGAGCTTGCTCAAAATGGAACTGTTATGCCAATGAAAAAAGACGCCTATCACCGATTGAACATCGGAAGTGAGCGTCTCGCTTGATCCGTCTTCTGTTTTCATTTGATGCCGTAAGGAGTGATTCTAATCTGAGGTTTCCTTCGGCGAACCTGAACTTCCGAAAATAATACGGAACCCATATTTGGAAATTCGGCCAGCCTGCCGATATGTTTGTCCAGCTTCTGTAACATGTCTTCTGCAGCTGGAATATTATCCCGCGATATATAAGAGAAAATTTCATCCATATCATCTACTGCAACAGGTGTGTATTTGACACTACGCTTTGGAGGCATGAATCTTCCTCCGGATATTGGCAATAACCTGATCGTGCTCAATTAACTTTGCACCTTCAGCAACTTGCTTCTCTGCAACCAACAATTTGGACTGTAGTTTTACTCGAGCTTCCATACGGCGAAATGTCTTATGACTCATTACTACCAGATCAGCCTCGCCGTTTTGCGTAAGAATAACTGGTTCATCAATTTCATGGCAATATTTTGATAAACCGTCATCATCTTGCCGAATTGGTGTCGACGGTTAACTATTCATTACCGTCCTCCCTTCTTCTCCTGACTTTATACAGACTTTATTTTATCATTTTCTATCATGTGTGCTACACCACTCCCTCATACATTGGGTGGTTGCAAAGCTTACCAATGAGGCATGATAAGACGAAGTCACTTCTCATACACAAGGAGGAACTGTCGCTTTGTTGCGCGTGCGTCTTACTAGAAGGATGACGTTTGGACTTATTCTTGCCCTTGTTCTCTTTCTCTTGTTATACAAGCCGTATCTGGCGGACCTCCTGCTGCCCGGCGGGAATGTGGCCGTTCAGCCAATCCAAATGGGCGAACGGACACTGCTGATAGCGCCACATCCTGATGACGAGACCTTGGGCGGGGCGGGTCTTATCCAAAAAGCGCTCGCAGTTGGCAAACGGGTAAAGGTTCTGATTATGACAAATGGCGATGGCTTTAAAGGCGCAGTGGAAGCAAACGAGCACATCCTGTCGCCTCTTGCGGCCGACTATCGAAGGATGGGCGAAAAGCGGCGGCTGGAATCTCTGGAAGCGATGAAACGTTTGGGGGTTCGCAAAGAAGACGTGACGTTTTTGGGCTATCCGGACGGTGGAATGAATGCATTATGGGAATCCAACTGGGATGCTGCCAACCTGTATCTCGCCCGAAACGGAGCGAAGCGCTCCCCCTACGATTTCAGTTTTGAACAGGAGGCTCCATACTGCGGGGAAAACGTCGTCAAGAATTTGACGAGCATTCTCCATGATTATCGGCCAACTGATATCGTTTACCCTGACCCCAACGATCAGCATCCTGATCACTGGGCCACAAATGCCTTTATCCAATACGTTTTGACACAGCAACGCTATCAGGCAAAGGAATGGACGTATCTGGTTCATCGGGGGGATTTCCCCGCACCGTGGATCTATGAACCGAATCATTCCCTCTATCCACCGCATGCCTTGACAGGCCTGGATACAAATTGGCTGAGCCTTCCTTTGAGCAAAGCGGAGGAGCAGAAAAAAAGCGAAGCGCTCTCAGCCTACGCCACCCAGGTGAAAGTGATGGATCCATTTCTGGACGCGTTTATTCGCACAAATGAACTGGTTGGAACCTACGATACCCCCGGTTTGCCAGCGATCGAGGAGTTTCCCGATGTGGACGCGTTGAACCAATTTTCTGCTACATTCATTCATGACCCCGTGGGAGACACGATCCACAGAGAACTGAATCAGGATGCCGATATATCCGCTATTGGCGGACTCCTTTCCGGCCGCCATCTGTTCATAAGACTGGACACCAGGGGACCAATCAGCAAACAGACTGCCTACAATCTTCGCATCAGGTTCTTTCATCCCCAAAATGTATACCGAATCGATATGACGTTCCAGGATGCGGCATTAACCGGCCGCAAGTATGCCAGCAATAGTCTGGATCAGCCGCTTGATTCCACTTTTCAAGTGAAAGGCAACCGTCTGTGGATTTTCTTGCCTGACATCGTAACAACCGATACGACGGATCTGCTGATCTCTGCCGATACAATGATCAATCAGGGACAGATCGACAAAACAGCCTGGCGATTGGTCCGGGTGAAATAGCAGCGGCTTTTGCAGAAGCGACATAAGCATCGTGAATAATGCTTGAATGGCAAGGTGGTCATCTCCAATGAGTCAGATCGTTATCCGGCCCTATCGACAGACAGACGAGGAAAGCGTTTTAGACATATGCTACCGGACAGGCTATATGGGTGAGGATTTAACCGGAAGGCATTCGTTTAATGACAGACAGTTGTTCGGATACTTGTTTTGCCTCTATTACTTGCTGTACGAATCCAACCACTGCTTCGTCGCAGAAGAGAAAACCGGCGAAGCCAAGGTCGTCGGATACATTGTGGGAACAGCTGATTCGAAAAGACAGGCGATTCAATTTGCCCTCAAAATGGTTTGGCGGATTGCCTTGCGATTGCTGCTGTATACGAGCTGGAAGCATCCTGAATCCGCTCGGGCGGTATTCTTTTTGCGCAAAAATGCCGGCGTAGAGAGGTCGCCGCAACAGCTGCGCCTATATGAGGATTACCCGGCTCATCTGCATATCAATGTGCTGCCTGAATACCAGCACTGCGGCGTCGGCTCAAAACTGCTCGACACATTTGAGGACCATATGCGCAGAAGCAATGTTCCGGGCATCCATTTGCGAACGTCCAACCGAAATCGGAAGGCTGTCCCGTTTTATTATCGCAAGCAGTATGTGCTCCTGTCTGAAGAAAAGTTGTGGATCTGGGAAGACGCGGGCGATACCAAATCTTTGCTTTTTGCAAAGAAGCTGGTATGACGCTGTTCCCTGTCGCGTCAAAGCCTACAACGCTCATCCGTCATTATTCGCGAATGTACACTCGCTTTACGCGCTCGCCTATCCGGCTTACCAGCTCATTGGTAATCGTCCCGCATTGCTTCGCCAGCGTAGTGGCCGTGATGCACTCATCCTGATCGCTGCCGATCAGCGTCGCAACGTCCCCTTGTCCGACGTCTGCAATATGCGTGACATCGACCATGAGCTGATCCATGCAAACAGAGCCGATCAAAGGCGCCCTACTCCCCCTGATCAGACAGCTCGCGCCTGCCTGCGACAGCATGCGGGGAATGCCATCTGCATAGCCGATTGAGATTATGGCGATTTTACTGTCCCGTTCCACCGTATAGCTGCGTCCGTAGCCGACGGTACTGCCTTTGTCCGCCTGCTTGACGTGTGCGACTCTCGCCTTCAGCGAAAGCACCGGACGCAGCTCGACGCCGGTCATGACCGTATCATCTGCACTGCTCAGCATTCCGTACAGGGCAATCCCGATCCGCGCATAATCGTAATGCAGGCCGCTGTAATTCAGCATGCCGTAGCTGCTTTGCACATGCAGCTTCCCGGGATCGATTCCTTGGGCCCGCAGGTATTCGATCACTTCATGAAAATGCGCGATTTGGCTTTCGGTATAAGCGACATCCGTCTTTTCCAGCCGATCCGCCACGCACAGGTGAGTAAACGTTCCCCCCACCTGCAAGTAAGGGCAGCGATACATGGACACAATCCTGTCGATGTTTGCATACGACTCTCCCAGCCTGCCCATCCCTGTATCGATCTTGATCTGAACCTGGACGCGTACCCTGCAGGCATTCAACGTTTCCGCATATTCGGCATCGACGACTGTTTGTGTAAGCTTGTACCGGGCGAGCTGGCGGACATTGCTTTCATGCGTATAGCCCAAAATCAGGATTTCTCCCTTGACGCCCTTTTTCCTCAGTTCAATGCCTTCCTCCATGGTCGCCACGGCAAAGCGCTTGATCCCCGCTTGGCTCAGGGCCTGTGCGATTTGCCATCCGCCGTGGCCATACGCCTGCGCCTTGACCACTGCCATCACTTCACTGCGAACGGGCAGCACACGCTGGCATTCCCGGAGGTTATGCAGCAGGTTGGGCAAATGGATTTCCGCCCATGCCCGTCCCGTTGGCTTGGGCTTGTCTCTGTTCCGCTTGGCAAGCGCCAGCCACATCGCCGAAACCGCAAAAGCCAGCGCCGTGACCAGTACAAAGTGAATCAGGCTGTTTTCTACGATCATGCTGGATAGTCCGGTGACCTTTCCCGCCGCGCGGATGAGCACGATACACAGCGGATGGATGATGTAGACGTACAGACACAGCTTCCTCACAGCCGGCATGCTTCTGCCGCGAACACAGAGCAAAAGCTGAAACAGAAAATACATGCACGGCAGCAAAAACAAATACATGCTGTCATGTCGCTGCAAGTGACTGGCATGCAGCAGCAGCGCTTCCGCCGCGAGCAGACAGAGACACATGACAAAACCGCTCGCGAACGCCAGAATGCGATGCCTGTCGCGCCTGACGTTATTTTTCGCGCGTCTGACTCTCCCATTGTTGCTGATGCTCTCGTTATCGCCGTGGCTAACGTTCCCACCGTGTCTGATGCTCTCGTTATCTCCACGTCTGACGAGCTTTTCGCTGCCCCTGGACGCGGCAATCACCCCGCCCATGACAATGAACACAGGGGCAAAAAAGATCCCGTTTCGCGTGTAATCGAACAAGTGAAACATCGACTGGTAAATAGAGTCGACCACCGGGCTCATCTGCGCAATTCCGTAATAGCTGTCGCCGAACAGCCCGATCGCGTACAGCATCCCGGCGACGACAAACGCTTTCTTTGCGGAAAGTCGTGCATACAACTGGCAGCTGATCCATCCCCCGAGCATAATCCCGGGAAAATACCACAGATGGTACAGCGTCCCGTTAAACACGAGGTCTTTTAGGAATGAAAGCACGGAAAAGCCGTTCGCGAAATATCCGGCGTAGACGTTTACGGGAATGTACAAAGCGATGGAAAACAAGTAAAGCGTTCCCACTTTCCATAAAAAGGGCCACAGCACTTCGCGATTCTTCCGGGTGTCCGGCCCAATCCTGGGCAGCATGAAAAAACCGGTGCACATAAAGAAAAACGGAACTGCGACCCGAGCCAGAATCCGCGTAAAGGTAAAGTCTGCCAGCTCGGAATAGGACAGCAAGGGTGAAGTATGAATCGCGATGACCAGGATGGCGGCGACGATCCGAAAGCCGTCCAGGCCGCCATACTGCTGTTCCCTGCTACCCATCGCGGCGCTCCTGATGAAACACCGTCACGATGAAGCCGTCCACATTGTTGCCGGAGATGTCGTAGGTCGCGCCGGAAACAACGGGAATATGTGTGACCCGCTCGTCTGCTTTCACGTAATAGATCTCAATCGACTGACCGTCCGCGTATAAATGCGCTCCACTCCATTCGTACTGTTTCAAATACTCGATGTATTCTTCCAGGCACAGTCCCATTTTTTCCATCAGCGCAGCATGCGGATAGCCGACATAGCGGAAATGCCACGGTTCATCGGAAATGCCTGTGAGCTGCTGCTTCTCTTTGGCATAGCGCTTGATGAACCCGTACTGACTGGCCCGCTGCTTGAACGTTTGGCAGACGCCATGGTCGGGGAATGACGGGCAAATAAAATCGATTTCCGCCTGCTTTTCTGCCACATCGATGGCGAGCCCGGTCTGATGCTCGCTTGTATTCGGATAGGCGACGAATTGCCTGGTGAACTCCGCACCGTTTTCTTGCAGCGAATCGGCGTAGATTTTCTCCTGTTCGGCCTTGCTGCGAAAGCCGCTGACGGGAACGATGTCTTGTTCGGCGCCGCAGGCTTTCAACAGCTTGCCGAGCATTTTCGCGCACGTGTTTTCCAGCATGACATTGTTGTGTGCTCCGTCGATCAGCCGCATCCGGTCAAGCAGGATGCTGTCGTCTGTCTGCCACCGGATCGGGTGCAGACGGTTGACGAGAATCAAATGGCCGTAGTGCACATTTTGGCTGTTCAATGCAATCGTAGCAGTATGGCTTGCCATTGCCTTGTTCATTGATTTGTCCCCTCCATTGCCAGCGTGATCAGCCGGTCGATCAGCTCCGTATAGGAAATCCCTGCTGCATACAGCATGTTCGGATATCTGCTGCTCGCCGTAAAGCCTGGGATCGTATTCACTTCATTAAAGACAAGCTCTCCGCCTGGTGTGACAAACAGATCGACACGGGCGAAGCCGCGGCAGCCCAAGACGTGATAGAGCCGTTTTGCCGTTTGCTTGATCGCTTCCGCGACTGCCGGTTCAATCCGTGCCGGCAAGTGAATGTGGGCGGTCGCCAGCGTATACTTTTCGGTAAAATCGAAAAAGCCGTGCTGCAATTCGATCTCATCGACTTCCCCAACCGTTAGCTCGCTGTTGCCCAGAACGGCACAGCCCACTTCAAAGCCTGTAATGTTCTCTTCTATGACCACTTTGCTGTCATGTTCAAACGCCCGCTTCATTCCCGCCAGCAACTCGGCGGTGTTCTCCGCCTTGGTAATGCCAATGGACGAACCTGCCTTGGCCGGTTTGACATACAGCGGAAATCCCAGCTTTTTAATCAGCGGCATGACGCTGTCAATCTGCGTCTGTTTATCCACCGTCACGGATTGCGGCGTCCTGATTCCGGCACTGCTGGCGAGGATGTGGGCGATGTCCTTATCCATGCAAATCGCGGACGATAGCGTATCGCAGCCGACCAGCGGAATGCCTGCTAGCTCGACCAACCCCTGCAGCGTACCGTCCTCGCCGTTCTTGCCGTGCAAGACAGGAAAAACCACATCGACCTTCGTCGTCGTAACGGTGCCGGCTTTGTTCCATTCCACAATTCCCCCCGTCTGTCGGCACGGCGACAGAATCGCCGGAGTACAATCGCTGCTTTGGTGCCAGCTGTCATCGCTGATCCGGTCGATGCCTCCGTAATAGCGAAGCCAGCGCCCTTCTCTTGTGATCCCAATAAGAATGACATCGTATGTTTCCCGGTTGATATGCTCCAATACGGAACACGTCGACTTGAGCGATACTTCGTATTCAGAGGAACATCCACCAAACAATATGGCCACCGTCGTTTTTTGCATCGGTTTTCTCTCCTTTTTTATAAAAATGGCATCAAGGGTACACGGTTACGATAATTCCCGCCATGTTGTCTCCGGAAATCTCATAGTGGCGGTTTTCCGGCACTTGTATTGCGTTGCTTTCCGAGACCGGATAATAGGAAATTTCGTATGGTTCTCCATCGACATTCTCCGTGATGTGCTTTTCTTTTCTCAAATAGTCCAGGTATTCTTCCAGAACAAAGTTGTGTTCTTGCATGATCGCGCTATGCGGCCAGCCGACATAGCGGAAATGCCACGGCTCGTATTGCGTGCCGGTGATCGCCGATTTATCCTCCGGGTAGCGTAGGGTAAATCCGTATTTCCAGGCGTTTTCCTTCAGCCATTTGCCTTCAGGCGCCTTTTCCATCTTCATTTGCGTAGAGCCGATATCGAGCGCCAACCCGACGTTGTGCTCGCTATGGCCAGCCGGCATCGCATAGTCCGGCCCCATTTCCTTATACAGCCGACGCTGCTCTTCAACGCCCCGATAGCCGCTGTTAATCATAAAATGGCTCACACCATCGGCTCTGGCCGCTTCGATCATCTGCAAAAATGTTTGTGCCACACTCGCAGACACTTCAATGCTGCTGTCGAGCAAACCATAACCCTGGATTAACTCCGCATGCTCAGCCAGTTTGACGACGTCGTTTCTTACCCCCTCTTCATGGACAGGGTACTCCGTGTTGACCAGGATCAGATTTCCCTGGAACACCTGATTGGGGGGAATGTTCATCGTCTCTCCCTGTACCTGCGCTTGCTCATTTTGCTCATGGCTGTGATCCTGTCCGACCTCCGCTTTGAGTTGAACGACTTTGTAACTCAGAAACAACAGGACGGCAAGCCAAAAAACCCACTTTTTCATTTTCAGTTTCCTCCCTGACTTGCTTTGATCAGGATAAGACAAACTGTTAAAAGAAAAAGTGGGCTAAATCTAAAATTTTTCTTAAATGGCGGCCCCGTCGTTCTCGTGTCGACGCTACGCCGGGCTATTCGGGTGATTGTTTTGCGGGAGACGCACTTCAAACATCGTCCGAATCAGCGAGCTGTCGGCTGTCACCGTTCCGTCATGCTGCGTGATGATGTTTTTCGCGATGAACAAGCCGAGACCCGTACTCCCGTTTTGATGCGTTCGCGCTTTGTCGCCGGTATAGAACATCTCAAAGATGTGCGGCAATTCCTCCGGCGGTATGCGATCGCCGTAATTGGTCACTTGCACAACGACTTCACCATCTTCAATCGAGCCTGTCACATCTACGTACTGGCCGTCGTTTCCATAGCGAATCGCATTGGTCAGCAGATTTTCGAACACCCGTGCCAGCAGATCCCCGTCGCCGTGAATATGCATCTGTGGGGCGATATGCACTCTCGCGGTCAGATCGTTTTTCTCAAAGACCGGATACAGCTCTTCCGTTAATTGCTTGAGCAGCTCGCCGAGGTCGATCGGCTTCTTTTCAACCGTGAGCATGCCGTAGTTCATGCGCGTTATTTCAAACAGCTCATCGATGAGCTTTTCCAACCGCTGCGACTTGGTAAAGGCAATCGTCGTATAATGCTTGATTTGCTCGCGGGTCAGCTGCTCGTCCCGCAGAATGAAATCGAGATAGCCCAACACGGACGTAAGCGGTGTGCGCAGATCATGAGCCAGATTCAGTACGAGCTGATCCTTGCTGCTCTCGGCAAAATCGCCCCGCTCCACGGCTTCCTGCAACTTCACGCTCGCCAGGTTAATGTCTTTGGCAATATCGCCAAATTCATCATTGGACAAAATCTGCAGCCGATTTTTAAAATCGCCGTTGGCAAGATGGTGAATGCCGTTGGAAATCTCGCGAAAATACCTGGCATACGGCTTGGTCAAGACGAAGAAAAACAGAATGACGAGCGGGATGTACACGAGCAAAAACACGTTCACATCCCCGATGATTCCTACCAAATAACGGACCAAAGCCAATGGACTCTCAAGCCTGACATACGTATGGTAATACATCTGCAGCAGCTTGTATAACACATACGTGACGATGCCGGCAAACGCCATGCTCAGGCCCAGGAGCGCGATCATTTTAAACCGGAAGCTGCGGAATAAGTTAGCCATTGAAAGTATATCCCACTCCCCAAACGGTCTTGATAAATTTGTTTTTGTTTTTATCCTCGCCGAGTTTTTTTCGCAGGGTACGAATGTGCACCATGACCGTATTGCCGCCTTCATAGTAAGCTTCGCCCCACACCTGCTGGAAAATATTTTCGGCACTGTAGACTTTTTTCGGATGACTGGCGAGTAGATATAAAATATCGAACTCTTTCGGCGTCAGCTCAATCGTCTCGCCGTATAGACTGACGCTGCGCTGATCGGGATAAATGACCAACCCTCCTGCCTGCAGGACGGATTTGCTCGCTGCCGCGTGCTGGTTCAACTGTATCGAACGCCGCAGCTGCGCATTCACACGTGCCACCAGTTCCATCGGGTTGAACGGTTTGGTCATATAGTCATCCGCACCCATCACCAGTCCGGAAATTTTGTCCAGATCGGACGTCTTGGCACTCAGGAAAATGATCGGCATATTGTGCTGCTCGCGTATTTGACGGGTTACTTCATACCCGTCCAGCTTCGGCATCATAATGTCGAGAATCGCCAAATCGATCGCGTGTGTCTGGATGACTTGCATGGCTTCCTGTCCATCCGAGGCGACGATCGGACGGTATCCTTCTTTCGTCAGATGCAGGGCGATGAGCTCGGCAATTTCCGTTTCGTCGTCTGCGATCAGGATCGTGATTTGCTTCATGTCTCTCAACCTCTTTATCTTTTACCCTATTGCTACTATACATAATTTTACTAGGCTGAGCTATACTTGCTGGCATCCTGCATGCAATCCCACCGTCAAAGGCGAACCATTCGACGGACCACGCCGCGGAAAGGTGTAAACCATTTAACATTCTTTCTGTTTTTTTCCGGAGAGCCGGCTTCCCGGATTGTACAATGCCTTTTCCACAGCTTATAATTGACGTAATTGTTGTGAAATTCCGATTAGTGCCGCCCATATTTAAAGGAGTGATCACATGGTATCCCCCTTTGAAACCGACTTGAAATGGGAAGCTTTTTTACAATATGGCAAACGACAGTTTTTCAAAAATAAAACGACTGTCTATCATCAGGGAACGTTCGGCGACGGTTTTTACTATCTGCACAAAGGACTGGCCAAAGTCACGATCACGACTGTCAAAGGTCCCGACCGGCTCGTCAACATCGTCGTTCCCGGTCAAATTCTGGGCGTTCAGGCGATGGATGGACAGACGCATTTTACGACGGCGGTGACTGCCCGAGACTCCGTGCTGTACCATTTTTCCTGCGAGCAGTTTTCCGAGCTGCTGCGGATGGAGCCGGAGCTGTTGAAGCTGTTTACCCAGACCGTCAACCAGAAGATGCGCATCCTGCTTTACTCGATCCATTCGAAAGCGCTTACAGCCGAGGAGCAAATTGCCGCCCTGCTGTTGAATATTTGCGATGAGTTCAGCAGCTACGAGGTGCCGCTCACCCAGCAGGACCTCGCCAACTGCACAGGATTGACGCGGATCACCGTATACAAAATCCTCAAGCAATGGAAAGAAGACGGGTTGATCGACATCCAGCGGCGAAAATTCGTCATCAACTGCGTAGACTCGCTGCGCAATCCCAACCGGTATGCGCGCGCAACGAAGATTGGCTAATGCCACGTTGTCTCATTTCGGCAGGAAGGTGATCAGATGATGCCCCTTCGCTACAAATGGACTCCCTATTTGCTGTACGGCCGCAAGCTTGAATGCAAAAAGAACGTGGCGCTCTATCATCAGGGAGAACAGGGCAAAGGTTTTTACTATCTGGACAAGGGCGGGGTCAAAGTCTCTCTGTTATCGGATAACGGACACGAGCGGATCATTGACTACGTGCCTGCGGGGACACTCATAGGCGAACACGGCGTGTACCAAAGTCCGTACATGACAACGGCGATCACTACTACAGCTGCGACCGTGTACCACTTCTCAGACGATGCACTGGCCAACGTGTGCCGGGACCACCCGGAAGCGGCCACACTGTTTGCATATGCGCAAATTCACAAAATCCGCTTGCTGGCGGAAATTATCGCCCTCCTCGACAGCCCGATCGAACAGCAGATGGCGCACTATTTGCTCAAGCTGGTCGACATCCAGGAAACGGAGCAGGTGACCATCGACCAGTCGGCGTTTGCCCGCTATATCGGCACGTCGCGCATTACCGTAAACAAGATCTTGCAAAAATGGCGTCAGCAGGAGCTGATTCACGTCTCCACTGGCGTGCTTCACGTGCTTGCGCCGGACAAAATCAAAGCGATTTTGCTGGAGGCGGAGCGGGTGGAAGCGGAAAAGTAAAGGCTCCGTCCTGGTTCCAGGTGGAGCCTTGTTTTGTGTCATTTTTACTCGCGTGTCTTCATTGTTTTTCACCGATTCGCCGTTCTAAATACACTGTGCAAATCACATGTCAGTCCTTCAAACATCATCGACTTGCACTTGTCGCCTTCGCCAAAGGTTCCCCTTCGGGTGTAATATCCATCTGCCCATGCATGTACATGGACGAGTCTATTTAACGGATCCGCGATCCAATATTCGTTTACCCCGGATTGCTCGTACAGTTGAAATTTTTCATTGAAATCTTTTAGCGCTGTTGCCGGAGACAATACCTCGATGACAAGCTGTGGCGCACCCAGGCAGCCTTTTTGCGAGATTTGCCGCTTATCGCAAATGACTGAGATGTCTGGTTGGACAATATGCTCTGCATCGTCGTCGCTCGCTTTTTGACCAAGAAACACGTCAAATGGCGAAACAAACACTTCACATCCTTTGTCCCCGAAAAAACGGCGCAAGGCAAAGAACAATTCCCCTACGACAAATTGATGATCGGCAGAAGGTGCCGGCGTCATATGATAGGCTTTGCCATGAATCAGTTCCCATCGCCCTTCCCAGTTCAGCCAATCCTGATGCGACTGTTTTTTGGATTCATCAGGAACCCTCATCGACACACCCTCCTTTGTTTCTGCCACCTTGTATTCCTATTATTGACATGAAAAGGATATCGCCGTCAACACAGTACTGGGGAATCGCTGGCTCTGATCCAGCCCATCAAACACAAAAGAGTCACTTGGGTTGAATATTCATTAGATGTCGTCGAAATACAATTTTTGGTACTAATGACCTGTAGCATTTCTCAACTTTCTGTCGTCTAATTATTGAACGTTTTCAGACAGGTAAAAAAGGTGGGTTTTTTATGAAAAGGATATTAAGTGGAATCTTGTTACTGACGAAAGATAATGCCCAATTGCTGACGGGATTGCCTGTCCGAAA
>CAMIVR010000027.1 GCA_946402065.1 uncultured Brevibacillus sp. | reverse complement strand
CAGCGGCAGCTCGCCGATTTCATCCAAAAACACGGTGCCCTTGTCGGCTAATTCGAAGATTCCCAGCTTCCCGCCCTTTCTCGCCCCGGAAAACGCCCCTTCATCGTAGCCAAACAGTTCGGACTCCAGCAGGTTTTCCGGGATAGCGCCGCAGTTCACAGTAATAAACGGCTTGTCGTTGCGATAGCTGAGCTGGTGGATTTGATTCGCCACCATCTGCTTGCCTACTCCGGTTTCGCCCAGCAGCAGGACTGACGTATCGACAGATGAGACGGATTTGATAATTTCGTAGAGATTTTCCATCAGTTTGCTGACGAAAATGAACGGCTTTTCTTCGACTTGCTTTTGCTGGATTCTGCTGACCTCTTCCCGGTAGTTGTCCAGCAGTGCTTGTATTTCCGTGAGCTGCTTGGTCAGCTCACTGATCTCGGAGGAGTCTTTGGTGATCGACACGACACGTACGATTTCGCCTTCATCGTTTTTGATCGGGATGGAATCGATCATGAAGACTCCGCCCGTTTTCGTATATTGCAGCCGTTTTTCCCGCATCCCCGACTTCAGCACCTTGGCCGTGATCGATGGGAAAAAGACGCGCTGCTTCTCCAGCTCAAACACGTTCTTGCCCAAATGCTCCTGATCGTCTTCGGCTGTGACGCGGATGACTGTGCCTTTCTCGTCTGTGACGAAAATATTGTGGTAAAATTCGTAAAAAACCGTCTGCAGCTCTTTGATTAGCCATCTGTCTTGGGCGACCAGCTCGTGTATGCGGTTATCGATCTCCCAATCGATCACCCCTTTGACGTCACCCTGCTTTGTCATTACAATGACCACTTTATTTTCTTCATAGATTTTTTTCTCTTCTTCGTCGTCGTACACCGCGATCGCATCGACGATCAAATGCTCTATCGACATGCTGGAAAGATTTGCGAAGCCCGTGCGTTCTACCACATCATGCATATCGTTTCTTCTGATGCAGCCCAGCAGCTTCTCGCCAGACTGCAAGACAAACCATTTGCTGTTAGAGTGGATCGCTTCCAACAGCAATTGTTCAAATGTAATCGGCCAATTAACGACCTCTGCACTTGTGATAAAATATTCCTCTGCCTTCATTTTTTCACATCCAGCCACAATAGTTTATCTTTACTATATTTTCAGTCTCTTTCATTGTAAACGAAAAGAGTACCCAGCGGGTACTCTTTTCATATAATCCTATCGTTATGCAATTCTACACAACGGCTGCAAGGATTGCTTTCTGGGCGTGCAATCTGTTTTCCGCCTGATCGATGATGACGGAATGCTCCCCGTCAATGACGCCCGCCGTGACTTCTTCTCCGCGATGTGCCGGCAAGCAGTGCATAAACAGGTACTCGGGATCCGCCAAGCTGATCAATTCCTCGTTGACCTGATAGTCGGCAAACGCTTGTAACCGCACCTCATTCTCGGCTTCAAAGCCCATACTCGTCCAGACATCCGTATAGATGACATCGGCATCTTTCACCGCTGCCTGAGGATCGTTCGTTATGAGAAGGGTTGCACCGCTCAGCTCAGCAAGCTGTTTCGCCTTGTCGACGACTTCCTGCTCCATTTCGTATCCGACCGGAGTACCGAGGCGGACATCTACGCCAAGCGTAATTGCCGCGAGCACGAGTGAAGTCGCAACGTTGTTTCCGTCACCGATGTAAGCCAGCTTGACGCCTTCCAGCGTTCCTTTATGCTCCAGAATCGTCTGCATGTCAGCAAGCGCCTGGCACGGATGGAAGCGGTCCGTCAAGCCGTTGATGATCGGGATCGAGGCGTGTTCGGCCAACTCCTCTACGTAACTGTGCGAGAACGTGCGGATCATGATCGCATCGAGGTAGCGCGACAGGACTTTTGCCGTATCGCTGATCGGTTCACCGCGTCCGAGCTGCAGCTCTTTGCCGCTCATGAACATGGCCATCCCGCCTAGCTGATACATCCCTACTTCAAATGACACCCGCGTACGTGTCGATGCCTTGTCAAAAATCATCCCCAGCGTCTTGCCCTTTAACGGCTCGAAAATGAGTCCGCTCTTCTGCATTTGCTTGAGCTGGATCGCCGAATTCAACAGATAAACCAGCTCTTGCTTGTTGAATTCATCGATGCGCAGTACGTCTCTGCCTTTAAAATTTAGCGACTGCATGTTTTGATAGTGTTCCAATATCTTCGCAGGTGCCATCCCTGTCACTCTCCTTTTCGATTAAAGCTTGCAGGTACAGATCAAACGTTTCGACTGCCGTGAACAGCGGAATGCCTTTTTGTACGGCCAGGCCACGCAGCGCAAAGCCTTTCCGCCCGTGACGATTGCCCTTGGTTGCGGTAATGAATGCGAGTGAAATACCGTTTGTCTGGATGAACTGGGCAAACGCCTGTTCATCGGCAACGACGTCCGACACGGTACAGCCAGCTTTGCTCAGCCACTCTGCCGTCCCCTTCGTCGCTACGAAGCGAATGCCTTTCGCTTGCAGAGCCGACAGCGCTGCTGGCAGGCTGTCATGCTTGTCAGCGTCAGCGATGGACAGGAACAGCGTATCGCCCTTGGCCAGCTCGGGATATGACGAATCCTTGAAGCGGAACGCTTTCGCTGCAGCCTCGGGGAACGAACGGGCCAACCCGAGAATCTCACCAGTCGATTTCATTTCCGGTCCGAGCACAGGATCTACCCCGTTTAACTTGATTGTAGAGAAGACCGGGGCCTTGACGACGGCAAAGGGAATCTCCGGCAGCAGTCCCGTACCGTATCCCATGGCGGCCAGCTTTTCTCCCAATTGGGCGCGAACGGCCAGCTCGATCATCGGCACCTTGGTGACTTTGCTGACGATCGGCACGGTCCGCGATGCCCGCGGGTTTACTTCCAAGACGTATACCACGTCATTTGCAATGACGAATTGAATATTGATCAGCCCGATCGCTTGCATTTTATTGGCGATGCGTTCGGCGTAGGCAACCAGTGTCGCTTTTTGCTCAGCCGAAATGGTCGGAGCCGGGAACAGGGCCATGCT
The DNA here is from genome assembly GCA_946402065.1 of uncultured Brevibacillus sp. Taxonomy (GTDB): domain Bacteria; phylum Bacillota; class Bacilli; order Brevibacillales; family Brevibacillaceae; genus Brevibacillus_D. The sequence continues at coordinate 40,024 of CAMIVR010000027.1, read as the reverse complement.
GTCGCCGGAGTGAATCCCTGCCTTCTCCACATGCTGGAAAATGCCGGGGATGAGGACATCCGTTCCGTCGCAGACGGCGTCAATTTCTGCTTCCATACCGGGAATGTATTTGTCGACGAGAAGCGGGAAGAAGCTTTTCATCTGCTGATTGGACAGCCAACCGCCCACTGCCGCGCTCAGTTCGTGCTCATCCTGGACGACGATCATGCCTTGACCGCCGATTACATAGGATGGGCGAAGCAGGACAGGATAGCCGATCCGTTCCGCTACTTGCAGCGCATCCGCAAGCGATTCAACGCCGCTGCCCGGAATGTGCGGAATCTCCAGGTCGCGCAGCATCTGGTAAAACAGCTCGCGGTCCTCGACCATGTCGATCGCTGCCAGTGAAGTACCCATGATAGTCAGTCCGGCATCTGCCAGCGGAGCTGCGAGATTGATCGCCGTCTGTCCGCCGAATTGGACCATGACACCTTCGATCTGCTCCCGTTCGGCAACGTGCAGCACATCTTCTACTGTCAACGGCTCAAAGTAGAGATGATCCGCTGTCTCGTAATCGGTACTGACGGTCTCCGGGTTGTTGTTGACAACGACTGCGGCGATTTGCTTCGCTTGCAGCGATTTGGCCGCATGCACCGAGCAGTAGTCAAATTCGATTCCCTGCCCGATGCGGATCGGTCCGGAGCCGAGCACCATGATCTTTTTGCCGGCTAAATCCTCGACTTCGTCAGATCCGTTCCAGGTGGAGTAGTAATACGGTGTCTGGGCATCGAACTCCGCCGCGCACGTATCGACGATTTTATAGGAAGGGGCAATGCCCAGTGCCTTTCGCTGTGCTCGCACGGCTTCACGCGAGCTGCCGATCAAGTCGGCAATCGTCTGGTCGGCAAATCCGCGGTGCTTTGCTTCTTTTAACAGCTCGGCAGCAAGATCTTGCTCTGTGGCAGCAGCGAGTTGCCGTTCGATGTCGACGATGCGCTTGATGCTGCGCAGGAAAAACGGATCGACACTCGTCAACTGATGCAGCTCGGCTTCGCTCATGCCGCGTCGGGTCGCCTCTGCCAGTGCGAACAGGCGCAGATCGGACGCCTCCTGCAACGCTGTTTGCAAATCTTCAGCGGAGAGGGCGGCAATATCTGCCCGCTCTACATGCGTGCAGCCCATCTCCAGCGAGCGGACTGCTTTTAACAGACCTGCTTCGAGGTTGCGGGCAATCGACATGACCTCACCCGTCGCCTTCATCTGTGTTCCGAGCAGGCGGTCGGCCAGTGGAAATTTGTCAAACGGCCAGCGGGGAATTTTTACGACAATATAATCGAGCGTCGGTTCAAAGCTTGCATATGTGTACCCTGTGATCGGGTTGATGACTTCATCAAGGCGGTAGCCCAGCGCCAGCTTGGCGGCAATCCGCGCGATCGGATAGCCTGTCGCTTTGGAAGCAAGCGCACTCGAACGGCTGACCCGCGGGTTTACTTCAATCAGATAGTAGCTGTCGGACACCGGATCGAGGGCAAACTGAATGTTGCAGCCGCCGACTACGCCGAGCGCGCGGATGACTTTCGTCGAAACGCTGCGCAGCATTTGATACTGCTGGTCGGTCAACGTCTGCGAAGGCGCAACGACGATGCTGTCGCCGGTGTGAATTCCGACGGGATCGAGGTTCTCCATGTTGCAGACGATGATGCATGTATCGTTGTCGTCGCGCATGACCTCGTACTCGATCTCTTTCCAGCCCTTTACGCTGCGCTCGATCAGCACCTGATTGATCGGGCTTGCATCCAGACCCCGCGACACGACAGCGCGCAGGATGTCTTCGTCTTCGGCGATACCGCCGCCCGCGCCACCGAGTGTATACGCCGGGCGAACGATCACCGGATACCCGATTTTCCCTGCGAAGCTGATCGCCTCTTCGATCGTCTCGACCGTTGCGCTTTCCGGTACAGGCTCACCGATCCGTTCCATCAATTGCTTGAACAGCTCGCGGTCCTCGCCGTTCTGGATCGCGGCCAGCGGTGTGCCGAGCAGGGCCACTTGGTATTTTTCGAGCACACCCGCTTCCGACAAGGCTACTGCCAGATTCAGTCCGGTCTGTCCGCCAAGTGTCGGCAACAGTCCGTCAGGTCGCTCTTTTTCGATTATTTTGCTCAATGATTCGACGGTGAGCGGCTCCAGATAGACCTTGTCAGCCATCTGCTCATCCGTCATGATCGTTGCCGGGTTGTTGTTGACGAGCACGACTTGCACGCCTTCTTCTTTTAATGACAGGCAGGCTTGTGCTCCTGCATAGTCGAACTCCGCCGCCTGACCGATGACGATCGGGCCGGAGCCGATTACGAGTACTTTCTTGATGCTTTCAATCTTAGGCATAATGTTTTGCTCCTATCGCTTGCATAGAGTGAATAAATTGTTGGAAAATATGCGACGTATCGTTTGGTCCGGGATGAGCCTCAGGGTGGAACTGTACGCTCATAATCGGCAAGTACTGATGACGCAGTCCCTCGATTGAACCGTCATTTACGTTGAGATAGGAAGCAGTCAGCTGCCGTTTGTCGATCGATTCTTCTTTCACTACATATCCGTGATTTTGCGAAGTCATATATACTTTTCCGGTCGCCAATTCTTTTACCGGATGGTTGCTCCCGCGGTGCCCATATGCGAGGCGGCCCGTCTTCGCTCCGAACATCAGCGCCACCACCTGATGCCCCAGGCAAATGCCAAGCGTCGGGAACGCTTCCGCGGCCTTCTTCCATTCACTGACGTACGGCAGCAGCTCTGTCGGATCGCCAGGCCCGTTGGAGAAGAGCAGGCCGTCCGGCTTCAGTGCTTTGATTTGCTCATAGTTCGTATCGAACGGTACGACAGTAACCTCGCACCCGTTAGCCAGCAGTGCATCGAGGATCGACTGCTTCATGCCCAAATCAACGAGCACAACATGTTCGCCTGCACCCTCATAATGAGTAATCTCGCTGCACGATACTTGTGCAACCAGTGATTGCTCCGGCTTTTTGCTGCGGGCGGCCGCGACCTGTTCAGCCGTCAGCGGCTGGTCGGAAATGATTCCGTACAGGTCTCCCGAGGCGCGCACCAGCTTGGTGATTGCCCGTGTATCAATCCCGGCCAAAATCGGAAAGCCGAATTCGGCTGCTGCCTGAGCTAATGAATGACGGGAGCGAAAATGGCTCGGCTCTTCGCACAGCTCACTGACAACCATGCCGGACAAAGCGGGTTTGCCTGCCTCATAATCAGATTCATTAATGCCGTAGTTACCGATCAGCGGATAAGTAAATGTAACGATCTGTCCCGCGAATGACGGATCAGTCATTACCTCCTGGTATCCAGTCATGCCTGTATGAAAAACAACTTCCCCGCTTGTCGTCAGGGGGGCTCCGTACAGTTTGCCTGCAAATACCTCTCCACTCTCCAACGTCAAGTAACCGGGGCCATATGATTGCGTTTGTGTATTCAAGCCGGCCATCTCCTCTCCCGAAAGCAAAACGATTTATCTTCATGCAATGTAATGTATAGATATGCTTAACTGTGAATTATTATACATATCTATTCATAAAAATGCAACGGGTTTTTGTGCACACCCGTTGCTGCGGTATTGGTCTATTCGCTTTCGAGCGCTTGCTGCAATACATGCATGACGTGATCGATTTCTGCTGGCGTGGTGATAAACGACGGGAGGAAACGGATGACTTGTGGACCTGCCGACAGCAGCAGGACGCCTTGGGCACGCATGTATGCGAGAATGTCCGCCACTTCCGTATTCAGTTCAACCCCCAACAGCAAACCTTTACCGCGGATCTTGCGGATTTTTTCCGGGTACTGGGTTTGCAAAGCCTGCAAGCTGCCGATCAGGTATTGGCTGAGCTCCTTTACTTTGTCGAAATACTGCCCGTCGCGTATCGTCTCCAATGTCGCCAGCGCCGCCGACATGGCCAACGGCGTCCCGCCAAACGTAGAACCGTGTGAACCGGCTGAAAAGGCTTCGGCTACCTTTTGCTGTGCAACGATCGCCCCTACCGGGAATCCGCTGCCCAGCCCTTTCGCAAGCGAGATCACGTCTGGCTTGATCCCGTATTGCTGGTATGCAAACCACGTACCCGTGCGGCCGATCCCCGTCTGTATTTCATCGACGATCATCACCAGGTCATGCTGATCGCACAACTGGCGGATTTCTTTCACCCACGCCTCGTCTGCCGGATGAACTCCGCCTTCTCCCTGCACGAGCTCGAGCATAATCGCGCAGGTCTGGTCACTCACAGCCGCCCGCAGCGCTTGCATGTCATTGTACGGAACGGTTTTAAAGCCGTCTGGCAGGGGGGCAAATCCGTCTTTTACTTTTGCCTGCCCCGTTGCCGTCAGTGTCGCCAGCGTTCGCCCGTGAAAGGATTGCTCGAACGTGATGATTTCGCAGCGATTCGTCCCCTTGACTTTTTGCGCATACCGACGGGCGATTTTAATCGCTGCTTCGTTCGCTTCCGCCCCGCTGTTGCAGAAGAACGCAGCGTCAAGCCCGGATACGTCCGCCAGGATCGCTGCCACCTGCTCTTGCAGCGGAATGTGATACAGATTGGAGCAGTGCCATAACGTATCCACCTGCTCATGCAGCCGTTTCGCTACAGCAGGCGGCACGTGCCCAAGCGAAGTGACGGCAATGCCCGAAGTAAAATCGAGGTACTCCTTGCCTTGGTCATCCCAGACCTTGTTTCCCTGGCCTTTGACCAAATGAATCGGCCAGCGTGCATAGTTGTTCATCAAATGAGACACGGATGTTGCAGTACTCATCGTATTCCCCCTTTTTAATCGTCAAAGCCGTTTCTACACGCGTTTGATGGATGTTCCCACTCGCTCGTTGGCAAACGCTTTGTATAAATCCGTTGATTCCCCTTTGCAGATGACGACCTCATGAACGCCCTGGCAGAGCGCATCGAGAGCTGAACGCACTTTGGGAATCATCCCGCCGTAGATGACACCGGTCTCGATCATCTGCTCAATCGCTGCCGGCCCTGCTTCTTCGACGAGTGCTTTGCCGCCGGCCGCTGTCTCTGCCAAAATTCCCGGTACATCGGTAATCATCAACAGCTTTTCCGCCCCGAGCGCTGCCGCCACAGCCCCTGCTGCTACATCGGCGTTGATGTTGAAAGCCGTGCCGCCGTCCCTGGAGACTGCAATCGGCGAGACGACGGGAATATGCCCCGTGGATAAAACGGTCTGCAACGGCGCAGTATCGATCTGTTCGATCTCGCCCACTTTGCCCAGCGGCTTCTCCGTCTGTCTGGCTGTAATCATCGCTCCGTCTACGCCGCTCATTCCCCATGCCTTTCCGCCTGCCTGTTGAATCCGGCGGACCAGCTGCTTGTTCGTCGAACCGGACAAGACCATCTCGACGACCCGCAACGTGTCTTCACACGTCACCCGCAAGCCGTCGATAAACTGTGGAGTGATCTGCAGCTTGGTCAGCATATCCGTAATAGCCGGACCGCCCCCGTGAACGATTACGAGTTGTTTGCCTGCTTGCTGCAGACTGGCAAGCGTCTCAAAAAATGCTGCAGGCAGCGCGTCCATCGTGCTTCCGCCACACTTCAAAACGATCAGTTGCGCCAACGCGATCCCTCCTATGGAAACAACGGGATCTTCGGGAGGCCCAGCGTCTCCTCGCACCCGCAAATAATGTTCATGTTCTGCACAGCTTGCCCCGCTGCCCCTTTGACCAGGTTGTCGATGACAGAGAGGATAATGACCCGCCCCGTGCGGTCATCAAGATGAACGGCAATATCACAGTAGTTGGAGCCGTACACCTCTTTCGTTCGCGGGTGACTGCCCAGCTCGCGAATGCGGACAAACGGCTCGTCGGCATAGGCAGCCAGGTACAGCTCCTGCAGCTCTTGCGCGGATACCTGCTGCTGCAATTGCCCGTATGCGGTAATGAGGATGCCCCGCGTCATCGGCACGAGATGGGGGGTAAACTGGACGATCGTCTCGACTCCCGCCGCCTGCGTCAAAACCTGTTCGATCTCCGGCGTATGCTGGTGAATGCCGACTTTGTACGCGGCAAACGATTCATTAACTTCACTGAAATGGTTGCCGAGGGAGACGCCGCGGCCTGCTCCCGAGACGCCTGATTTTCCGTCGATGATCCAGCTATGCGGCTGGACCCAGCCTGTTTTTGCCAGCGGCAGCAGCCCGAGCAGCGTAGCAGTCGGATAGCAGCCCGGATTGGAGACGATCTGCGCCCCCGCTACGCGCTCACGGTTCCACTCCGGCAGCGCGTATACAGCGTGCTGCAGCGTTTCCTGATCGGCTGGCTGCTTTTTGTACCACAATTGGTATTTTTCTGGCGAATCGAGCCGCAGGTCACCGGACAAATCAATTACCTTTACGTTCGATTTCAGCAGCGCCGGTGTCAACTCGGCACTGACCCCGGCAGGCGTTGCCAAAAACACGACATCGTTGTCGCAAGCGATCCTTTCAGCGTCTATCGCCTGCAGGTTGGGCAAACTCTGCTGTTGCAAGTGCGGAAAAAACGAAGCCAATGCCGCACCTTCAGCGGAGCTTGAGTATAAACGATTAATGACTGCATTCGGATGCTGAGAAAGCAAACGTATCAGTTCTACGCCGCCATACCCGGTTGCTCCGACAATCCCCACGCGTATCATCACGAGACTCTCCTATCCGATAATGTATTTTTATACATACATAATAATAAAAATGCAATTTTAATTCAATCACTTTTCCCCTGAGAGCAAATAAAAGCACGCCCGTGCAAATATAAAAAGCCTTCAACCGATTGTTGCTCATCGGCGTTGAAGGCTTCATTTATTCGTTCACTATTTCTTTTCTGCCAGCCACGCTGCCAGATTGTCCGCATCTTCACCTGTAACCAGGTCTTTCGGCATGATTCCCTTACCGTTTTTCAGGATTCCGAGAATGTCATCTTTGCTTAACTTCGAGCCAACCGCTGTCAGATTCGGGCCAACAGCACCCTCAAGGTTTTGCCCATGGCAACTGGCACAGGAATTCTTGAACGTCGTCTCCGCTTTGGCCGCATCAACGGTCGGGGTCGTCGCTCCTTCACCTGTAGAAGGCGCCGGAGTCGGGGCTGGTTGGCTTGTTTGCCCTCCACCACAGGCGCTGAGAAACAGGCACAGTGCCCCAGCTAACCATACTGCATGAAAACGCTTCATATACGCTCCTCCTTTTTCGCATGCATTCAGTAACAAAGTTGTTTTCAGTATCCCTCAAGTACCAAAAGATATACGGGCACTGCGCCCGTCGCAAGGGCAACCATCCCTTACGTCTGGAAAGGCAAAGTGAGGGCACCCCATTCACGGAGTTCGAGCTCGCGCGCCCCTTCCGTAACAGCAGGGTCAGCTTCTGCCAGCTTCAATGCTTCTTCCCATGAATCTGCCTGATAAATAACCATTCCCCCGCGCTTATCAGTAAATGGCCCGGCCATTGTCACCTTTCCTTGCAAAAAGAGCGTGTTGATGTACTCCAGATGGGCGGGACGGACTCTGGCATTTAACTCTTGATCGACGATCGGGAGCATCGCTACATATAGCATGGGAAAGCCTCCGTTTCTGGTAAATGTTTCTTGCCATCTAGTATAGCATGGACAAATGCGGCCAGGTGTCACGATCTGGTGAACTTCAAAACAGCCCGAGCAATGCCCGTGCGCGTTGCGGATGATTGCAAATGATGCCGTCCACGCCTGCTGCGTAGACGCGGGCAAGATCATCTTTATCGTCAACCGTGTAGGTGAATACCTGCAACCCTACTGTATGAGCTGCTTCAACGAACGCACGGGTCGCAAAATGCTGAAAAACGTGCAGGGAGTATACCGGGTATGGCAATGTGTTGACATAGACTGCCGGGTTAAACAACTGTGCCTCATACAACAGTCCGAGCGGCAGATCAGGATCGGCCGTGTGCACTTCTGTCAGCACCTGGTGATCAAACGATGAGATGACGTATTGATGCCTGCCTTTCCAGTCCTGCAAAATCTCTGCCAGCTTCCTGCCAATCTGCGGATAGAACACAGGGCCATTTTTGATCTCAATGTTTACGATATACCCCGCGGGCAACAGCGCCAGCACCTCGTTCAATTCAGGGATGCGTATTCCGGCATACGCTGGCGAGAACCATGAACCCGCATCTTCGCTTACCAGCTCGCCCATTGTTTTATCCTTTACCAATCCGGTACCGGTCGTAGTACGGTCAAGCCGATGATCGTGAATGACAGCCAGCTTGCCATCCTTTGTCAAGTGGACGTCCAGCTCCACCCCATCGGCACCTTGGCTGATCCCCAAGCCAAAAGCAGCCAGGGTATTCTCCGGAGCATCGGCAGAAGCGCCCCGATGGGCAATGACAAACGGTTCAGCTCTCATCCGTCTCCCTCTTCCCTCACGTATTTTTCCCTAGAAATCCGTGTAAATAAACCTGGATTCTACCCCGGTACTGGCCAAAATAATGGCAGTAATCAGGATTACCCAGAAAAGCGTGCTGATAATGGTCTGCAGCCATTTCATTTAAAACAATCCCCCCACCATTTTCAGAATGGTGTGCACTGCGGTTCGGAAATCACAATAGAAAAAGATCCAACCGAAAGCGACAAAATGAAACGTAAACAATACGGAGAGCACGTGGTTCACTCTGCTCACCCAGCTTTTTCCGAAAAGTGCTGCTGCCGCTTCTGCTGCTGCAGGCAAGGTGCGTTTCTTCCAGGCAGTGTAATACCGCAGCACGGCCAATCCTGCTCCATGATACAGTCCCCAAATGACGAAGTGCCAGGCAGCCCCGTGCCACAAACCGCTGACAGCCATGGCAATCAGCGAGTTGCGCGCAGCAAAGGCAACGCTTCCGCGGTTGCCGCCCAAGGAAATGTAAATGTAGTCACGGATCCAGCTCGACAGGGACATATGCCAATTGTTCCAAAATGCTGCCAGGTTTTTTTGCAAATACGGATAGTTGAAATTCTCCGGAACTTTGTATCCAAATAGCCGTGCACTGCCGATCGCAATGTCGGAGTACCCGGAAAAATCAAAGAAAATTTTCATCGCATACGCGTACATTCCCAGCCACAAGTCGGCTGTCGTCGCGGTTGCCGGGTGGAGCAGCACCTCGGCAAACGGGCTCATCTGATCGGCGATAATGACTTTTTTCCCCAACCCGATGAGGATGCGCGGCAGCCCTTCATACAAGTACTCCTTGCGAAACGTGCCGATGGACAGCGTCTGGTCGTTGAATGACTGATACCGCTTGATCGGCCCCGAGACGAGCGTCGGGAAGTACATGATAAATACGGCGAACTGAAAGAAGCCGGTCTTTTTCGCAGATCCCTTGTACACGTCCACGGCGTAATGGATAAATTCAAATACGAAGAAGGACAGCCCAAGCGGTACGACCATGGACGGCAGCGCAAATGTCTTCTCCGCATCAACCAAATGCAGCAGGGTATTGAGCGTGGAAATGGCCATTTTCAAATATTTGTAGTAAGCCAGCACGGAGACGGAGAAAACGATGATTACCGTCAAATAAAACTTGGGATGCCGATACCAGGGCAGCGTCTCGCCCTGATCATACTTCAGCTTATACGTGAAAATCTGCAAAGATAACCAATAGACGATGACCGTCATCAATAAAATCAAGAACGTATGCAGCGGAAAATGGTACGTGAAAAACAAATAGCTCGCTCCCAGCAAAACATGGGCGCGGTATTTGCTTGGGACCAAAAACCAGTACACGAGGAAGGTCACGAGCGAGAAAGCCGCATAAATCCATGTATTGAAAATCATTCGGCAGCTCCCTCCCCTTGCATCCAGCCGGACAAGTCTTCCTTCAGCTTTTGCGCGATGATCTCATTGCCTTCCTTCATCGGATGCAGGCTGTCAGTAAAATACGCGCTGGGGATAATCGTCTCGTAATCTTTGAATACGACGCCTGCTTTATCCAGCTTTTTCCGTATTTCCTGAATATTTCGGTCGTACTGGTCCCGGTCCATCATATCGTACTGCTGCATCATTTCCTGGTTCAGCGGCGTATTGAAAACCAGCAGACGGGCTTCGGTCTGTTTCACGCCAGCTACTAAAAAATTCGTAAAAATCATTGCCGGGTCGGTATCGAGCAAATGGTTGGAACCGCGTTTCGGCGTATTCTTCGTCTTCTCTGTCCAGTCTGTCTCTGTCCAGGGAAGCAGGTTGACTTCCGGCTCCTCCCGATCGTCGCCCCACAACACGTCCTTAATCACTTCACGGTAGGCGTACAGCTTCCACGTATTTGTGACCCACAGCTGCAGCGTGTTTTCGATTTTATCGTTGTTCCGCAATTGCAGCATGGGGTACAATGGTCGGCCATTGTGATATTTCGACGTCAGCTCAGCCGTTTTATCGGGAAAGGTTACTGGCTTCACGCCATAATGGCCCATGTTGAAGTTGTACACGACAATATCTCTGTCGGTAAGCTTCAGCGCCTTGAGGATGAAGTAACAGTCGCCCGGTGCCGCTCCGCTCACGCCGAGATTGTACACGTGATAAGCCGCAGCCAGTCCTCCGACTCGATCCTGCAAAAACGCGGCGATGCTGGAATCACCGGATTTTACGCCGCCCCCCTGGATAATCGAATCCCCGGTCAAGATGACCTTGGGGGCCGGATCTTGATTGATGAGGTCGACGAATGCTTTCAGCTCTCCATAGGTAAAGTTGGTGGGCAGACGAAAATCCGCTGTGGCGGAAATTTTATGGGAAATGACTTTCGGTACAACCAGCAAGTCAATGAGCACAAAGCAAGCTATTACAGAAATGATAATCGGTACGTTCATTTTGGGAAGAAATACATCCTTCCAGTTGCGAATGCCGCGCACGTTCGTAGCTTCCTCCCTCGCAAAAAAAATAGACAGAACTTAATCCAACCTTCACAGGATATCATAACAGACCTCTTCTATCTAGGAGAAGATGCAGGGAACAGGCCGCAAGCAAATATGTAGCGTAGACGAAAAAAAGAAGCCCTCCATCAGCAACGATGCGGCTTCTCTGCTAGCTTATCCTTGATTGATCCGTGAGCGAAGGTAAGCATCGATGAACATGTCGATTTCGCCATCCATTACCGCTTGCACATTGCCCACTTCATAATTGGTGCGATGATCTTTCACCAGGCTGTACGGGTGGAAAACGTAAGAACGAATTTGACTCCCCCAGGCGATATCCTTCTGTTCTCCCTGGATAGCGGCAAGGGTTTGTTCCTGTTCTTCGCGCTTGCGTTCAAACAGCCTCGCTGTCAACATTTTCATCGCCCGCTCGCGATTTTTGATCTGCGAGCGTTCCGTCTGACAGGTGACGACGATACCTGTAGGCAAATGGGTAATGCGAACAGCCGAATCAGTCGTATTGATATGCTGGCCACCTGCGCCGCTGGAACGGTATGTGTCGATTTTCAAGTCTTCCGTCCGAATATCTACTGACGCATCGTCTTCGATCTCGGGCAAGACGTTGCAGGAGACAAAGGAAGTGTGACGACGACCCGAGGCATCGAAGGGCGAAATCCGCACCAGGCGATGGACGCCCTTTTCCGATTTCAGATAGCCGTAGGCATTGTGTCCTTTGATCAAAAGCGTCACACTCTTCACACCTGCTTCGTCACCTGGGAGATAGTCAAGTGTCTCTACTTTGAAGCCTTTGGCGTCTGCCCAACGCGTATACATGCGCAGGAGCATCGAGGCCCAGTCCTGCGACTCTGTCCCGCCTGCACCCGGGTGCAGCTCGACGATGGCGTTGTTTTTGTCGTACTCATCACTTAGCAAAAGCTCAAGCTCAAAGCTTTCAAACTCCTTTTTCAACTCTTGCGTGCTTTGATACAAGTCGGGGATGAGCTCTGCCTCCCCCTCCTCGACAGCCAGCTCCAGCATTACCTGCAAGTCTTCATAGGCTGTGTCGAGCTTTTGCATCGTATCCACCAAAGACTTCAATGCGTTCAACTCGCTGATCGTCTTCTGGGCGGCATCATTGTCATCCCAGAAATCCGGCGAGATCATTCGCTCTTCCAGCTCGCCGATCCGCTCTTGCTTCACAGGGAGGTCAAAGAGACCCCCTGATATCTGCTAAACGCTTAGCCATACTTGTCATTTCCTGTTTGACGTCTGCCACGTCGATCAAAGCCATCGTTTCTACCACCTTCACGTCAATCTGTAACAACTCCTCCCCTGATCGCAGGGGAGGGCTTATCGTTAACGCCCACTCTTAGCGGCTGCGCTTGGCGCTGCGTTTTTTCTCCTGTTCGGCCGCCCGGCGTTGGGCGCGGTTTTTTTGTTCATTGTCCTGCGCGCTTGTCGGGCGCTCGGAAGGACCGCGGGTAATCAGCTCGCCCGCGTCTGAGCCCTGTCCTTTGATGACTTCCTGCCGCTCCAGGTTCTGGCTTACCTCCGCCTTCATGATGTACATCGCCACTTCTTCCTCGATGCTGGCAATCATCGCCTGGAACATTTCGTAGCCTTCGAACTGGTACTCGCGAAGCGGATCGTTTTGAGCGTAAGCCCGCAAATGGATCCCTTGGCGCAATTGATCCATCGCATCGATGTGATCCATCCACTTGCTGTCCACGGAACGCAGCACGACTACTTTTTCGAACTCGCGAATCATCTCGCCCATTTCCGCTTCGCGCTCCGCGTACTGACGGTCCGCTTCCGCTTTGAGGAATTCGACGATCTCTTCCGCTTCTTTCCCTTTCAGGTCAGAGACGGAAATGGAGCCTTCGCGCAAGTACCCGTTTTGCGCCGTCTCGGCCAACTCTTCCAGGTTCCACTCTTCCGGAACCTCATCTTTCGGACAGTGCGCTTCCACATTGCGCTCAATCACACTGTAGATCATGCCCATGACGACATCGCGCAAATTGTCTTGCTCTAATATATTGCGGCGCTGCTTGTAGATGACCTCGCGCTGTTGGTTCATGACGTCGTCGTATTGCAAGACGACTTTACGCGCGTCAAAGTTGCTGCCCTCGACTCGTTTTTGTGCCGACTCGACCGCGCGGCTCACCAATCCGCTTTCGATCGGCATGTCTTCTTCCATTCCGAGGCGATCCATCATGTTCATGATGTTCTCGGCACCGAAACGACGCATCAATTCGTCTTGCAGGGAAAGGAAGAATTGCGACGATCCCGGGTCCCCTTGACGACCGGCGCGACCGCGCAGCTGGTTGTCGATCCGTCGGCTTTCATGCCGCTCCGTACCTAGAATATGCAAGCCTCCGACCTCGGCGACACCCTCACCCAGCTGAATGTCCGTACCGCGGCCAGCCATGTTGGTCGCAATCGTCACCGCGCCGTACTGTCCGGCACGCGCGACAATTTCCGCTTCCCTTGCGTGCTGCTTGGCGTTCAGGACGTTGTGCGGGACGCCCTTTTGCTTCAGCATCTGCGACAGCCGTTCCGAGTTTTCGATGGAAATCGTTCCGACGAGTACAGGCTGTCCTTTTTTATGCCGCTCGACGATCTCATTAACGACTGCGCGGTATTTCGCCGCCTCCGTTTTATAGATCAGGTCTGGCATGTCTTTGCGCTGCACAGGGCGGTTTGTCGGGATGGCGACGACATCAAGGCCGTAAATCTTTTTAAACTCTTCTTCTTCCGTCTTCGCTGTCCCTGTCATCCCGGCCAGCTTCTGATACATCCGGAAGTAGTTTTGCAGCGTAATGGTCGCCAGCGTCATGCTTTCGCTCTGCACCTTCAAGCCCTCTTTGGCTTCAATCGCCTGATGCAGGCCTTCACTGTAGCGGCGGCCGACCATGAGCCGGCCCGTAAATTCATCGACGATAATGACTTCGCCGTCCTGCACGACGTAATCGACATCGCGTTTGAACAGGACCTGTGCTTTCAGGGCTGCTGTAATATGATGGTTAAGCGTCATATGCGCCGTATCGTAGAGGTTGTCGATGTTGAAGGCCTTCTCGACCTTGGCTACCCCTTCGTCGCTCAGCGAAACGATTTTCAGCTTCTCGTCAATGGTGAAGTCTTTCTCTTCTTCCAGCCGTTTGACGAAATGAGCGCAAATGTAGTACAGCTCATTTGTTCGGTTGGCTGCTCCGGAGATGATCAACGGGGTCCGCGCCTCGTCGATCAAAATGCTGTCCACCTCGTCAATGATGGCAAAGTAGAGCGGACGTTGCACCATCTGCTCTTTGTACAGCACCATATTGTCGCGCAAGTAGTCGAAGCCGAACTCATTGTTCGTACCGTACGTGATGTCGCACGCATACGCTTCGCGCTTTTCCTCTGCCGTTAAACCGTGCCTGTTCAAGCCTACGCTCAACCCGAGGAAGTTGTAGAGCTGGCCCATGGTCACCGAGTCACGTTCAGCGAGGTAGTCGTTGACCGTGACGATGTGCACGCCTTTGCCGATCAGCGCGTTCAAATAAGTGGCCAGCGTCGCCACGAGGGTTTTCCCCTCCCCTGTCTTCATCTCGGCGATGCGCCCTTCCTGGAGGACCATCCCGCCGATTAACTGAACGTCAAAATGGCGCATGCCGAGTACGCGCTTCGCTCCTTCGCGCACCACCGCAAACGCTTCGTTCAAAATGCTGTCCAATTTATCGCCATTCGCCAAACGGGTCTTGAACTCTTCGGTCTTTTCTCTAAGCTGATCATCTGTCATTGCCGCAAATGTTGGCTCGAGCTGGTTTATCTGTTCGACTCGTTTAAACATTTTCTTTACTTCCCGTTCATTGCTGCTGCCGAACATTTTCTTTACAAGCCCTAACATAGGGACACCCCTTCCACGGTTTCCCTCAGGGAATACCATATCTAAGATCCATTGGTCATCTAACTGTATATTTTAGCAAAAGAAGAAGCGCAAACACAAGTAAAGGGAGTTGCCAATAAAGACAACCCCCGCCATTTTTCACGTTATGGCACTTACTTCGGTTCAATCAATCCGTACCGGCCGTCATTCCGGCGATAGACGACATTCACGTCGTTGGTATCGCTGTTCTGAAAAACGAAGAAGCTGTGGCCCAACATATCCATTTGCATGACCGCTTCTTCAGCATCCATCGGCTTTAAATTGAAGCGTTTGGTTCGGACGATATCGATATCGACATCTTCTTCGGCGTGAACAGCTACTTGCCCTTCGCTTTCCGGTATCCACACCCGGTTGTTTGATTCGGTGCGGAGCTTGCGTGACAGCTTGGTTTTGTGCTTGCGAATCTGGCGTTCCAGCTTTTCTGTTACAAGATCGATCGCTGCATACATGTCGTTATCCGTCTCTTCAGCACGGAGAATGACGCCAGTCAATTGCATGGTTACCTCAATGGTACCTTCACCTCGGAGGACGTGCATGGTTACGTTTACATCAAGCGATGCAGGTGTGTCGAAATAGCGGGAAAGACGACCGACCTTTTTCTCCACATATTCCCGTAGAGCATCAGTAACCTGAATGTTTTCACCACGAATAGTAAAGTTCATGGCCTCAAACCTCCTTCCGTCTATGTAATAACTATTCGCCAAAGCGGGGAAAAATCCTTCTTCCAGGCACAAAAATAACCCCCTCTGGCTTCGGGGCTGTTGTTTGCCAACAGACCTTTCTTGCCGAGAGGAGGCTACAAGGTTCTCTTATTTAAGTAAGCGGTTTCAGCTTACAGTTTTGTAACATTAGCTGCCTGCGGTCCACGGTCGCCTTCAACGATATCGAATTCTACTGCCTGTCCTTCATCAAGGGTTTTAAAGCCTTCCGCGTTGATTGCCGAGAAATGCACGAATACGTCTCCACCATTTTCACGCTCGATGAAACCGAATCCTTTTTCTGCATTAAACCATTTTACTTTACCTTGCATGTAAAACATTCCCTTCTTTTTACAAACTTTATGAGATTCTTCTCATGAGACGACTATATCACTTGCCGAATCGTAAAGTCAAATGATGAAATCACTGCGGTGTAAAACCTTTTTTCAAGCCCTTAACGACTCTCGGGACAGGAACAAGGTGGCGCTCAGGCACTGCGCCGCGACAACCAAATACGGCGGATAAGCGCGCCGCTCCTCGTGCCAAGCAAACGCGCCGCTTCCATCATCGCCCAGCCTTTCTGTGCTGCACTCTTTCCCCAGGGATATCCACACAAAAAGCTCGCCTTTGCCGTGTTCTCCACAGAGTTGTCCACATTATCCACAAGTAGAATGTGCACAAGCGAAGATGGCGATCTGCTATTTTTGTTGAAATAGGTCGATTTTTCGCAACATTTGTCGAGTTGATTACAAGAGTCCACATAGGCAGAATACCTGGTTTTGTATGGGACGTTCGCTATCCCTCCTCCTCCTTTCTATTCTTTTTCGTCGACTTCGGCAAGAATCACGATTTCCACCCTGCGGTTTTTCGCCCGATTTAATTCATTCGTATTCGGTACGAGCGGTTTATATTCTCCCCATCCGGCCACGACCATTCGGGCAGGCGGCAAGCCATAGCTGTCAACCATCTCTCTCATCACGGAGATCGCCCGTGCAGAAGACAGCTCCCAATTCGAGTGAAACGGGCTCCGCGAAATCGGAACGTTATCGGTGTATCCTTCAATTCTCAGGTGATTCGGAAACTTTTGCATCACGGCAGCGATCGCTCCTACCGCCTGTTTTCCTTGATCCCCCAACTCTGCCGATCCGGAGGCAAACAGCACTTTTTCCGGCAGGCGAACCATCAGCCCTTCCGAGGTTTCCTCAAAGTTAATGTTCATTTCTTGCAGTGCAGCGGACAGTTGGGTTTTGACAAGCTCCATGTCTTTCGTGTGATTGTCCTGCTCCAGCTTAATCGGCTTCGCCTTGGATACGATCGCGTCGCGTCGCTGCTCCAAAACTGCAATGTCGTGCTCAAGCTCCAATTTTTTAACCGAAAGCAAATCAACACTGGCGGCAGTCTCCTGCTTCTTGGCTTCAGCTTTTTTCAATTCATCCACCTGTGTCTGTACGCGTACGGATGAAACTGCCGCGATAATCACGACAATGACAAACAGCAGTGTGATTAAATCGCTGTAGCTGATGAGCCAGCTTTTCTCCAACTCTTTTTCGTCATACAGCCGATCATCCTGCATAGTCGGCCTGCCTTTCAATCTTCCCGCGATTGCTTCCCGGTTCTTTAATCAAGACCATTTTTTGGTCCCCGGGGAGAAAGGAATTTAACTTCTCGAACAAAATTCGTGGCGTCTCCATTCGCTGCAAACCGATACAGCCTTCTATGTACAGCCGTTTTTCAAACATTTCCCGGTCATAAATATCCATCAGGCGATAGTAGCATGGAAGTGCAAACATATTCGCCAGCAAAGCTCCGTACAGCGTCGCCACGACAGCTGCGCTGAGGCTGTGACCGGTCGTGGTAAAATCGGACAGCGTCTTTAACACGCCGGTCATCCCAAGCAGCGTTCCGACAAGGCCCAAGCCGGGAGCGAGCAATGCGATCAGCCGAAAGACACCGCCGACTTGCTGGTAGCGGTACTGCTCCCCTTTTAATTCATTCTCGAGGATCAGCCGCAGTTCATCCTCCGGCACGCCTTCGATCGCCAGAATGCTGCCGCGGCGCACAAAGGAATCGGGCTCTTTTTCCAGCTCTTTCTCCAGCTCCATATGTCCCTGCTCTTTTTGTACGAGCGCATAATAGTAGAAACGCTTGATCGTCATCTCCATGTCGCTCTCTCTGCCTTGAGTCAGCAACCGTATCAGTGAGCGCAAATGGATGTGCTTGCGTTTGATCGCATAGGAAATCACAACGGACAGCGCAACCAGCTCGATTGCCGTCACATTAAAGAGCTCTTTGATATTGCCATTGAGATAGATCGCATGAACAAGAATCAGGATTACAGCAAAAATCAGCAGAAGTGATCGTCTTTTCTTAAAAAACATATCGTGTATGTCACCCACCCAAGGTAATGCAGATCATTTACATCCGTTTTCACAGTAAAGATACCTTCGATTCACCGATAAAAATAATAGGGCTGCTATTGTAAAAGTGGAGTGCAATCCGATTCCCCAATACAAGCCCGGAAAGAGGTGGACGTTCTTGGAAGTAAACATGATGCTTGGAGCTGAATTATCCAGTATTCGTCAATCGATTGGAATCGGCTTGCTCAAATCGGCGCAAGCGACACAGGTGGCTCAAGCGACAGCGCTGATCGAAAGCATGGCCCAAGCCCAGCCTGCCCCTTCCGCTGCGCCTCACCCGACGCTGGGCACAAAGCTTGACGTCAGCGTGTAGCGTCACTGACTCACAAAAAAACGGTCGATTTGACGACCGTTTTTTTGCTGGGCTACAGCAGTCCCGAGACATCTTTCAACTTCTGGATATCACGCTTTTGAAAACGGTAATCTTGATAAAGCACTTTGAAATCAGCTTCCATATCATCAAAGCGTTTTTCAAAGCGATCAAAGCGGTCATTAAATGTCCGCAGCTCCTGTTTTACCTCGCTCATCTCAGCCTGCAGCGTAGCTACGTCTGCTTTTAGCCCAGCAACGTCTGTCTTCAGCGTAGCCACGTCTGCCTTTAGCCCAGCAACATCCGTCTTCAGCGTAGCTACGTCTGCCTTTAGCCCAGCAACATCCGTCTTCAGCGTAGCTACGTCTGTCTTCAGCGTAGCAACGTCTGCCTTCAGCCCGACGACTTCCCCTTCAAGTCTGCGAACGTCGGCGGTCAGAGCATCAAGCTTGGCGTTCGTCACTTCCTGATTTTCCCGAATGGCATGCAGTAAAACCAGCATCTCTTTTTCCATCGCGATTCCCCCTCACGGCCTTATTACCATATTATATCAATGCGAATGGGACAAAAAAACCGCCAGAAAATGCAAACCGGCCTAACTATCTGGCCGTTTTGCGTCGATGTATGCCCTAAAGTGACTTCATGCACAGCGATGTTTTTGCTATTTCTTTTTATCGAAAAATACTCCGTAGGCGTTGTCATCATAATCGCCAATTCCGCCGTACTGTCTTTGTACCATTCTGCTTCGTTCCAGCCTGGAGATGTCATCCCCAACGATCTTCATCTGCCGCTGCATTTCCGGAGCTAGTGTACGATCGATTTCCACAATCTTGTCGATCGTTTGCTGATACTCGTCAGAGGTGATTGCCTCACCGGTGATCACCTCCGACTCTATGTCCTCGATCACCCGTTGACGTTCATTGAGAATCTCCAGCCAAACCTCCGGCTCATTTTGCTCATTCTGCACGTGCTGCTGCAGCAGCAAGGTCAGACTTTCAAGCCGGTCCAGCAAATGGCCCAGTGTTGTTTGTATCATATCGAAAAGCCCTACTGTGATTGCCTGGCGAGGGTGATGGCTTCTTTCCACGTGTCGCGGAAATCGACGAGCAGCGATTCCACTTCATCCAGCGCAGCAACTTCTTTCTTTAAATTCGCGTCTACCAGCCGACGCATCATGTATTCGTACATGAGCAAAAGCTGATTTGAAATCGGCACATTTCGATCAAGGGTGATGATCAACTCGCCGACAATATCCTGAACACGGATGTTAAATTCATGTGCTTTGCTAAAATCCCGCTCTTCAATGGAACTCTTCGCTTGCTTTATGAATTTTATCGCCCCATTATATAGCTTCAATGTAAGCTCACCTGGTGTAGCTGTCGTTACTGCATTTGTCTGATAGGCGTTAAAAGCGTTTTGCATACTTTTGTCCTCCTTCTGTTCACCAAGTAACAGGGTTTATCTTACAGCTTTTCATCGACAAGAATTCCTACCATCTCTTGAATTTTCGCGGCCACGTCCAGCAATTTCTTGGAAGGAATCTCCTTCACAACTTCATCCGTGTTGTCGTCTACAATCTGCACGTAGTACTTCTGCAGCTTTTCATGCAATTGGAATTTAAGGTGTGTCGTCTTGGTTTCCAAAAATTTGTTTAAACTGTCCACTGCATCCTGTAATTCTTTCATACTCGGGTCTTTTCCTGCTTTGTCGACATCATTTTTCGGCAAATGGGCCTCAACTTCGACACCATTCTCCTTTACGCCGCTGCCGGGTGACGGTGAAGCTGCCCGGGTAAACGCCTGGTCACTGCGAATCTCCATGGTTTCGCCTCCTGATAGATACGTCCTGGTTTTGATGAATTATTTGCTGTAGTTTTGCTGGAGCAAGGATGTTATGGATGATGTCTGTGAATTCAATTGGCTGAGAGCCTTCTCCATAGCGGCAAATTTTTTATAGTATCGATCTTCCTTACTATCCATCGTTTTGCTCAGGTTGTAGATTTTCAGATTAATAGTGGAAAGCTCTTTGGCCATCGCACTGTCATCGCTGACGGCATTAGCAGATCCTGCTTTTTTGGTGATTTGCTTCATGACGTCGTTTAAGCGGTCGTACATGCGGGTGGCGATCCCATCCCCGGAGACCATGCTGCCGCTGGGGTCATCGAAGTTAAACAGCCGCATGACCTGGTCAGGGTTGTTGGCGATAGCCTTGCGAAGTGCATCCTCGTCTTTGATGTACAGTTTTCCCCGTTCGGTGTAATCTCCCGTTACGATCCCGAGCTGGCTAATTTGCTTCAATTCCCCTTCGCCCAAGCTGGTCACGTAATTCGAAATGTCGTTGCGCATATTGCTGAGCAGACTCGTCAGCAGATCGTCGCCTCGCAAGGTGCCGCTCTTCGCTTTTTCTTCCCATTTCTTGATCTGTTCCTCGCTTAACGATTCACGCTGATCATCCGTGAGCGGTTGGTAGTCGCGATTCTTTTTCTCCGTTGTCTTTTTGTTTATTTTTTCAATGACTTCATTGTATTTTTCAATAAACGACTTGATTGAATTAAACACCGAATCGACGTCTTGTGTAATCGTCACCGATGCTTCGCCAACTTTTTTGACGCTAAAACTCACACCGCTGATCGAAAACGTATTGGAGGCGAAATCTTCCGAAGTTACACCGTTGTATGTCACTTTGGCATTATCGCCTGGCGTTCCGGACACTTTGAAGTATTCGAGATTCTTTTCGCTCTTCACTGATTTCAAGCCGAGCGTTTCGACAATGTCGGTCCCGCTGGAAGGATCGCCTTTAAACTCCAGCTTCTTTGATTGATCCGGGTTAAAGAACTTGAGTTTGCCGTCTTTATCCAGGGAAACGGTGACACCTGCTTTTCCAAGATCAGAGGTGTTGATCGAATCCATTAACTGACGGATGGTCGTGTTTTTCGAGATCGTAAATTCGTAGTCCTTGCCGTTGTAGGCAATCTTTAGTTTTTGATCGCCCTCTAGCTTATCGTTTATAAGCAGGCTGTCGACAACAGTGACGACGTCATTGCCGTCTTTGTCTTTCGACGTAACCGTGTAGGCTCTGGAGCCGGTGATATTTTCAGCAGAGAGCGTCACTTTCTTGTGGTTAACGTCAGGGGCAAGGTTTTCCAGACCCAGCTTGTCTAACACGTCCCCATTGAAAGTAAGGTCTGAAGGTGACATGAAATTCAGCGTCCCTTTTTCATCCATGGACGCCTTTACGCCGGCTTTTCCCAAATCAGAGCGGTTGATCTCATCCATAAGCTGACGCAACGTCGTCTGATTGTTAATGGTGAAATCGTAATCTTTATCATTAAAATGGATGCGTAGTGTTTTATCGCCGATTAAATCCTTGTCGATCAGCACTTCACTCGTGTACGTAACGACATCTTTTCCGTCGCTATCCTGTGTAGTAACACTAAATGACTTTGTACCTATATACAGGTCTTGCGCCGTCTTTGATGAAGCCGCGCCGGGTAACGCTAACCGTTTGGTCAACAAATCCTGATTTTCCGAAGACAGCTCGATTTTCGTACCCTTCCCCGTAGTGGATGAGACGAAAAACAACCGGTCCAGTGCGGCATCGTAGTTTACCTGTACGCCTGTATACTTCGTTTTGCTGTTGATCGTGGAAATCAGTGTACTCATTGAATCGTCCTTGTTTACTTGAATCGTGACGCTGCCTTTTTCCCCACCGATCGTCAGCGTCGTATCGTAGCCTACTTTCGCGGACAAATCGCCTTTGCCTGTTGGATTGGCCGCACTGACTGGCGTAATTTTACCCGATGTCAGGGTAGCTGCGCTGGCCAGCCTGTCCACCTTAAGTGTATAGGTACCATCGACAGCATTCGCTGTGCCCGTTGCAGAAAGGACTGCTTCATCTGTGGATGATGCTTTTTTTGTGAGAAAAGTGGACTGGTACTTCATTTTTTGCACGCTCTCTCTTAATCCAGACAAGAGCAGGTTCATATCGCGATAATCGTCGCGCTGCCACTCTGTGTACTGCTTCTTTTGCTTGAGCTTGTCAAGCGGCGCTCGTTCCGCTTTCATCAACTGTTTTACCAAGTTATCGATATCAAGTCCGGAGACTCCCCCAGTCAATCGGATTGGCATATTTGTTCACGCTCCTGACGTTTTTTTCTTACTCTGCCGATAAATATTCTCCTTTCAATTATCGGTAAAAATATAACAACTATTTAGTTAAATCCCGTGGCGACTGTTATCTTTCTCTGCGGAAAATGGAAAATGGAGCCTCGCCCAGCTTTTCGTGAACATTCGTTGCGAATCGAAAAAGGCCCTCCGCTTGGCTTACAGCGGAGGACCTGTCATTTTCCCTTATTTACAGCTTCTCGATCACTTTGTCAATGATTCCGTACTCTTTGGCTTCAGCCGCCGAGAGGAAGTAGTCACGGTCTGTATCCCGCTCCACCTTTTCCAGTGATTGGCCTGAGCGGTCGGCGATGATTTGATTGAGTATTTCCCTTGACTTGATAATCCGGTCGGCCTGGATTTTGATGTCACTCGCTTGCCCTTTGCTGCCGCCCCAGGGCTGGTGGATCATGATTTCAGCATTGGGCAGCGCATAGCGTTTGCCCGGTGCTCCCGCAACCAAGAGAATCGCCCCCATTGAAGCCGCCATGCCCACACAAATCGTCGATACGTCGGGTTTGATGAAATGCATCGTATCGTAAATCGCCATCCCCGCAGTCGTTGATCCCCCCGGTGAATTGATGTAGAGGGAAATATCCTTTTGCGGGTCTTCGGCTGCCAAAAACAAGAGCTGCGCTACGACCAGGTTCGCTACGTTGTCGTCGATCGCACTGCCAATAAAAATAATCCGGTCTTTCAACAATCGCGAGTAAATGTCATACGAACGCTCCCCGCGATTGGTCTGCTCGATCACAACTGGTACCATATTCATTTGACATCCCTCCGGTTTTTGCAATGAATTACGCTGCCATGCAGCTTGGCTTGGTTCCGACGGCCGGCTTGGTCGTTTCGCCAAACCCTGATGAGACCATCGTCAGCTTCGTTGCTGTTTGCTGTCCATTGGCATCGGTCTTGATCGTCCATTCCCTCGCCGTTATTTCCGATGCATTGTGCCCAGACTTCCATACGACAATCGGTTTCGCGTTCATGTTCAAACCTTTTCGCCTCCTCGTTCTACTTCAGGGTAAACAGCCAGAACGACCTGATACGCTGCTTCATTCTCTTTCCCGGCCTGGTATTTCTCAACCAGCTGTTTGACCAGCGCGACGTACTCATCGACAAAAGCCGTCCGCTCCTCCTGATTGCCGAGCTTGACCTGCATTTGCAGCGTGGCGCTTGGAATGACCACATTCGCATCGGATTGTTCCAGCAGCAGGAGCGCATCCTTCTTGATTCGTTCGGATGTTGTGATCAGATGCGCAAGGGAGCCTTGATCCTTCATCTGCTGCACGCTGTCCGCATTCCAGCCAAGCGAATCAGCCAATACAAAGGAACGGGCAATCGCCTGGTACAGCACCTCGACGAGATTTCTGACCTGTCGAGTACCTACACGTTTGACCAGACCTACCTTCTCCAAAGTTTTGAGATGGTAGTTCACTCGCTGCGGCGCCTCATTAATCATCCGGGCGACTTCGGCAGCAGAAGCTGGCTCCGTCAGGCGGTTGAGGATTTCTGAACGCAGCGGATTAAGCAGAACGACGGCCTGGTCAGGCAGCTCAATAACGTAGAATTCAGGGATTGATTGCAAACAACCACCTCGTAAATGTTAATCTTAACGTAAAAACATTTTATTACGTAAGCAAAATGTTGTCAATAGCGTCAAGCGCTGACTCGTTTCCCCGCCTGTGCCCTGCCGAAGTCATTTCGCCACATCCACCTGTTTGCGGGCAACGGAAGCCTTTTTCCCCTGAGCGACAATCAGGACGATGACAACAGCCGCAAAAATCGTCAGCAGCGTAACGTGTTCGCTGAGCATCAGATACGCCCAGATGATCGACAAAAACGGCTGCAAATACTGAATCTGGCTGACTTTGGCCACTCCGGCAAGCGCCATCCCGCCATACCATGCCAAAAAGCCGACGAATTGACTGATCACGCTGACGTACCCGAAAGCGAGCCAGGCCTGTGGGGAGGCAGAAACGAGCTCTGTCCAGGATATATTCATCGCAACGGGAATGAGCAAAAAGGGAGCGGAAAACACCAGCGCCCAACTGATCACCTGCCAGCTGCCGATCTCCTGGGCCAATTTGCCCCCTTCTGCATAGCCGATCGCTGCCAGCAGTACAGCTCCGAGCAAAGCCAGATCGGCGAGCTGCAGGTTGCTGATGCCGGAGCTGACGGTATTGGCAAGAATGACCAAACAGCCCGCACCACTCGCTACCCAAAACGCCCTGGAGGGGCGTTCGTTGGCGCGAAACACGGCCGCACCTGCAGTAGCGAGCGGCAGCAATGCGATCGTAATCGCTCCATGCGCTGCAGGCACGTAGTTCATCGCCCACGAAGTCAGCAGCGGAAAACCGCCGACGACGCCGATGGCCACAACAGCCAGTCTCCTCGCCTGACTCCACGATGCCAGCTTCTGCCTGCGAATCAGCAGCAATACTCCGGCCAGCACCGCCGCGATCAACGCTCTGCCCAAACCGACCGTCATCGTTGTAAAGGAAGCAACTGCCACCTTAGTCATCGGTATCGTAAAGCTAAATGCAAGTACACCCAAAAATCCATAAAAATAACCAAGTCGCTCCTGCTTTTGACTATTCACGCAAAGCCCCCCTCTTCTTCATTATAGGGAGACTGGTTCATTTCACCCGAGCCAATTGGCTGCTTTTTCGACCAGCCAATTGATCCCGGACAATTAGAAAAAGCACACGCTCCACTGTACTCATCATGAGATCATTGGAAAGTGCGCTTTTTCTGGTTCAAATGGAAAACCGGTTTGATAACAGTTTAAACGACGTCGTAGCCTTGGTCTTCAATCGTTGCTTTAATCACTTCTGGCGTAAGCTTCGTCTGATCGTACTCCACGCTGACCGACTTGCCCGCCAGATCTACCTTGCCGACAGCCCCGATTTTTTTCAACGCGCCCTCAATGGAATTGACGCAATGGCCGCAAGACATTCCTTCTACTTTCAATACGATGGATTGCATCTTGTGTACCTCCTTATTTCATCAATTTATTCATTGTCCTTAACAGTTCGCTGATAACCTCATGATCCCCCTGCTGAATGCGATCGATCACACAGCTTTTCATATGCCCTTCCAGCAGCAGCTTGCCTACTGAATTAAGCGCAGATTGAATCGACGCGATCTGATTGAGTATGTCGTCACAGTAGACGTCCTTTTCAATCATTCCCTTCACGCCGCGGATTTGACCCTCGACGCGATTTAGGCGGCTCGTCAGGTCTTTCTTGAGCTTCTCGCTATGGTGACTTTTTCGCTCTCCGGCATTGTTGCATTCGGAGCAGTCCTCAAGGCGTTCCTCCTGGTTCATGGTTTATCACCTCACACCTTTATAATACTATACCCCCCAATACTATATCAACAGTTTTTTGCCATTCCTGTTCAAATTCGTTCTGTCTGCTTTTGAAGGCATACGCTGCCTATGAATAGCTTATCACCGGGACGGGCGCTTCCTGTCACTATGCTCATAGGCATTTTTGGGCAGAAGGATGAGGGTACCCCCGATGACTATACCGGCCACCATGGCGATATCTCTGCCTGACAGTCCCCAAAGCAGTATCTGCTCGCCGCCAACGCTCCACATGCCCTTGGCAAGCGCGATAAAGCAGATGCCGACCAACATCGCCCCGACTCGTTCACGCGGATGCCGCAACCGCTTGTGAAACCCGCGTGCATACAGGATAAACAGAATAACGAGCGCACCGCCGACGACCAGATTGAGCGGAACATACCGGGTTCCGGAAAGCTCAAAGCCAAAGCCGCCTGTAGGGATGCCGTACTCTTTTACGAGCAGATTGTCTACCGCAGCAAAAATGACGTAGCCGACGAGCAGCCATTCCAGCGCGAGCCAATGAAACCACTTCCCCCTGATCGCGCGAAAGACGATCCACGCTCCCGCTCCGAGCATCCCCGCTTCCTTGGCATACGCGCCGCCTGCGTAAAGGAACAGAGAGGCAGGAGAAAGCAGGATGCGAGGATCCTCAACGATCGGCCAGAATTTATAGATGAGCAGGTAGATCAGGACTGCCCCCGTCAAACCGTCGACGAAAGCTTTTGCCCAAGGCTCGTTGTCTTTTTTGCTTTGCACGGCATACCAGCCCAATGCTGCAATCATCCCGGCAGCATAGCCCAGCAGCGAAATGCCAAGATGTGCCGGGCCTAGTGATAAAACGGTTGTCGGTTCAAACATCTCCGCTCCCCCTAGGGCAGTAACGGTTGGAGTACCCGCTTCAGTTCTTCGGACGTCACCGCTCCCAGTTTTTTGTAGACGATCGTGCCTTTGTCATTCAAGATGAACGTGGTCGGCAAAGCCTGGATGCGGTATGTCTTGCTGACGGCTCCTTTTTCGTCGAGTACGACCGGGTAGGTGACACTGTACTTCTCTATAAACGTCTTGACCTTGTCGACCTCGTCCTGGGCGGTTACATTTACCCCGATCACGCCCAGCTGGTCCTTGTTCTGTTCGTAGAATGCCACCAGATCGGGCGTTTCCTCCTGACATGGCGGACACCATGTCGCCCAGAAGTTCAGTACGACCGGCTTGCCCTGGAATGACTCAAGGGAGAGGTTTTGTCCCGCCAGGTCGGGCAGCGTGAAAGCCTCCGCTTGGTATTGAACCTCAGGCACGCTCGGTCCCGCCTGTTGGCTTACTTTGCTGTTCTTTCCTATTAGGACCGCTCCAACTGCTGCCAGAATAATCACGAGCATGACGATGCGTATTTTCACGTTTGATTCCTCCGATTATGCGACAAATTAAAAAAATAGCCCTCATCGTTTAAGGCTATTTTACATGACTCCCGATAAAACATGCATGTTTTTCGCAGCTTTGCCATCAAACGTTCATTTGCCCGACTCACTCCGGTGAATCCGGTGCATTTACAAGAATGTGTGCCATCTGGCTCAAACGGGCGTAAAACATCTCCCGAGCCGGGCCTGCCAGTCCAATCTCGTCCATCGCTTCCTGCATGCATGCCAGCCACGCCCTCGCCCTGGCAGGTGTGATTGCAAACGGCTGATGACGGCTCCGCATTGCTGGCGGGCCGATTTGCTCGCTGTAGAGAGGCGGACCGCCGAGAAATTGGGTGAGAAACAGCCGCTGTTTATGCATAATCTCTTCTATTCCATTGCCGAACAACGGACGCAGCTCGGGGTTTTCCAGCACGCGAGGGTAGAAGGCTTTGACCAGCCTGTCCACTGTTTCCCCACCGCCGATCATTTCATACGGTGTTTGATATTCGTTCATTGCCACGCTCATCCACCATCCTGTATCATTGCTTTCTGCATATCTTTCTTCGCCTTTATTATACAGCACCCCTTGCCCGAAAAACGTGACGGCGGTCATAGTATCCAAATTTCACCAGTCTGCCACAAACCAGCAATCCAATCGGTCCACTTGAAAAAAGGGCAAGCCCACCGGTGAAATCCGTAAGACCTGCCCTCTCTGTCTTGTTTACAATGTATAGCTCCAGTCCTGAACCGAGCTGCCTTCCAGAAACCGTTCGCAATCAAGCGCCGCCATGCACCCTGAGCCGGCAGCAGTAATCGCCTGCCGGTATTTGTGGTCCTGTACATCGCCACAGGCAAACACCCCGGCTACGGACGTCTCGGTGGTGCCCGGCTTTACTTTGATGTAGCCGGTTTCATCCGTCTCGATCTGCCCGCCGAGAAAATCGGTGTTTGGCCGATGCCCGATCGCAATGAAGATGCCGTCAGTCTGAATCACTTCATCCGCACCTGTTTCGTTGTTTTTGACCTTTAATCCGGTAACGCCCTTGTCCCCCGCTATGACTTCCTGCGGGATACTGTTCAGGCTCCAGGAGACTTTCGCATTTTCCCGGGCCCGCTCCTGCATGATTTTGGATGCACGCAGCTCGCTCCGACGATGTACGACGCGGACCTCCGAAGCGAATTTGGTGAGGAAATTGGCCTCCTCCATCGCCGAGTCGCCACCGCCGACGACGATGATTTTTTTGCCGCGGAAAAAGAAGCCGTCACAGGTGGCACACGTACTGACGCCCTTGCCGATGTTCTCTTTTTCCCCGGGAATGTCCAGCAGCTTGGCCGATGCTCCCGTGGAAATGATCAGCGCTTCCGTCGCAATGTCCCCGGTCCCTTCAACAGAGAGGGTAAACGGGCGCTTGGATACATCCAGCGTCTTCACCCATCCCGTCTGAAACTTTGCCCCAAACCGCTCTGCCTGTTTGCGCATGTTGGCCATCAGTTCAGGGCCCATGATGCCATCGGGAAAGCCGGGAAAATTCTCAACTTCTGTCGTCAGCGTCAGTTGCCCGCCAGGCTCACTGCCTTCGATCACGAGCGGCTCCATATTGGCCCGTGCCAGGTAAATGGCTGCTGTCAGACCGGCTGGCCCCGTTCCCAGAATCACGACTTTGTACATCAGAATTCCTCCTTGTTTTGCCGTATCACGTTTTTCATATGTATGGATTCGCTAGCTAATCTTAGTCTTTCTAATCCTGAGGAATCTTAGTAACTGGCGACGGGGAAAGAACTTGTAACGGGCTGTCGTGGTAGGGAGAGAGAAAAGAGGAATCGGCTACGTCTGGTGAGACGCTTGCAGGATGCAGAGAGGTCCGGCTCCACTCCGAAAACGGCACGTCGCCCAAAATTTCGAGGATGATTAATCAACGTTGGGGTTGGGCTATAAAGCTGTGCCGTTTTCTCCGCTCCGCCTAAGCCAGCGCCTCAAAGGACTAAGCCTATTCCTCTTTTCTCTCCGAGTATCTGATCGGGATCAACGTGCGAAAAGTTTAACTTCCTTTCATCATTATCCGAATTTGCAATTGCCTTATAAGGAAGAATGAACAGTTCAAGATAGCATGAACAGGTAGCGAAAAGATCGAAAGTCGTTGAAATCTGCCTGTTTCGAACACAATAGTGGCTAATATTCACCAATTTTCGGCATCCTGAGCAACCCACAACCACTGCAGCCAGGGAATCGCCAAGAAGAGATAAGCGGAGCTTTTTGACAGCGCCTACCGAGACGTAGCCAAAAAAGGGAAACGTCTTTCGCGCCACATCATCTCCCTCGAGGTGCTCCCGCCGCGAAGCGAGTGGCTTTGGGGCGCGGTTTCCCTTTTGGAGCCTGGGGTCCCCGAAAAGTACTCGGAGTACGCTTCGAAGGCCTGCGTCACTTTTTGGGGCTCGGCGGAGTCGGCCTTGAGATACTTCTACGTGCGCTGTCACTTGCGGAACGTTCTCTTCTTGGCGATTCCCCTCGCCTCCACCGCAGCCACGGTTGCACGATGAAAGGCCGGTAACTCCCCTAGGGGTACCGGCCCTTCATTTAAAGATAATGCGTATCTACAAACCTGCTAGTCCAAAGCCTTGCCTTCCGTCTCTTTAATAAAGAATACGGTGATGAACGTTACAACCATGAAGAGGACGATGAAGGATACCGTGCTGCCGAATGCCCAGCCCAACCCGATGACGAACCCGATCAGCGACGGGGCAAGCGCATTGGCCCAGCGCTGCGAGCCGACGCCCCAGTTGAATCCTGCGCCGCGCATGTTGGTCGGATAAATTTCGCCCAGCCAGGTGTTCCAAATGCCCCATGCCCCCAAGGAGAAAAAGCCAAGAATAAAATTGAACAGGTACAGCTGGAAGATGGTCGTCGAATACGCAAACAGAAAACCTACGACAGAGGCCAGGATGACGAACGTGACCATCACTTTTTTCCGCCCGTATTTGCTCGTCAGATACGATGCGGCGACATAACCGGGGATTTGACACAGCGCCGACAGTGCGACAAAGCCCATGCTTTCGCTCATCGACAGGCCCTTTTGCTGCAACAGCGTGGGAATCCACGTGTAGAGGCCCCAATACCCGAAGGCAAAAGCGAAGTTCACAATCGTCGCCAAAAGCGTGACGCTCAATAAATTCTTTTGGAAAATCCCGAGAAAACTGCCCTTCGTCACTTTCGAGATTTGCAAGCTCGTTTCGGCATGAACGTGAATCTGGTCTTCACTCAGGAAGGCTATCGCCGCTTTCGCTTCCTGATCCCTGCCTTTGCTGGCGAGCCAATACGGGGACTCCGGAAGTTTGGCGATCAAAAAAGCCCATAAGCTTGCCAGTGAACTGATGACGAGCAGCACCCGCCAGCCCCCGAGATGCGGCTCCAGCATCGCTACGCCGACAGCGAGGATGGTTCCGAACGGCCAGCCGGCAGAAAGGTAGACAGTCGCCTTGCCCCGGGATTTGACAGGCAGCAGCTCTTCGAAAAACGGAAAAGTACTGTTTATCGCGCCTGACAGCACGATCCCCGCCAGCAATCGGGTTGTATACAGCATCTCAAAGTTGACGGAAAAAGAACTAAGTAATGAGACCAGGCCGAATCCGATCAAGCTGTACACGATGGTCTTTCTGCGCCCGACCCGATCGAGGATCAATCCGGCCAAATAGGAGCCCGGGATCATCCCTAAAAAAATCGCTCCAATCAAAGAACCGACCTGTACCGGCGTCAGGTTGAATTCTGCTGCAATGGATGGACTAAGAAAAATGATCATCATTAATTCCCAGCCTTCGATGATGAAGGCAAAAAACAAGACAAAGCCGGCGAACAGATGTTTCTTGGTAAAGGGCATTGATTCAAACAGTGTCCCCACATGAGTGGAGCCAGGAGACTGAATTGTCTGACTCGTTTCCATTGTCGTTCCCCCCTTGGTTTTCGTCCTCGGCAAGCCTGCAACAGCTTGCCTTCCGAACGATTCACACGTACATGCAGTCCGTCAAGGCGATGCTTCGCCGTCTACGTTTAAAAACTTCAATCCTTTCAGCGCCAGTTCCAATTGGAAGCGATTTTCGCCTTTAAATGCGGCTTCGCCCAGCAAATCCTTGATCTTGTCAATCCGGTACTTGACCGTATTGGGATGAACGTATAGACGTTCCGCTGTCGCCTTGTAGCTTTCCTTTTCCTGCAAATAAATTTCCAACGTCTCAATCAGATTCGACTCGAATTGCCGATCATGCTGGATGACTGGCCCCAGCTCGCTTTCACAAAACAGCTGCAGCGGTTGCTTTTCTCTCTCCGACAGGAGGTAGAGCAGGTTGTACAGCCCCAGCTGCGAATAGGTGTATACCACTTGTTTTTTCAGCTTGGAGCCAATCGCAATCGCCTGCATGGCTTCGCTGTAGCTTTCACTTGCCTGGAACAGACGCTCTTTTGCCGTCCCGATCCCACATACGGTTTGCAAAGAAAACCGCTCATCGATTTGCTTGCTGATCTTGACAAAAATCTCCTGCAACACTCGTTCATCCATCCTGTCGAAGTACAACAGGACAAATTTATCCTTGATCGCGTACAGGCGGATCTGTTTGTACTCCTTTACGTGTTCTTTGATGATGTCCAGCAAAGAGGAGGTAACGTTGTATTTGTTTTTTAAGCCGGGTTTTACCTCCAAGGTGCATACGCCGGCACTTGTTTGCACGGGCAAGTTGAACTGATGGCTTCGTTCAATGCACGCATGCTCGTCAAGATCTTGATTGGTTAACAGCTCTTCGATGAAATCTTTCTCCTGCATCTCCCGTTTCAGCATGACGGCCTTTTGCTTGACCATTTCAAGCGCGCACGTGGTAACGCTGTGCTGGATGGCGACAAAATCGATGTCCGACATCGTCCTGTTCACATCCCAAACAAGAACGTAGCCAAAGCATTCGCGGGAGGCAATCACCGGTTCATAATACACATCGAACGGATCGATTTTTTTCGGGGCTCCCGGAACCAGTTGCTTTTGATTGTGATGGTAGCGGCTTTGTTCAATCTCTCGCTTAATTGCCAACAATTCGCTCTGGCGTGCGGAATTGTGAAAGAATTCTTTGAAACGCGTGCTGACTTGCAGCTGCTCCTGGTTCTTGTCCAAAACCATCACCGGCAGTTGCAAGATATCACTAAGGGTGTCGCAAATCGATTGCAGCCGGCCGCCATTCAATAGAATCCGGGTAAATCTGTTGCTGATGTCATGAGACCTCTCCAGCAAATAGAATTGATAATTGACCATTCTGGTCAGCACGCTATTTATGACCGTGACGTACGACATGTCAGGCGGCAATTTTAACAGGGGAAAATCCAGTTTATCCGAGCATTCGATCAGCCTCTCCAGCTCTGCAGTGGGCAGTTCGGTGCCTGGATGGACAGCCAGGCACGCTACATTGTTGTCGTGAAAGACGCGAACGAGATCCTCCAGCAGCTGGAATTTGCCGTTTAAATTGTACAAGGTCGAGAGGACGAGCTCGTTACCCGTTATCCACGACTCGACGGAATGAGGATTTTCCAACACCGACACGCTTTTGATAAGTCTGGACTCTCCCGGTTTGCCTGCGATCAGCTCAATGCCTGTCAACTCGTTGATGCGAAGAAGGTCGCGAACCATCAATTCCATATGAGTTCCCCCCGATAAAAGTAAGATAATTAGCAACTATAGTAACACGGGATTCCCTCCGGCGTGGTATGCCTTTTTCTGGAGAACGGCTCTTCAGATCAGCTTTTCTACGGGAACGTAGTCGATATCGTACCCGAAATAACGCGGCCCAAACGTTTCAATGCCTCTTTCCGTCCGCATCCGCTCATGTGTGGCGATGAGCAGAATCGACCCCCTGTATCCGTATTTGACAATGTCCGTGCGTATCGGCTCGCCTGACTCGATATCGAGAATGGCGATCAAATCCGGAGTCGTACATTTTAAGTCGCCGTCGATTTTGAGATTCAGCCATTCGTTTTGAAAATCGAGAACTGCTGTTTGGTGCTTGCTCGCCGCAATTCCTTGCATCGTGATAGTGCCAAGCGAAAATCCCTTGTTCATCTCGCCGCCGAAATCCCTGTGAATATCGGTAATTTTCCCTTGGAAAATCCGGCAGCCGGGAATGTTGTACTTGTCTTTCAGTGTTTGCAGGATTTGCTCGGCCGGATCAGTATGCCGGGCTCTGGCTTGGTAAACGGCTTTTCCTACATCCCACGCGATGCTTTGCGAATGGAGGATGGAAGTCCGCTTCACTTCTGCGCCCGTCATCGGATACGTGGCGATCCAGGAAATCCCGCCGTAGGACATCGACACTTTTCTGGCGATCGATTCTGCCGTCAGGTTGTCCTCCTTGGTATCGATAATCGTCGAATGGCCCCGATCATCTGATGAGACCGTAGGGGAGGCGGAAACGCCGTGCGTCGCCCATGAAGTCATTTGCAGCTCCGGAAACGCCCGATTCATCCCGTCTGCATCGATGACCGGCAGTCCCAGCTCGCCAGCGACTGCATACGCCACAAGCGAGGCGACCCCGCCGCACTCCACGGGGATGATGGCGCCGATTTTTTGCTCGAGATAATGCTCCAATTTGGCGATGGATTGCTTCAGCACATCCTCATTTGGCGGTTTTTCCGTCAGCACCAGCGGCGACCCGAGCGGAGATGGCGCTACGGCCAAAATATGATCCGGAATGTCCTCAGGGTTAACCAGCACGATCTCTTTGCCTTCTTCCAATACCTTGTACGCCCACAGCAAGCCGATCTCCGGATTGCCGCCGCCGCCTGTGGCCAAAATGGAAGCACCCAGGCATATTTCTTCAATGCTCTGTTTATCGATGACGCGAAATTCCTTTACTCCCCATTCTGCCAATACATCATAGACGCCCATGCTTTTCCCTCCACTCTCCGCCTTTTAGTGCGCTTACTAGCGCTCCTGCTAGCAGAAGACGTTTCCTTTCACCCGTACGCGGACCTTCTGCTTCTTCCCGGGCATATACGTAAACGGAATTTCCTCGATATCGATCAGCTCTTCCGTTCCGGCAATAGCCCCGGCCTCCACTACTTTTCGCTTTGCCAAGGCGAACACTCTGTCAATCGCCTGCTCGCGCCGTTCGTGCTCCAAATCAACCACCAGCTCGGCAGCTCCGCCTATTTCGGCAATGGTGCTGCCGATCGCGCCGCCAACCTCGAAGTGCTGCGGGATCACCACTTCCGTCGTCCCCTCGATATTCGCTTGCGGAATCGTTACCGCTCCCCCGCCGATGAATATCGCCGGAATCAGGCCGGCGTCAGTCTTCATCCGGTCGATGGCCGTCTCCACTTTTTCCTTGATCAGCGCGTCCGCCTGCTGGACCAACGCGGAGGAAAGCGCCTTGACTTGCTGCAAATGCGTGGCAAACTGGGTGTCAAAAATGTCCAGGCTGCTGCCTAACCGCCCGATGGCCACAGCGATGTCGTGGACGGTGAGCACTGACCCGCCAAACGATCGGCCCATTTTGACCAGATCGTAACCGACACTCTCGGGTCCCAACCCTACTGCACTGTCGCCCGCCACCTTGACGATTGTACCTCCGCCAAGCGAGATCGACAGGAGGTCAGGGCACCTGATGTTCGTCTTGACCCCGCCTACATCGACCGTGATCGACGATTCTCGCGGAAACCCGTTGACGATATAGGCGACGTCCGTTGTCGTTCCGCCTACATCGATCACGACGCCATTCGTGATACCCGACAGATAGACTGCGCCCCGTACAGAAGCGGCCGGCCCGGAAGCGACCGTAAAGATCGGGTAATCTACTGCGTAATCGGCGTTCATCACGGTTCCGTCATTTTGCACAACGAACAGGCCGGCGTGAATTCCCCGCTGCCGGACCGCCGTGGTAAAAGCGGTTACGGCGCGCTTGATCGCACTGTGGACAGCGGCGTTGAGAATGGTGGAGTTTTCCCGTTCGATCAGGGAAAACGAAGCGATGTTATGGGAGCACGTCAGAAAGACCTCGTCTCCCAGGTACTCGCGCACGATTTCAGCCGCCCTCTCCTCGTGCCGGGACAAAATCGGCGAAAACACCCCAGTAATGGCCACCGCGCTTACCTGCCCCTGCATCTTTTTTGCCGCATCCATGATCGCCCGCTCATCCAGCGGAACAATATCCTTGCCGCTGTACTCGGAGCCGCCGCGGATGATGTGAACGTGCTGCTTGTTGTCCGCGATCGCAGCCACGAGATCACTCGGCCAGCCGGTCATTGGCGGGATTGACGTCGTAGAAGGAGCGCCTAAGCGCAGAACGCCCACCTTATCGAGGTTGCGTCTCTCCACGATTGCATTCGTGGTATGGGTTGTGCCCAACGACACCATGCTTACCTCGGCCGGATCGATGCTGCTTTTGGCCAGCAAGTGATCCAGCGTGTTGACAATTCCCGTGGTCACATCTGCTGTCGTCAATGACTTGGCTTTCGCGATTACTTCGTTTCCTCTCATGACGACGCCATCTGTAAATGTTCCACCGACATCGAAGCCGATTCTTACCTGATTATCCATCCTGCTACCCCTTCACCTGTTTATGAAATGAGGATTTTGCAAAATCCTGAAATACCCGATGAATAAAACGGTTACAATTCACTGTCCCCTGAAATCAAGCTGTCCATTTTGGTCGTCAACCGTACGCCGCCATCGACGACAAACGATCCGCCTGTGACAAAATCGAAGTCCGGGCTGACCACGGAGGCGACCAGTTTTGCCACATCTTTCGGGCTTCCGACTCTCCCTATCGGCGTGATTTTGTTGAACTGCTGTTCAGCCACAGCGATAAATTCTTCATTCATTGCCGTTCGGATGACACCGGGTTTAATCGCATTGACGGTAATATTGTACGGTCCGAGCTCTTTGGCTGCCGTTTCAACCAAGCCGATGATGGCGTTTTTGGATGCATTGTAATGAGCGTACCCGCTCAACGGAGTGCCTGCGGAAATAGACGACATCGCTACGATTCTGCCATACTGCCGAGCTTTCATGAGCTTCGCCGCTTCCCTCAGACAGTAGAAAGCCCCGTTCAAATTGACATCAAACAGAGACGTCCACTCGTGATCGTCCATCCCTGTTATCTCTGCGTGATTGCCGGCAATGCCAGCATTGATCACCAAAATATCGAGCTTGCCCCATTCCTTGACAATCCCTTCGAACACGGATCGAACCTGGTCGGATTGACTGACATCCAATTGATACGCTGCAGCACTGCCCCCCGCCTGGACGATCTGGGAAGCAGCCGCTTCCGCCCCGTCAGCACTGCGATCAACCACCAGCACATGAGCGCCTCTGGCGGCAAGCTCCTCGGCAATGCTCTTGCCTATGCCCCTTGCTGCCCCTGTAACGATTGCAATTTGCCCGTCTAACTTTGCCATTGTCGTTTACCCTCCTTTTGTTTGCCTATTTGCTAGTCATGACACGAGCTTCGTTGTACTCTATTTTGCAAATAATTCACGAAAGTATAAATATTTTCAGAAAACAAAAGACCGCTGGATTTTTGTCTCGAAACAACAAACCCAGCTGGCAAACGTCAGGCTGGGTTTTGGGACCAAAAGAGTGGCTCTATGCGGGCAATGAGGGCAGGCAGCAGGAGGAAAAATATACGTTCTCTTCTAGCTTGGGGCTCGTCTGCATACACATGGATGTGAGAAGAAACGATGGAGGAGATCGCCGTGTCGATACAGCCTACTCGCCAATGGTATCAAGTTTCTACTAACGAAACCGCCACCCTGCTCGGTACTGATCAGGACTTTGGCCTGACTGTTAAAGAAGCGGAATCCAGGTGGAAGCGATACGGGCCCAATCAGCTGAAGGAAGCAAAACAAGCGTCACTTTTTGCCATTTTTATCTCGCAGTTTCAAGATATTATGGTCGGCATTCTCGTGGTCGCAACGATCATCTCGTTTTTCCTCGGAGAGTACATCGACGCGATCGCGATCATCGCCATCATGTTTATCAACGGTGTGCTCGGCTTCATCCAGGAGTTAAAAGCCGAACGGTCCCTGCAGGCGTTGAAAAGCATGGCCTCGCCCGTAGCCAAGGTGATTCGCAACGGCATGCCCATGGTCGTCCCTGCTGCACAGCTGGTGCCCGGAGACGTCGTCAACCTGGAAGCAGGCGACCGGGTTCCGGCAGACATCCGCATCTTCGTAGCCAATCGGCTGGAAATTGAAGAATCCGCCCTGACCGGTGAATCCGTACCGGTGGCCAAGACAGAGAAGGGATTGGCGAGAACGCCTGCTCACGAACAGATTCCGTTGGGCGATCAAGTAAATATCGCTTTCATGGGAACGCTCGTTACAGGGGGAACAGGGAAAGGGATTGTCGTCAAGACGGGAATGCATACGGAGATCGGGAAAATTGCTCACTTGATGAACGAAGCGGAAACCGCCTCTACCCCACTGCAGCACCGTCTGGAACAGATGGGCAAAATCCTGATCGTCGTCTCCATCCTGCTGACAGGAGTCGTCATCTGGGCGGGCGTCATGCACGGACACGAGCTGATGGAGATGTTCCTCGCAGGCGTAAGCCTTGCCGTCGCGGCCATTCCCGAAGGGCTTCCGGCAATTGTAACGATCGCGCTCGCCCTGGGTGTCCAGCGGATGATCAAGCGCAACGCACTGGTCCGAAAGCTGCCGTCTGTGGAAACACTCGGCTGCGCCTCCGTCATTTGCTCTGACAAGACGGGAACCTTGACCCAGAACAAAATGACGGTCACCCACGTCTGGAGCAATGACCAGATGTTCCAGGTGACAGGGAGCGGCTATGATCCCAATGGACAACTCATGCACGCCGACAAACCGATCGACGTCATCAGGCATGGAGCGCTGCTGCGCCTGATTCACATCGCCGAGCGATGCAACAATGCACGTCTGGTCAAGGAGGAGCAAAAAGATCGCAAACTCCTGCTCTTGTCCAA
Source organism: uncultured Brevibacillus sp. (assembly GCA_946402065.1). Classification (GTDB taxonomy): domain Bacteria; phylum Bacillota; class Bacilli; order Brevibacillales; family Brevibacillaceae; genus Brevibacillus_D. Next base: position 1,933 of record CAMIVR010000027.1, on the reverse strand, counting down.
GTCTGTCCAATCATGGCAGGCCGTCGGCGATCCGACCGAGGCCGCACTGCTCGTGTTGGCGGAAAAAACGAAGCAAGCCGGCGGCAATGTCAACAAGCATCTGCCGCTGGGCAAGCGGATCGACGAACTCCCCTTTGACTCCGACCGAAAAATGATGTCCATCGTCGAGCGAAGCCCTGACGGCAAGCTGACACTGCTTACTAAGGGAGCCGTGGAAGCGCTGCTCGCAAGGTGCAACCATCTTCATACGCAGGACGGGCTCACTCCGTTAACCCGGGAGCTCCGGGAAAACATCATGCAGCAAACCGAAGCAATGGCAGCAAAAGCACTGCGTGTACTGGGATTTGCCTACAGACCGCTAAAGCTGTACCGGGAGGACCAGCCTTCCTTTCACTTGGAAAACGACCTTGTGTTTGCCGGGATGGTCGGAATGATCGATCCACCGCGCGAAGAGGTGAAACAAGCGATCGGGCTGTGCCGGCAAGCCGGAATTAAAACCGTGATGATTACCGGCGACCACAAGATCACTGCGGAAGCCATTGGCAGACAGATTGGCTTGCTGCATCACCATGAAGAAGTATTGGAAGGACGAGACATCAACCAGCTCGATGACAACGAACTCGCCAAACATGTCGAGCAAGCCGTTGTGTTTGCCCGCGTCTCCCCTGAGCACAAGCTGCGAATCGTCCGGGCTTTGCAGAGCAACGGACACGTCGTGGCCATGACCGGCGACGGCGTCAATGACGCCCCGGCAATCAAGCTGGCTGACATCGGAATTGCCATGGGCGTGACCGGAACGGACGTGACCAAGGAAGCCGCCGACCTCGTCCTGCGCGACGACAATTTCTCGACGATCGTCGCCGCTGTCGAGGAAGGCCGCAACATCTACGACAACATCCGCAAGTTCATCCGCTATTTATTGGCATCCAATGTCGGGGAAATTCTGGTGATGTTTTTTGCCATGCTGCTGGGCTTGCCTTTGCCGCTCGTTCCGGTGCAGATCCTCTGGGTCAATCTGGTCACGGACGGGCTGCCCGCCATGGCGCTTGGCGTAGATTCGGCGGAAGAAGACATCATGCACCAAAGACCGCGCAGCAAGGACGAAAATATTTTTGGCCGCGGGTTAGGCTGGAAAATCATCAGCCGTGGCTTTTTAATCGGGGCCATGACACTGGGTGCCTTCTGGCTGACGCTTCAGGAAAACCCTCACGATCTCGTTCACGCCCAGACCGTCGCATTTGCCACGCTGGTGATGGCCCAGCTCATCCACGTCTTTGACTGCCGCAGTGAGCGTTCGGTGTTTCACCGCAATCCGTTCGGAAATATGTATCTGGTCTGGTCCGTGATTTCTTCCCTGCTGCTCGTACTCTGCGTCATTTACATGGATTGGCTGCAGCCGATATTTAAAACGACCGACCTCAACATGCGCGACTGGTCGCTGATCATTGTCGCTGCCGGAATTCCTACCTTCGTCGCGGGGATGGGAGGGGTTTTTCGCCGGAAATGAGGTTTCAGAAGAAAGAAGCAGACGAAATACCGTTTGCTTCTTTCAGTTCGTCTTTTGATGTATAGTGCTACACGTAAAAAAAGCAAGTTAATGATACATTTCGAAATCTTTCAATCTATCGTTACCGACGTTATTCGTCACCATTATCAACCCATTTTCTTGAAAATTGAAGAAAGAGTTTTTTCCGGGCTCTGGCAAGTCGCTGGGAAGACCTCTTTATATGCGAATGTGTGAAATGAGTCGAATAGATAATGGCTCGCCGTCTTCTGACAGTCATGTGAGGGCTTCTTAGGATTTTTGATTCTTTTCGAGTAATTCTAGGATTTTATCTAGTTTTTTATCAATCTCGACTAAATGATTACCTTTCGCGGAAGAACTGATGAGTAGTCTTCGATTGAACCCTCCCCCACCTACCGCTCCAAAGCG
>CAMIVR010000026.1 GCA_946402065.1 uncultured Brevibacillus sp. | reverse complement strand
GGAGAAACCGGAGGAAGAGCTTATGGGGAAACGTAAGTCTTCTCCGCGGTTGTCAGCGACACCCTTGCATCGCTAGCTTTATTCTTGACCGGAACAAACCGCTTTATACATTTTGCGAGGAATTTTTATCCAATGGAAAATTTTACGCAGTTACTCGTATATGATAGTATGAAATCAATCTCGCCAAGTCGTGTACGAGCGAATTTTTACGTGAAGAAAATATAGCAGGTGAGTTGAATGAGAGTGATCGCAGGCGACTTTCGTGGCCGGCAGCTGCAGGCTGTGCCTGGAAAGGGAACCAGACCGACGACAGACAAAGTAAAAGAATCCATATTCAGCATGATCGGACCGTTTTTTGACGGCGGGTGGGTGCTTGATCTCTACGCCGGTACAGGCGGTCTCGGCATCGAAGCATTGAGTCGCGGCTGTGAACGGGCGGTATTCGTCGATGCGGACCAGCGCGCCCTTTCGATAGTCCGTCAAAACATCGCCCAGCTAGGCTTGGAAGCGCGCTGCGAAACGTATCGCAACGATGCCGGTCGTGCACTCAAGGCACTTGGGAAACGAGACGTCCAATTCGATTTGGTTTTCCTCGATCCGCCCTATGCCTATCAAAAACTCGCTGCAGAAATTACCGCAATCTCCGAGCAGCACCTGCTTTCAGCGGGAGGCAGAATTGTCGCCGAGCACGACGCAGCGATTGAGCTGCCCGAGCAAATCGGGACGTACATACGGGAAAAAACAGCGACCTACGGCGATACGACCATCAGTATTTTTCAGTGAAACATGTTTTAAGCGTTTCTCATCAAATATGGAAGAAACCGCTTGACGCTTACCGAATCCTCACTGTTTGGTGGGCCGCATAAGAGAGAAGGAGGCCAGTAAAATGCGCATCGCAGTATACCCCGGCAGCTTTGATCCGATCACATACGGACATCTCGATATTGTTTCGCGAGGTGCGAAGATTTTTGACCGCGTGATTGTGGCTGTCTTGCATAATTCAAAAAAACAGCCGCTGTTCACCGTAGAAGAGCGGCTGGAGTTGATTCGCCAGGTGACGGGCGATATCCCCAACGTCGAAGTGGAAGGCTATGACGGTTTGCTGATCCATTACTTGCAGCAGCGGCAGTCCAATGTCATCATCAAAGGGCTGAGGGCTGTGACCGACTTTGAATACGAAATGCAGATGGCCTCGATTAACCGCAAGCTCGCCGAAGACATTGAGACGTTCTTTATGATGACGAACAATCAGTATTCTTTTCTAAGTTCCAGCATCGTCAAGGAAGTTGCCAGATATGACGGACAGATCAGCGATTTCGTGCCTCCGGTGGTAGAAAAGGCGATACGGGAAAAGTTCGCGGGGAACCAGGGGAAGTAGTCAATGCCGTGATTTTCCCGTCGTACGGGAGAAGAGGAAGCTGAATGCGAGCAGCAACAGCAGAATGCCGAACGCGGCAAGGCCGGAATGGGAAAGCGACGAGGTCCACGTCCCGACATCCCCGATCGATTGCATCGGTTGAAAGACGGGCTTGCTGTCCGTCCATCGGGATGTCGCTGTGATCAGCGGCTTCCATAGCAAAACGGTCAATACGGCTGCCAGTACCGCGTGCAGGATGCGAGCGATCAGATACGGAGCCACGCGAATGTCGGTTTTGCTCAGGATGCTCGCAACCTGGGCGTGGACGCTCAAGCCGCCCCAGGAGATGATAGCACTGGCGATCGCCGCTTTCCACATCAGTGAGTACTGGCTGGAAACTTCGCTCGCTGCCTTGGCCCCGAGGGTAACCTCGAACAGCCCGGCGATCATCGGTGTGGAAAAATCGGCTGGCAAACCGAGGGGCGCAAGGAGAATCGCTGTAGCCGTGGAGAGCAGCTGCGTGAGATTCAATGCGCCCAGCAGTTGAATCATAACCGAAAAGACGATTAAAAATCCGCCGATCATCAGCATCATTTGCAGTGCAGAGTGAACGGCGTCACCCATCAGCATTCCAAATGGCCGGCCATCACTTAAACGTGCCCGATGCATTGCCTGCAGCGCGCGAAAGAGTAGCGGCTTCTTTTTGTCGCTCTGCGCAGGGGTGCTCGCTTTGCCGGAAACCGCGTGAAACCGGTAGATCAGCCCTAAAAGGACAGCCGACAGGTAGTGTGTGGCCGCCAGTGTAAAGCCGAGCTGTTCACTATTGAAAAAACCGACAGCAACCGCTCCGATGACGAACAGCGGGTCACCCGTCGTCGTAAAGGAGACCAGCCGCTCTCCTTCCACGCGGGAAATATACCCTTGTTCACGCAAGCTCGTCGTGATTTTGGCCGCGACCGGATAGCCTGAAGAAAAGCCCATCGTCAGCACGAAGCCACCCGTGCCGGGAACATTAAACAACGGACGCATGAGCGGCTCCAGCAGTACGCCGACAAAGTGAACAACTCCTACGCCCATCAAGATTTCGGAGACGACCACAAACGGCAGCAGTGCGGGAAAGACGACGTCCCACCAAATATTCAGCCCTCTGATCGCGGCTTGTACAGAAATTTGTGGATGGGTGACCAAAGCGACCACCAATCCGATCGAAAGCAGCGCAATAAACAACGTGAGATACGGTGAACGGCGTGTCATAAGTTCCTCCTGCTTGTCAGGATAGTACATGTCTACGTCTGTGCAGTGAAAACTATTCGTCGAAAAAGTCAAAGGGCCGTCGCTTTAGCGACAGCTGCCTTAAAGGTGGACCCCAGCCAAAGTCGCTATTCCGGAAATGATTGGGGCATGTTTTACATATGCTTGAGGGGGAGGGGATACACGTGCCAAAAGGAAGAAAGCCAAAAGTCGGTCTCGCCCTTGGTTCGGGAGGTGCCCGCGGGTTTGCCCATATCGGCGTCTTGAAAGCATTTGAGGCGCATCAAATCCCGATCGATTTACTCGCCGGCAGCAGCATGGGCAGTCTGATCGCCGCCTTTTACGCCAACGGCCTCGAGCCGCAGATGATGGAAAAGCTGGCGCTCCACTTGAAGCGCAAGGTTTGGCTTGACTTGACTGTGCCCAATCTCGGATTTGTCGTCGGCGATAAAATCAAGCAGCTCATCCGCCTGTTGACGCACGGCAAAAATATCGAGGATCTGAACATTCCGCTTGCCATCGTGGCGACGGACATCGAGCGGGGGGAACGGGTCGTCTTCAAGGAAGGTCCGATCGATCAGGCTGTGCGGGCAAGCATTGCCATACCAGGGATTTTTGTCCCGGAAAGAGTGGGCGATCGGCTGCTCATAGATGGCGGAGTGATTGACCGCGTGCCGATTACGGTGGCGAAGGAATTGGGCGCTGATCTGGTCATTGCCATTGACGTCGCTGATTTTGACACGAAGATAAGCGTCCATTCCATTTTTGAAGTAATCGTTCAGGCGATTGACGTGATGGAGCGGGAGATTTTGCGCCACCAGATGCTGGCAGCAGATCTGGTAATTCGGCCTCGTGTTGGACATTATAGCAGTATCGCCTATAGCGGCATTCAGGAGATCATCGCGGAAGGAGAGCGCGAAGCACTCGTTCACATCGAAAAAATAAAAGAGATGATAGAGCAATGGGAGGAAGCGCAGTGACAGATCGAAACCAATCTGCAAAAAGAGACACAGTACAGCGCATACGCCTGTTTCGCTGGGTTTTCATCTTTCTCGTCATCATTCTCGCTGTCAGTATATACGTGCCGTTGCCCTACTACATATCCCGGCCCGGTTCGGCGATGGAGCTGGCGCCGATCATTCAGGTAGAGGGCGGCACGAAAAACGAAAAGGGGACGTTTATGCTGACGACCGTTCGCATGGGCGAAGCCAACCTGGCCTGGTATATGTACTCGCATTTCTCGCCAGATGCCGAGCTGATCGACAAGAAACTGGTCGTCAATCCCGGCGAATCAAGTGAAGAGTACACAAAGCGAGAGCTGGCAGTCATGCAGAATTCACAGATGCTGGCTGAAGCAGTCGCGTTTCAGCGGGCCGGGTATCCCATTAAAGTCGAGAATCAAGGTGTTGCCGTGATGGGGACAATTGCCGGCATGCCGGCGCAAAACGTCTTCACGATCGGTGACGTCATCACGCAGATTGACCAGCAGCGAACACCGACGACCACTGAGCTGCTCGCCTATTTGAGCAACAAGCAGGCAGGCGATACGATCGAGGTGCACTTTCAGCGCGACGGCAAAGAACAGGCGGCATCCATCACGCTCGCAGCGCTGCCGCCGGACGCGGGCACGAATAAAAGCCGAGCCGGGTTTGGCATCAGGCCGGAAAACAAGCAGTACGTCCAGATTCCCAAGAAAGTGACGATTTCCTCGCAGCGAATCGGCGGTCCTTCTGCCGGCTTGATGTTTACCCTGGAGATCTACGATCAATTAAAGCCGGATATCGATTTGACCCGCGGGTACCGGATCGCCGGGACAGGTACGATCAGCGCAGACGGAACGGTCGGACGCATCGGCGGGATCAATCACAAAATCGTCGCGGCAGAAAACGCCAAAGCCGAGATATTCTTCGCGCCTGACGACCGCAGCGGAGACGTCTCCAACTACCAGGAGGCATTGGCAACTGCCAAGCGGATCGGGACCAAAATGAAAATCGTCCCGGTTCGCACCGTGGACGACGCGCTCAGTTACTTGCAGGCTTTGCCGCCAAAGCAGTAGCGCCACTCGTCTGCGCATCGTGCGATGATGCAGTGGACGAGCGGGCAAGCGGTGACCGGCGATATTCTTCCCGGAACGGATCGTCACCTTGTTTTGGCTGGGCGAGACGGTAAACCGCTGCGGCGGAAAGATCCACATCAAGCATCGGATGCAGGCCATCGACAACCTTGGTATAGACAGGGATGCGGGCCTTGGCTTTCGCCAGACGCAGCAGCTTTTGCCCCTGCTCGCTAAAGCCGAGGACTCTCGCATAGGCCGCTCCGTTTTTGAGGTGCATCTGCGCTGCATCCGTTTTGCGCACGTCGAGCAGAATCGCAAGCAGCATCCGCTGGAGGCGATTCCAGGTGAAGCGGCGGGTTTTGACCTGTTTTAGCAATTGCTCGACGCTTTGCGCCGTTTTGGCCGTCTGCTTCAGGCGGTGCTCGATTCCTTCGCCGACTTCGAGATACTCCGCCAGCTGTGCCGGAGACTGGAGCAGCAAGCGGTGAAACAGCGGATGGACGAAGCGCTCCCACGACATCGGCCCGTGCCCGGAGGCGAACTCGCGAATGAGGATGTCCACTGTGCTGGGCGGGAGATACGCGGACAGCGCTGACAAGTCTGCTCCCTGAGCAATATTCATTTTACCTTTACCAAAAATCATTTTGCGTATAGCGGTAGCGCTGGCGATTTGGGCATCGGTAATCGTCTCCTGATGGTAGCCGGCTTTTTGCCGTTTGATCGTCACCGCTTGCATGTCGCTCTGCAGCCGTTTGAGCGACAGCAGGTAATTGAGACCGAGAATGTTATTGGGCTGATCCAGAGCCAGCTCGCCATAGCCTTCCGCTTGCATGAGCCGTGTCGCGGCCTGTGCGTAGGCTGTCGGGTAGGCCATGCCGGTGGACAGGCCGTCTTTAAGAGCAGCGGAAAAGGCAGCAGGTTCCGTCGCGAGCAGCGTTGCCAGGCGATCAAGCCAGACAAGCTCCCCGCTTTCGCTGCCAAAGCAGATGCAGTCGACGACCCCCAGGCGATCAAGCAGGGAGATGGCGCCATGGGCAAACAGCTCCGCAGTCGCTGTCGCAAACGGGACGGGCAGCTCAAGCACGAGATCTACGCCTACAGCCAGCGCCATTTCAGCGCGAGCCCATTTGCTCACCAAGGCAGGCTCACCGCGCTGCAGAAAGTTTCCGCTCATCACGATCACACAGGCATCGGCACCGGTGACTCGCTTGGCTTCTTGGAAATGATAAAGATGTCCGTTGTGCAACGGATTGTATTCGACGACCAAGCCGACTGTTTTCAACGAGATCGACTCCTTTTGACAGTTTTCGCTTTGCCTGCGGTACGTGCGTTCTTGGTGCTGCTTTCGCGATCCGCATGCCATTTAAGTGTATAGGAGCGCCATTTTTTTGGCAAATCGCTTGACGCAGCATGCCAGTGTTTGGCAGGATGAAACGGGGAGAGCCGCACAGGTGTCAAGGAAAATTGGTTGACAAAGAATAGGGCAAAAGCTATAATCAACTTTGTTGTGCATGAGGTGAATGAAGATGAATATTAGACGCAGTGAGCTTGACCATTTAAAAGGCGAGGCACTTCCGTTTCAGGTGACACTTGATCCAACCGAGTTGAAAAGGCGACATCAGGAAATTCGCGGCTTGTCTCCGGTGAAGGTTGTCGGTGAAGCGGCCAAGCTCGGCAACCTGTACTACGTAAAAGGCGAGATGGAAGCGGATGTCCAATTTGTCTGCTCGCGTTGCCTCAGTCCGTTTACGGATCATGTCGTCGTGCCATTCGACGAGGCGTTCGCTCCTGAAGAAGAGATCGATGAGCAGGACGAAGAGAGCGATGTACTGCCTTTGACCGGTGACGACATCGAGCTCGATGCGTTGCTTGCAGAGGACTTCCTCCTGGAGATGCCGACGTTTCCGCTCTGTGCCGAAGATTGCAAGGGTCTATGTCCGACGTGCGGCGTCAATCGCAACGAGCAGCCGTGCAGCTGCAAGAATGAGCGCATCGATCCGCGGCTAGCAGGATTGGCCGACTTTTTCAAAGAGTGAGCGTGCGCATAATCAGTTTGTCTTCAAAATGCAGCAGAGATCGACAGATCGAAGCTCATTTTTGAACGGATGGTCTTTTCATGATTCCATCCATATACAGGTTTCCTCTGGATGCAAGCGGCTTTTGCCAATGAACATCACCTATAGAGGTCCCTACACAAGAAGCAGCAGTATTTAAAGTTGAAGGAGGTGTAAGGAAGATGGCAGTACCTCAGCGGAGAACTTCCAAAACCCGTAAAAGAATGCGTCGTACGCACTTCAAATTAGAGATTCCTGGCATGATCAAATGCGATAATTGCGGCGAACACAAATTGGCTCATCGTGTTTGCGGAAACTGCGGACACTACAAAGGTGTTAAAGTAGAAAAGTAATGAGAGCAGGGTGATTTTTAATCACCTTGCTTTTTTCGTATAGATGGTTAGTTGTCGGAAGTCATTATTTTTTTGCGGGCTGATTCTGAGCAAATGCTCAGAAAGACTGGTTTTCTGTCGGATTAAGACGAAGAAAAGCCATCGCTCTGCCCTCCAGCCGTCCAATCAAGGGTTGTAAATTGCCCACGTGTACCATATACTAAGTTGGTACCAGGTATTAAAAACAACCCGCAATTACTCTACTATTTTTACATATGGGGGTGGCGATCATCGCCCGATTAGCGAAAAAGGATCGTCAGACACGCCTTGTTCAATTCCTGACAGATAACCCGTTTGCTACGGATGAGGATTTGTCGCAGCATTTTCAGGTGAGCATTCAGACGATCAGGCTTGACCGTCTTGAGCTTGGCATCCCTGAACTGCGCGAGCGTATCAAGTCTGTCGCAGAAAAAAGCCTGGATCCTGTAAAATCACTGCTGATCGACGAGGTCATTGGCGAAGTGATCGACTTGCAGCTCGATTCCCAGGCGATTTCGGTTCTGGATATAGGAGCTGAGCATGTTTTTAGCAAAACACAAATTGCCCGGGGGCATTACATATTTGCACAGGCGAATTCGCTTGCTGTCGCTCTGATTGATGCCGATGTGGCATTAACTGCGACGGCACGGGTTCGCTTCGTTCGCCCTGTCAAGCTGGGCGAACGGCTTGTAGCAAAAGCTGTGGTACAGAGCAACAGGGGAGACGAAAGCAGAGTGCGAGTGGAAACCAGAGTGGCTGGGGAGATCGTCTTTACTGCAAGTTTTCGTGTTGTACAATCGCCGGTCGGGGAGAGGTCCCGGAAGAAATCATCAGAGGCGTAGAGGAGGAAATGTTTTTGCGTATAGCTGTAGATGCGATGGGAGGAGACCATGCTCCGCGTAGTGCTGTAGACGGAGCGTTGCTGGCCGTCAAAGAAGATTCGTCCCTTACTGTAGTCCTGGTGGGCGATGAGACAGCAATCCGCCAGTGTTTGCCTGCCGATTGCCCCGCAACCATCGAGATTCACCACACCACAGAAATCATTGAACCGGAAGATGAGCCGGTCAGGGCCGTGCGCCGCAAAAAAGATTCGTCCATGGTCGTCATGATCGACTTGGCGAAACAAGGCAGGGTGGACGCTGCCATTTCTGCCGGCAATACAGGTGCGCTGATGACCGCCGGCCTGTTGATCGCAGGAAGGATGAAGGGAATCGAGCGGCCAGCTCTGGCTGCCTTCATCCCCAACTCCCTGGGTAAGGCGTCGCTCCTTCTGGATGTCGGCGCCAATATGGATGCCAAGCCGATGCATCTGCTCCAATACGCGATCATGGGCAGCGTCTATGCCGACAAGACGCTCGGGTTCGCCAAGCCGCGCGTAGGCTTGCTTAACGTAGGGACCGAGGCCGGAAAAGGAAATGAGCTGTGCAAAGAAGCATACCCACTCTTGGCTAGCGCCAACCTCAACTTCATCGGCAACGTGGAAGCGCGTGACGCCATGCAGGGCACCTATGACGTACTCGTCTGTGACGGATTTTCCGGAAATGTCATGCTGAAAACGCTGGAAGGGGCGGCAAGCACGATTTTTTCTTTGCTGCGAGAGGAGTTTACTTCCAGCTTCTTGAATAAAGTAGCAGCGTCCATTCTCAAGCCCGCCCTGGGGCGCTTTAAAAAACGGATGGACTACAGCACATACGGCGGTGTGCCGCTGCTTGGATTGTGCTACCCTGTCTTCAAAGCCCACGGCTCATCCAATTCCAATGCGATGAAAAACGCTATTTTGGTAGCGGCAAAATACGTAACAAACGATGTAAATGCACTTATCCAGAAGGAACTTGAACAATTTATTCAACCACATACAGAAAGCGAGTGACGATGATGGGAGATTTGCGTCCGGTAGGAATTCTCGGGACAGGTTCATATACGCCAGAAAGAGTATTGACCAATGCTGACCTCGAAAAAATGGTAGACACTTCCGATGAGTGGATTGTGACACGCACGGGGATACGGGAGCGGCGAATTGCCTCGTCTGAGCAGGCAGCATCTGACCTCAGCTATGAAGCAGCTCGCAAAGCGCTGGCGAATGCAGGGATCAGCGCGGAAGAACTGGATATGATCATCGTCGCCACGGTTACGCCGGACATGGCTTTCCCGTCGACGGCATGTATCCTGCAAGACAAACTGGGAGCGAAAAAAGCGGCAGCGCTTGACGTGTCGGCAGCCTGCACGGGCTTCCTCTACGGGATTACGACCGCGACCCAGTTTATCTCAAACGGTTTGTACCGCTATATTCTCGTGATCGGTGTGGAAACACTGTCGAAAATCACCAACTACGAAGACCGCAATACGTGCGTGCTGTTTGGCGACGGAGCAGGCGCAGCGGTGCTCGGACCTGTCGGCGACGGTTTCGGCTTCAAAGCCTTTGATCTTGGTGCTGACGGTTCGGGCAGCACGCTGCTGGCATTGCCGGCAGGCGGCTCGCGGATTCCGGCTACGAGCGAGTCTGTGGCCAAAGGGCTGCACTACTTGTACATGGCGGGCGGCGAGGTGTTCAAGTTTGCCGTGCGCGTGATGAACACAGCGACGGAAACCGTCCTGGAAAAAGCCGGCGTGTCCAAGGACGAGATCGATCTGCTCGTTCCGCACCAGGCGAATTTGCGGATTATCGACGCAGCGATCAAACGCTTTGGCCTGTCTGAAGAGAAGGTAGCGATTAACGTCGATCGCTACGGCAATATGTCATCAGCTTCCATACCGGTAGCGCTCGACGAAGCGGTTCAGGCCGGTCGCCTGAAGGAAGGGGACAATGTCGTGCTCGTCGGCTTTGGCGGCGGACTTACATGGGGCGCAGCACTGCTGAAATGGTCGACTCAAAAAGCATAACGATAGCGGAAGAGAGGAAGACAGAAACATGGGTAAAATCGCACTCGTATTCCCTGGTCAAGGGTCACAGTTCGTCGGGATGGGAGAAGAGCTGAACAAGCAATCACCGGCAGCAAAGGCTATTTTTCAGGAAGCCGATGCTGCGCTTGGATTTTCACTCAGTGACTTGATTTTCACCGGACCGGAAGAAGAATTGCGCCTGACCGCCAACACCCAGCCGGCGATTTTGACAGCGAGTATTGCTGTCCTCGCAGCGCTGAAGGAGAAGCTTGGACGCATTGAGGCACAGTACGTCGCCGGTCACAGCCTGGGCGAGTATTCGGCATTGGTCACTGCTGGTGCGCTGTCCTTTGCTGATGCGGTCAAAATCGTCCGCGCACGCGGTCAATATATGGAAGAAGCGGTGCCTGCCGGCCAAGGCGCGATGGCAGCCGTGCTCGGGATTGAACGGGCAGCGCTGGACACTGTGTGCCGGGAAGTGACGGCCTGCGGCAATCCGGTACAGCTCGCCAACTTAAACTCGCCGGGGCAAATCGTCATCTCCGGCAGCGCCGAAGGAGTCAAAGTGGCTGGTGAAAAGGCGAAAGCAGCAGGAGCCAAGCGGGTCATGCCGCTCAATGTCAGCGGTCCGTTCCACTCTTCGCTCATGCAGCCGGCAGCAGATAAGCTCGCCGAGACGCTAGCCGATGTCGTCTTGCACGATGCTGAGATTCCTGTCGTCGCCAATGTATCGGCTCGCCCGATTACCCGTCGCGACGAGATTTTCTCCAGCCTGATTGAGCAGGTCGCTTCCCCTGTGCTTTGGGAAGACTCCATTCAATACATGGTTGAAGCTGGCGTAACGACGTTTATCGAAATCGGGCCGGGCAAGGTGCTCTCCGGACTGATCAAAAAAATCGCCCCTGGCGATGTGAACATATATGCCGTGCAAGACTTGGCTTCCCTTGAAGAAGTCGTAAACGGAGGTGTGCTATGCTAACGGGGAAAGTAGCATTGGTCACCGGTGCTTCGCGTGGAATCGGGCGGGCAATTGCGCTGCATCTGGCGAAAGCCGGAGCGGACGTCGTCGTCAATTACGCCGGAAGTGAAGCGGCAGCAGCGGAAACGGTAGCCAAAGTAAAAGAATTGGGCCGCAAAGCGATTATGATACGCGCAAATGTTGGCAATACAGAAGAAGTGAACAGCATGTTTAAAACGGTTCTCGATGAGTTCGGCCAACTCGACATACTCGTCAACAACGCCGGCATCACGCGCGACAACCTGATGATGCGAATGAAGGAAGAAGAGTGGGACGACGTCATCAATACGAATCTGAAAGGCGTATTCAACTGCATCAAGGCAGCGACGCGCCCGATGATGAAGCAGCGCAGCGGGCGGATCATCAATATCAGCTCGGTTGTCGGCGTCATGGGCAATGCCGGTCAGGCGAACTACGTTGCAGCCAAAGCAGGCGTGATCGGATTGACGAAGTCGGCAGCGCGTGAGCTGGCTTCGCGTGGCATCACGGTAAACGCGGTCGCTCCCGGTTTCATCGATACCGATATGACAACCGTACTGCCTGAAGATGTTAAAAACAATTTGCTGGCAGAAATACCGCTCGCACGATTGGGCAAGGCAGATGAGATCGCCAGCGTTGTCGAATTCCTCGCATCCGATGCAGCAGCGTACATGACAGGCCAAACCTTGCACGTAGACGGCGGCATGTACATGTAATCTGGTGTTTGCAGGGGACTTCCCTTATAATACTTGGAGAGGAGGTGAAGTAGGAATGGCAGATGTTTTTGAGAGTGTGAAAAAAATCGTAATCGATCGTTTAAGCGTAGATGAGTCCAAAGTAACCATGGAAGCTTCATTTAAAGAAGATCTGGGTGCTGACTCTTTGGATGTAGTAGAACTCGTGATGGAGCTGGAAGACGAGTTCGACTTGGAAATCTCCGACGAAGATGCTGAAAAAATCTCAACTGTGGGTGAAGTAGTAAAATACATAGAAGCCCATAAGTAAGAGTGTGCGGGAGTCCCCTTTTATGGTGGGACTCCTCCCTTCACATTAACGATTACGGCCATTTTCACTTTCTTCTTTTTCGCAAAACAATCAAGTATGAATCGGAAGCTGAAAGCTGATTTTATATAGAGGTGATCGGAATGAAACGAAGAGTGGTAATTACCGGTGTGGGTGTTGTCTCACCAGTCGGGAATGACGCCAAAACGTTTTGGGACAGTTTGCTTGCCGGTAAATCAGGCATTGAGAAAATTACCAGTTTTGATGTTTCAGACTATCCAACGCAAATCGCCGGTGAAGTGAAAGACTTTGATCCAGGCGATTACATGGATAAAAAAGAAGCACGCCGCACTGACCGTTTTGTTCAATTCGCCATTGCCGCAGCCAAACAGGCTGTACAGGATGCCAAGCTGGAAGTAACTCCGGAGTTCGCAGATCGCGTAGGGGTGTATATCGGCTCAGGAATCGGCGGATTATCTACGTGGGAAGATCAGCACTCGATTTTGCTGGAAAAAGGCCCGCGCAGAGTGAGTCCGTTTTTTATTCCCATGATGATCGGCAACATGGCTTCTGGTCTGGTCTCGATTGAGCTGGGCGCCAAAGGGCCAACGTCCAGTACGATTACGGCTTGTGCGACGGGAACCAATGCGATCGGCGACGCATTCCGCCTCATCCAGCATGGCTATGCTGACGTGATGGTCACAGGCGGAGCGGAAGCGACCATCCGCCCGATGGCAATGGCCGGCTTCTGCTCGATGAAAGCGATGTCCACACGCAACGATGAGCCGCACAAGGCAAGTCGGCCGTTCGATCAAGGCCGGGATGGCTTTGTCATGGGCGAGGGCTCAGGGATTGTCGTTCTGGAAGAGCTGGAGCATGCGTTGAAGCGCGGTGCGACGATCATTGCAGAAGTCATCGGCTACGGCATGAGCGCCGATGCCCATCACATCACGGCTCCATCGCCAGGCGGCGAAGGAGCGGCCCGCTGTATGGCAGAAGCGATCAGAGACGCCGGAATCAGTCCGGACGAAGTCGGATATATCAATGCTCACGGAACATCTACCGATTTGGGCGATGTCGGTGAGACACAAGCCATCAAGGCGGTTTTCGGCCAGCATGCGTATGAGTTGGCCGTCAGCTCGACGAAGTCAATGACGGGGCACCTGCTGGGAGCGACGGGAGGAATCGAGGCGATTGCGACGGCTTTTGCGCTGCGCGATCAGGTTTTGCCGCCGACGATCAACCTGGAAAACCCGGATCCGGAGTGCGACCTGGACTACGTACCGAACGAAGCGCGCAAAGCACATGTGGACGTCGCACTGTCCAATACATTTGGCTTCGGCGGCCACAATGCAACGATTGTACTCAAACGCTATGAAGCGGAAAAAACCAACGAGTAGGCAAAAAATCGAGGACGTGTCGGAATGGAGATGAGGGTGATGAATTTTTCAAAGCTGCAATCAGATATCGGTGTACGCTTTCATGATGAAAGCATTTTGCGGCAAGCATTCACCCATTCTTCTTACGTGAACGAACAGAGAGGCAAGCGGATACAAGACAACGAGCGACTTGAATTTTTGGGTGATGCTGTTTTAGAGCTTACGGTTTCACAGTTTCTCTACAAGACGTTCCCCAAGATGAGCGAAGGGGAAATGACCAAATTGCGCGCGGCCATCGTGTGCGAGCCCTCGCTGGTGAAATTCGCTGAGCGACTGCACTTTGGCGAGCTCGTCCTGCTGGGCAAAGGCGAGGAGCTGACCGGCGGAAGATTTCGCCCCGCACTGTTGGCAGATGTGTTCGAAGCGTTTATCGGTGCCCTATATCTCGACCAAGGTCTCGATGCCGTGTTTCACTTTATGAAAAAATACGTCTACCCGTTGATCGATAAGGGAGAATTCACGCAAATTACCGATTTCAAAAGCCAGCTGCAAGAGTTCGTCCAGCAGGACAATCTGGGAGAAATCAACTACCGGATCGTCCAGGAAAAAGGTCCGGCCCACAATCGTGAGTTCGTGTCTGAGGTTCTCCTGAACAATGGCTCACTCGGGACGGGGACCGGACGTTCGAAGAAGGAAGCAGAGCAGCAGGCTGCGGCCAGGGCGCTCATCAAGCTGGGAGCGAAATAATGAGCACGGCAAAAGCCGCACTGCCTTCTGGTAGTGCGGCTTAATCATCAAGCTGTACAGTATGTAGCGAGCTGCGGGTGATTGAAGCCTTGAGCGGAATCGACAGCGGTGTTGACGATCCTTTCCGCGTTTCGCTGGACCACATGCCGCGAATCAACCAACTGCTTGCCCATCAAAAAGAGCAGGTCGATCAGGTGGCGAAGCTGCACAGTTCCTACTGGAAATTCGACTAGGCAGGTTGCCCTTTTCTCTCCCTGTGCCATCGGGAGGGGAACGGGTATTTTCTTTGGTTGGCAGTAGTTTCACCAAGTGCAGGTTGTGTGCTAAAATAAATGAATTGACAGCGATTTGATTGCTCCTGCCGATGACAGGAGCTTTTTTAAAGATGGTTTGGAACGTACCGGACGACTTTCGGGGCAGTACATAACAGGCCTTTCGCAAAGGCTGGCCGTGTGGGTTCTAAGGAGGAGCAAGCATGTATCTGAAACGCCTTGAGCTGATCGGTTTCAAATCGTTCGCCGACCGTACCGAGCTGGAGTTCGTCCCGGGTGTGACGGCAGTAGTCGGTCCGAATGGCAGCGGAAAGAGCAATGTCTCCGACGGCATTCGCTGGGTGCTTGGCGAACAGAGCGCCAAGTCGCTGCGCGGCGCGAAAATGGAAGATATTATTTTTGCCGGAAGCGATTCGCGCAAGCCGGTCAATTTTGCCGAAGTATCGCTAACGTTGGACAATACCGACCACTCACTCGATCTGGAGTATTCCGAGGTCACGGTCACGCGGCGGGTGTACCGCTCCGGCGAGAGTGAGTATTCGATCAATAAACGCCCTTGCCGGTTAAAGGACATCATGGAGCTGTTTATGGACACCGGCTTGGGAAAAGAAGCGTACTCGATTATCGGGCAAGGGAAAATTGAAGAGATTTTGAGTACGAAGTCCGAAGAGCGCCGCGGAATCTTCGAGGAAGCGGCGGGGATTGTCAAATACAAGAACCGCAAGCGCGAGGCGCAAAAACGGTTGGAAGAAACCGAGCAAAACCTCGTGCGGATTCACGACATCGTCAGCGAGATCAACGAACAGATTGGACCGCTGGCGGAACAGGCGCAGACCGCCAAGGTGTACAACGGGCTGCACAAGCAGTTGGTCGAACACGAGGTCGCCTTGTACGTTCAGCAGATCGACACGACCCACACCAAGTGGGAAGCTGCCAGCGAGAAGGTCAAGGAGCTGCAAAATGAGCTGGTCCGGTTTTCCACCGAAGCGAGCGCTCGCGAAGCCGATCTGGAACAAGCCAAGTACAAGGTGAGCCAGATCGATGTTTCGATCGAAGAGCTCCAGCAGGCGCTGCTGTTGGTCAGCGAAGAGACGGAAAAAGTCGAAGGCCAGCGCGAAGTGTTAAAAGAGCGGCTGCGGAATTTGTCCGCCAACCGCCAGCAGACGATGGAGCAGATGCATCGCTTGACGGAAAAGCAGCACGAGCAAGAGGCCGCTTTGCAAGCCGAGCAGGAGCGGGTGGAGGCAGCGACGCAGCGGATGCGTGAAGCGACAGGCGAGCTGCGCGAAGCAGAGAATCAGCTCGCCAGCATGGTACAGGCGCTGACGGACGACGTCGAGCGCTTAAAAGGCGATTACTTCGAAAAGATTAATGAACTGACCAATTTGCGCAACGATATCCGCCATCATCAGCAGACGGTCCAGACGAGCCAGGTGAGGGTAGACCGGCTGCTTCAGGAGCAGGCGCGCCTGGAACAGGAAGAAGCCGCTCGTCTGGAGAAGATGGAAGGCTATCGGCAGTCGCTGGCGGAAATGGAACGATCGATCCAGGCGGCACTCAGCGATTACAAAGCGTTGATGGACGCACTGCGCGACAGCCAGGCGCAGATTGAAGCGGAACGCCGTCAGTTGCAGCAGTTGGAGCAGCGACGGGAAGCGAGCAAATCGCGGCTCGACATGCTCAAAGAGATGCAGGCTGACTTCGCCGGCTTTCAGCAAGGCGTCAAAGAAATTCTCAAAGCGCGCGAACGCGGCTTTTCCGGCATTCACGGAGCTGTCGCCGAGCTGTTGATCGTACCGGAAAAGTGCGAGACAGCGATCGAAGTAGCACTCGGCGGAGCACTGCAAAATGTCGTCGTCGACAATGAAGCGGTCGGTCGAGAAGCGATTGCCTATTTGAAGAAGCACAATGCGGGACGAGCCACCTTTTTGCCGCTCGATGTCATTCGCCCGCGTTCTCTTGCAGCCGAGGATCGCCGGATTGTGGAAAAAGAAGAGGGCGTCATCGGCATTGCCAGCGGGCTGGTCACATATGCTGAGCAATATCGGTCGATCATCGAATCGATGCTCGGCAATGTCATCGTGACCGAGACGCTGCAGCAGGCGAACAAAGTCGCCAGAGCCTGTCAATACCGCTATCGCGTCGTTACGCTCGATGGGGACATCGTCAACGCGGGCGGCTCGATGACCGGGGGGACGCTGAAGAAAAGCTCGACGAATCTGCTTGGCCGCAGCCGGCAGGCAGAAGAGCTGGAAGCTGACATGGTCGCCATCGCGGCGGAGATAAAGGAGCAGCAGGAAAAAATTGTGAAGCTGACGGACATTGTCAAGGCAAGCGAGCAGGAGCAGGAAAAACTGCGTGCTCTTGGCGAGAGTCTGCGTCTCAAGGAGCAGGAAGTCAAAGGCTTGCAGCAGCAGACGGAGGCAGAAGGGCGCACATTGCAGGAACGTGTTTTCCTGCTAGCCCAAGACCTGGAAAGCTACCAGCTCGAAACAGGCTCGGCGAACGAGAAGATTGCCCGGCTGGAAGAAAAGCTGCTTAAGGTACAGAACGAAGAAGCGGAGCTGTCCAGACAGATCAGCGAAGCGGAAGCGAAACGCCAGGAGCAGCTGTCCAGCAAGGAAGAGATGAACCAGCGGATCACCAGCCTGAAAGTGCTGACCGCTCAGGTGACGCAAGAGTATCAATCCCGCCAGGAGCAGGTGGAGCGGCTCGTGCAGCAGCGCGACATGCTGAAGCGAGAGTGGGAGGAGGCGCAGACGACGCTTCGCTCACTTGATGAGCTGGAGGAGACGAACGAGGCGTCGAGTGCGGAGCTGGATGCCAAAATTCTGGAACATCGCCAAGACAAGGAACGCGTCGCCGCACTGATCCAGGAGCGCCGCAACGAACGCGCGACCCTGTACAGCAGACAAGAGCAGGTCGAGCACGAAACGAAAGAAATCCGCAAAAAAGTCAAGGCGATTGAGGAAGGTCTCCATCAGGAGGAAGTCAAAGTCAATCGCTTTGATGTCGAGCTGGACCACCTCTTGAACAAGCTGACAGAAGAATATGAGCTGAGCTACGACCTGGCCAAACAGAAATATCCGGCCAAGGGAGACATGCAGCAGGAGCAGCAGCTCGTCAACAAGCTGAAAAAAGAAATTGCCGCACTGGGCACCGTGAATCTCGGGGCGATCGAGGAGTACGATCGGCTGTACGAGCGGATGCAGTTTTTGACCGCCCAGGAGGCTGACCTGAACGAAGCGAAAGCGATGCTCTACCAGGTCATCGACGAGATGGACGAGGAGATGTCACGTCGTTTCAAACAGACGTTTGACGACATTCGCGAGCAGTTCCAGGATGTGTTTGTCCAGTTGTTCGGCGGAGGGCGGGCGGATCTGGTCTTGACGACACCGGACAATCTGCTGGAGACAGGGGTCGATATCGTCGCCCAGCCACCGGGCAAAAAATTGCAAAACCTCGCCTTGCTGTCGGGCGGCGAGCGCGCCTTTACGGCGATGGCCCTGCTGTTTGCCATCCTGCGGGTCAAGCCGGTGCCGTTCTGCGTGCTGGACGAGGTCGAGGCAGCGCTCGATGAAGCCAATGTCACCCGCTTTGCCGAGTACATGCGCCACTTCAGCAAGCAGACGCAGTTTATCTGCGTGACGCACCGCAAAGGCACGATGGAGAGCGCGGACGTGCTGTACGGGATCACCATGCAGGAAGGCGGCGTCTCCAAGCTGGTTTCCGTACGCCTGGAAGAATCGAAAAAATTGATTGAAAGCGTGAGTTAGGGCTCGCGATGAAATTAGTTCCCCTGGCGGACGTTATTTCACCGCGATGCCTTAGTCAGGAGGAGTAAGGACGGATGAGTTTCTTTAAAAAATTACGTGACGTTATCGTGCAAAAATCAGAGGCAGTCACGCAAAAATTCACGGATGGGTTGGCCAAAACACGCGACATGCTCGTCGAAAAAGTCGATGAGCTGGTCCGCCGCTACAAAAAGCTGGACGAGAATTTCTTCGAGGAACTGGAAGAGATCCTGATCGGAGCGGATGTCGGGGTCAATACGGTGATGGAGCTGATCGACGAGCTGCGTTCCGAGGTGCGCAAGCACAAGATCGAGAACGCGCTGGACCTCCAGCCGATTCTGTCGGAAAAGCTGGTCGCCCTGCTGAAAAACGACGAGGCGGCCAATACGGCGCTGAACATCGAAGCAGGCCGGCTCAATGTGATTCTCTTCGTCGGCGTCAATGGCGTCGGCAAGACGACGACGATCGGCAAGATGGCTCACATGTTCAAGCAGCAAGGCAAAAAAGTGCTGATGGCTGCAGGCGATACGTTCCGTGCGGCGGCGATCGAGCAGTTGGAAGTGTGGGGCGAGCGGGTCGGCGTCGAAGTGATCAAGCATCAGCAGGGAGCTGATCCGGCTGCTGTCATCTTTGACGCGGTGCACGCCGCCAAATCGCGCGGGGCCGACATCCTGCTCTGCGATACGGCAGGCCGTCTGCAAAACAAGGTAAATCTGATGGAAGAGCTGAACAAGGTCTACCGCGTGCTGCAGCGGGAAATTCCCAACGCTCCGCACGAAGTGCTGCTCGTGCTCGACGCGACGACGGGACAGAACGCCCTGTCGCAAGCGAAGACGTTTGGCCAGTCGGCCGGCGTCACCGGGATTGTGCTGACGAAGCTGGACGGAACGGCCAAGGGCGGGATCGTCATCGCGATTCGCAACGAGCTGCAAATACCTGTCAAGTACGTCGGGTTGGGTGAAAAGATGGACGATTTGCAGCCATTTGATCCGGAGCAGTTCGTCCATGCGCTGTTTGCGGGATTGATTGCGAGCGAGACCGGGAGCGATTCAAAACCGGCGGAAAGTTAACAAAGACGAGGCTATTGACGGAGATGTAAGTCAATAGCCTCGAATTTTTCTGGGATTGCAGATTGTGGTCCGCTCCGGTCATTTCGTTCTTGTCAAGCAGCGTCCCGACGGCAAGGACAATCATTCGATCAATAGTCTTTTCTGGGTGAGCATTTTGACTTCAACCGTACTGTTTTGTACCATAAAATAGGCAAGTTTTCTTCAATTGACAATGGGAACCCAACCGCAACGCGGCGCGGCAGAGGGTAAGCGAGGTGAAAATGTGTTTCGGCTATTTATGGGGTTGTTCTGCTGTCTTATCTCTCTAACGACAGCAGGCTGTGGGAATCAGTCAGAACGTCTGGAACAATCGGGCACTCATCCGATCGAGGCGGAAAAACGCCTGCCTGCCAACGTATCTGCAAAGACGGTTGCCTTGACCTACACGCCGCTTGTCCGCGGTCTGGAAGAGCTTCACCAGGACCAACCGCAGCAAGGGTGGAGCAAACAAAAAAGCGTCCCGTTTGGAGCGGATAACGGCGAACAGCTGGCGATCTGGCTCTACCAGGAACAGACCGCCCCCAATGCTGTCATACCGGCGAGCATATACGCAATGCTGGAGTCCCATGGGTCGCTTTTTCCTCTCGGAGAGGTAGGCTATTCGCCAAGCCTGGACGATATCGCAACGACATTGCTCGAACCTGCATATAGCGTGAACAACTCACTGACGTTGATCGGCGCCATCGGGACTCCGTACAGCGAAGGGAGGCTGATCGGCTACGACCGCAGCCAGAACAAGTGGTTCCTCCTGCCCATCTGGGGAGCTCCGCAAGCGATCGATTTGGACGGGGACGGCAGCCGGGAACTTCTTTGTGTCTTTTCGGGCCTGCATCTGAATCCGCCCAACGTGCTTCTGTTGCGATGGAATCAAGACCATTTCGAAGCTGCCGATCTGGCGCAGACGACAGGCAACCAGTATGCAAAGCTGGTAGCCAAGGGAGAAGCGACATTGATCGAAGCGGGCAAGCTTGACGGCGAGCCGGAACTGTATCGCTACAGCACCGGGACTTTGCGAAGAGAATGAGAGAAGAAGCATAAGTTGTCAGAGAGTTTGTGGTTATGTCAATAAATTTCCTTGACAGTCACCCGTGAATTCGGTACTATAAGTATCGGCGCTGTAAAGGCAAATTGCTTTACAGGCTTAGTCGGAACCTCAGGGTAAAGGATTGGTTCGCATGCTGGAAAAGACCAATCAAGTCAATCTCTTGTTCGACTTTTATGCAGAGCTTTTAAAAGGCAAGCAGCGTGAATATCTGGAGCTGTACTACCTGGATGATTTGTCTCTCAGCGAAATTGCCGAGATGCACGAGGTCAGCCGTCAAGCCGTTTACGATCATCTCAAACGAGCGGAGAAGCAGCTCTTTGAATATGAAGAAAAGCTTGGCTTGGCCGCTCTGCACGACCAGCGCCAGTCGGTTTTGCAGCAGATGGCGGCTGAGGTAGAAAAGGTCGAGGATACGGGCAAGAGAGAGAAGCTGCTTTCTTTACTCCACCAACTGTCAGAGATGGAATAGGAGGGGTTCGCATGGCATTTGAAAGTTTAGCGAGTCGATTACAGAACGCCTTCGATAAACTGCGTGGAAGAGGCAAGATCGACGAGGCGTCGGTCAATGAAGCGATGCGCGAAGTTCGTCTTGCACTGTTAGAAGCCGACGTTAACTTTAAGGTTGTCAAAGACTTCGTCGCCAGAGTAAAAGAGCGGGCGATCGGACAGGAAGTCATGAAGAGCCTGACGCCGGGACAGATGGTCATCAAGATCGTCAACGAAGAGCTGACCGAGCTGATGGGCGGCAATGTCGCCAAGATCGCTGTCGCCAGCAAGCCGCCGACGGTTGTGATGATGGTCGGTTTGCAAGGGGCAGGGAAAACGACAACGACCGGTAAGCTGGCCAAGTATTTGCAAAAGCAAAACCGCAAGCCGTTGCTTGTCGCCTGCGATATTTATCGCCCGGCTGCGATCAAGCAGCTGCAGGTTTTGGGTGAACAGGTAAACGCACCAGTTTTTAGCTTGGGTGATCAAATAAGCCCGGTGGAGATCGTCAAACAGGCGATTGAACACGCCAAGGCGCAGCATCTCGATTACGTTCTGCTCGATACCGCAGGCCGCCTGCATATCGACGAAGCGTTGATGGACGAATTGAAACAGGTTCGCGAAGTTGCCAAGCCGGACGAAATTTTGCTCGTCGTCGACGCCATGACCGGTCAAGATGCGGTCAATGTTGCCGAGAGCTTCAACAGTCAGTTGGAGCTGAGCGGGGTCATCCTGACCAAGCTCGATGGCGATACGCGCGGCGGGGCAGCACTTTCCGTCAAGGCCGTAACGGGTAAGCCGATCAAGTTCGCCGGTATGGGTGAAAAGCTTGACGCTCTTGAGCCATTCCATCCGGACCGCATGTCTTCGCGGATTCTCGGCATGGGCGATGTGCTCAGCCTGATTGAGAAAGCTCAGGAAAACGTCGACGCAGAAAAAGCCAAAGAGATGGAACGGCAAATGCGTCAAGGTGAATTTACCTTTGACATGTTTCTCGACTCCATGCAGCAAATGCGCAAGCTAGGACCACTGGAGGATTTACTTGGCATGATGCCCGGCATGAACAAGATGAAGGGCATGAAAGACGTCAAAGTAGACGAGAAGCAGTTGGGCCGCGTCGAAGCGATTGTCAAGTCGATGACCAAGGCAGAGCGATTGAATCCTGATGTGCTCAACGCCAACCGACGCAAGCGAATCGCTGCTGGTAGTGGAACGACCATCCAGGAAGTGAACCGTTTCATCAAGCAGTTTGAAGACATGAAGAAAATGATGAAGCAGTTTACCGGCATGGCTGGCAAGATGCAGAAGAAAATGAACAAGAACCAAAAGAAAAAAGGCGGACTGCAGCTTCCGTTCATGGGCAAGCAAGGCAATTTACCGATGCCGCCCAACGGAGACCAAAAGGGTGGAATGAACTTCCCGTTCAACTTTAAACCGCCGTTCAAGTAAACGCTCTTTGCATGAACTTCTTTCGTATTCGCTGGCGACAGCGGGGCGATAGTTCAAATACATGTACCAAACAACGTACATCGTTGATCTTTATAGGAGGTGAAACAACATGGCAGTAAAAATCCGTCTGAAGCGTATGGGTTCCAAGAAAGCTCCTTTCTACCGTGTAGTTGTAGCTGATTCTCGTTCTCCACGTGATGGCCGCTTTATTGAAGAAATCGGTTACTACAATCCGGTTGCTCAACCAGCCGTTGTGAATATCGATTCGGAAAAGGCTGTTCAATGGATCTTGAACGGTGCGGCTCCAACTGATACGGTTCGCAACTTGCTTTCCAAAGCAGGCGTACTGGCGAAAGTACACGAAACAAAAAACGGTAAATAAGTATCTCAAACGGGGGTCTTGACATGAAAGAGTTGGTCGAAACGATCGCAAAAGCTCTCGTCGATCATCCTGAAGAGGTACGCGTCAACACAGTCGACAAAGAGCGCACGCTCGTCTTTGAATTGTCTGTCCATCCTGATGATATGGGCAAGATTATTGGAAAACAGGGACGGATTGCCAAAGCGCTGCGAACTGTTGTGATATCCGCTGCTGCGCAATCAGACAAGCGGATTACCGTTGAGATTGTCTGAAGAAGGCTGGGAGTGAAATCCCGGTCTTTTTCGTCTTTTTTATGCGTGGCGTTTGTGGAGGAGTGGGGAGTCGACAGCCCGAAACAAGTCGATCTTTTTCTTGCTACTTTGAACGACATACAGAAAAGTGTAAAATGAAATGGAAGTTGGAGATGTACATACAAGCCTATTGGGGGAGAATACATGAAGCGCACACATGCATTGATCATGTCTGTCTGTTTGTCTACTTTGCTTTTGAGTACTACTGGGGTCAACGTAAGGGCAGCAGAAGCAGAAAAACCGCTGTTTCCGATCTACAGCCAATTCAAATACGGATTTATCGATCAGACGGGACAAGTCGTGATTCCGGCCAAATTTTTATCGGTCGAATCATTTCACGATGGCCTGGCTGTCGCATCGGTAGCGCGAAACAAATACGGCTATATCGACAGCAAAGGAGTGTTTGTACTGCCGGCCATTTATGACCGTGCAAAGTCCTTTCAAGACGGCATTGCCAAAGTAAGTGTCGGGGATGAGACGTTCTATATCGACAAGACAGGGAAAAAGCTGTGGAGCACACCGCTCGACGCTACAACCGAAGACTTCCGGGAAGGTGTCGCCGCGCTGCAAACGGAAGACGGCAAGTGGGGTTACGTCAATCGCGAGGGGAAAATGGTGATTCCGGCAACGTTTGAATACGCGTCGGGATTTTCCGAGGGATTGGCCGTGGTTACAATGGCGAATGGGAAGTACGGCTACATTGACAAAACGGGTAAGCTGGTGATAGCCGCCAACTATGATTATGCAGATGCGTTTGAAGATGGTCTGGCATTGGTTATGGTTAACGGCAAAAGCGGCTATATCAACAAAACCGGAGCGTTCGTAATCAAAGCTGATTTCGACTATGCGAGTGCGTTTAACAGCGGCTTGGCCTTTGTCCAGAAGGGCGGCAAGTACGGTGTCATCAACACCAAGGGCGAGTATGTGCTGAAGCCGGAATTCGACGAGTCAGGCGTGATCGATCACGGGAAAATTTACATCGGCGGCAAAGTGCTGGACCCTTCCGGCAAACAGCTGCTGCAAGTCCAGGGAACGATTCATCCGTTTGAAAACGGCTTGGCGGTGGTAGAAGACGATCAGCGCTACTCATTCGTCGATCAGACAGGAAAGGTCGTCTGGAAGGAAAACAGAGATTTTCCCCTGGATGCAAAGGTGAGCGTGATCGAGAAGAAGCGGAAGCTTGACCAGTTCGAATCGCTCATCTACTACCCGGAGCTGACCGGTCTTGCGAACAAACCGGTGCAGGATAAAATCAACGCAGCGTTGAAAAACGACTTTTTCGCGGACTACCAGGGTGATCCGGAAGCAACGCTCAACGCAGATTATGAAGTGATGTATCACAAGCAGGACGTTCTCAATCTGATGGGTTATTTCTATGAGTATCCGCTGGGTGCGGCGCACGGTATGCCGGGCAGGACGTCGGTTATCCTGAATCTGGCGAACGGGAACGTCTATCACTTGAAGGATCTGTTCAAACCAGGCAGCGGCTATAAAGAGAAAATCAATAAAATCATCAAGGAGCAATTTGCCAAAAAACAGGATGATCTGCTGGGCGAGTTTGAGACGATTGACGACAATGTGTCGTTTTACCTGGAGGATGACGGCTTTGTCATCTACTTCTCGCCGTATGAGTACACACCGTATGCAGCAGGGTTCCCCGAATTCGCCATCAGCTACGAGACGATGAAGGACTACATCAATGTACAAGGAGAGCTGTGGCGCAGCTTTCATCAATAAGGGGGTATTCCCTTGATCACAATCCATCGGAGCGTACCTGTCAAACTCATTTTGACGGAGAATTCCAGATTGACGCTGCTGGCAGAATATCAAAGACAGATGAAGCAATTGCAGGATGAGCTGGAGCTGTGGCAGTTTCAAGGTAAAAAGCTGGTCAGCGAAGCACAGAAGAAGTCATCTGATGCCCGCGCCCAGGTTCTGGATAAAATCGCCCGGGAAGAACGGATACGCAAGGAAAAGCTGGAGATTCTGCAATTTCAAGTAAAGCAGGTGGAGAATTTGCCGCTTGGCAGCGAAATTCTCTACACGACGGTGGAAAGCAGCGTCCAGCTTAGCATTGGCGATATCTGGCAGGAAGTTGTCGGCGGTACGGAGATCGTATTGAAAGACGGAGTCGTCCATGAGATTCGGCAAGGAGGAGCTTAGCATGGGACAAACGCGATACTTTACAGTCGGGAAGCTGGTTAATACACAGGGGTTGAGAGGGGAAGTGCGGATCGTCTCCACGACAGATTTTCCTGACGAACGCTTTAAGGTGGGCAATCAGCTCAGCCTGTTTCACCCCTCGCTGCCTGCGCCGCTGCCAGTGACGATCGCGTCGCGCCGGTCGCATAAAGAGTTTGAGCTGCTCACGTTTAAAGGATTTGATTCGATCAATGACGTGGAGAAGTTCAAAGGCGGCGAATTGAAGGTGTCCGAGGACGAGCTCATCGAACTGGAAGAAGATGAATTTTACATCCACCAGCTGGTTGGCTGTGAAGTGATTACAGATGAAGGCGAGTCACTTGGCAAAATCGTCGAGGTGCTTCAACCCGGCGCCAATGATGTCTGGGTGGTCAAGGGCGGCAAGCGCGGAGAAATCCTGCTGCCCTACATCGATGAGTGCATCAAGTCGGTCGATGTGGCCAACAAGCGAGTCGTTTGCCACTTGATGGAAGGCCTGGTGTAGGACGATGCGAATTGATATTTTGACACTTTTTCCGGAGATGTTCGACGGAGTCCTCAACACGAGCATTCTCGGAAAAGCGGCGGAAAAGGGCATCGTTTCCTTTCAGGTGACCAATTTCCGCGATTATTCGGAGAGCAAGCACGGTACGGTAGACGACACGCCTTATGGCGGCGGTGGCGGAATGGTCCTGAAGCCGGAGCCGCTGTTTCGCGCCGTAGAGGCGATTGCAGGGACAGACAAGCCGCGGGTCGTGCTCATGTGCCCGCAAGGCAAACGCTACAGCCAGAAGATCGCCGAGGAGCTGGCGGCAGAGCGCCATCTCGTCTTTCTCTGTGGCCATTACGAAGGGTATGACGAGCGCATCCGCGAGCATCTGGTAACGGATGAAATCTCGATCGGCGATTACGTGCTGACAGGCGGAGAGCTGGCTGCGATGGTCGTCATCGACAGCATTGTACGATTGCAGCCTGGTGCGCTCGGCAACCAGAGCTCAGCCGTGACCGACTCTTTTTCGACGGGGCTGCTGGAGTATCCGCACTACACGCGGCCGGCCGAATTTCGCGGCTGGAGGGTGCCGGACATCCTCTTGTCCGGCCATCATGCCAACATCGAGCGGTGGCGTTTAAAGGAGTCGCTGCGCCGCACGCTGGAGCGCCGGCCAGAGCTGCTGGAACAGCTCGAACTGACCAAAACGATGCAGGAATTGCTCGATGAAATTCGCTCGGAAAAAGCGTAAACTAGCCTTGCTGTCTCCCTGTGAATGTGCTAATATACTACTTGTGGCAATTTTGCCCGCTGACTAAGGCGGTCCGCTACTCGTAGCGCAGATCATATCTGCCGTTTTATGTGGACGAGTAAGAACGTCTGATTGGAAGGAGGGAATTATCTAATGAAACAAGTGATCCGTGAATTAACTCAAGAACAATTAAAACAGGATCTTCCTGCGTTCCGACCTGGTGACACAGTGCGTGTTCACGTAAAGGTTATCGAGGGTCAGCGCGAGCGTATTCAGTTATTTGAAGGCGTGGTTATCCGTCGTCGTGGTACTGGTATCAGCGAGACATTTACTGTTCGTAAGGTTTCTTACGGCGTAGGCGTTGAGCGTACGTTCCCGGTGCACACGCCGAAAATCGATAAAATCGAAGTTGTTCGTCATGGTCGCGTACGTCGTGCGAAGCTGTACTATCTTCGCGATCGCGTAGGTAAAGCGGCTCGTATCAAAGAAATCCGTCGATAAGCGAGCAAAGGAAGCGTCTCATAGCGTGTTCCTGCACAAAAAGGGGGTCTGGATGCCAGCCCTCTTTTTTAAATCGTTTTTCGAATGAGCTCTTGAAAACAGGAGGATAATAGGATGAGTGATGCAACAACCTCCAAGAAAGGAAAAAAGGAAGCGTGGGAATGGATCAAAGCGCTGGCGATCGCAGTCGCGTTGGCCTTTTTCATCCGCACGTTCCTGTTCGCGCCGTTTATTGTCGAAGGAGAGTCGATGGAGACGACCCTGCACAATGCGGAGCGGTTGGTTGTAAACAAGGCAATCTATTTTCTATCAACTCCAAAGCGCGGCGATATTATCGTGTTCCACGCCGAAGCGGATAAAGATTACATAAAACGGGTCATCGCCGTAGCAGGTGAAACGGTCGAAGTCAGAGATGACGTCTTATACATCAACGGGGAAAAGACTGACGAACCCTACCTGGCGGAAAAGCGGGCGGAGGCAAAGGCGGAAGGTGAGCCGGTCCTCACGAACGATTTCGGCCCGATCACGATCCCTGACCATGAGATTTTTGTCATGGGGGATAACCGCCGCAACAGCAAAGACAGCCGGATGATCGGTCCCGTCGACATCAAGACCGTCGTGGGCCGGGCTGAATTTGTGTTCTGGCCGTATGGCGCTGTCAGACTGACGCACTAGCAGTACCCAGTGGAAAAGAAGTAGGTGAAACACCGCATGAACATTCAATGGTTTCCTGGCCATATGGCCAAGGCACGCCGGCAGGTGACGGAACGACTGAAGCAGATCGATGTCGTCATCGAGCTTCTGGATGCCCGATTGCCATTGTCCAGCCGCAACCCGATGATTGATGAGATCGTCAGTGAAAAGCCTCGCCTGATCCTGCTGAACAAGGCGGACCTGGCGGACGACAAGGCGACAACGGAATGGATCCAGTATTTCAAGGAACAAGGATTGCGGACATTGCCGATCGATGCACTCAGCGGCAAGGGTGTCGCACGTTTGCCGGAGCTCTGCGCCGAGCTTGCTGCCGACATGCTCAACAAGCGCACGGAACGCGGCATGCAGGCAAGAGCCGTGCGCATCATGATTCTCGGCATACCGAATGTCGGCAAGTCTTCCCTGATCAACCGTCTGGCCAAGCGCGCTGTCGCCCAAACAGGCGATCGCCCGGCAGTCACCAAAGCACAGATGTGGGTCAAAATGGGTGACAAACTGGAGTTGCTTGATACGCCAGGGATTCTCTGGCCGAAGTTCGAAGATCAGATGGTCGGCTTGCGCCTGGCTGCCAGCGGCGCGATCAAGGATGAATTGATTGATTTTGGCGAAGTGGCACTGTTCGTCATCAGCTACATGATGCACTACTATCCCGAGCAACTGGCAGAGCGCTTTAAGCTGAAGGAGCTGCCGGAAGACCGTTTGCAAATGCTCGAGGAGATCGGCCGAAAGCGCGGCTGTGTCGTCTCTGGCGGGCACATCGATTACGACAAAGCGGCCGAGATTTTTTTGCGCGAGCTGCGCTCAGGCAAGCTGGGTACGGTAACGCTGGAACGTCCGGCGGACTGGCTGACCGATCAGCCGATCGGCAAGCCGACATCGCTACTGGAAGATAGCTAGGAAAAAACGCCAACCGAGGGGGAAGGCGTTTTTTCTTATTGCTCCGCTTTCCCGTAGCTGCTGATAAATAATTGACGGATGGCTTGTCTATCTTCAAAATGGAAAAGAGACAGACATACCTATGGGAGAGAATGGTGTCAATGAACATTGCGAATATGTCGATAACAGAAATACATAAACAGCTGGAACTGTTGACAGAAGTATCCGATGAGCTGATTGCGCAATTGCAAGCCGACCGCCGCAAAGGCGTGAATCAGCTCGCTGCCCAGCTGCTGCAGCGGGCGAAGCAACGGCAAGAGCTGGCGGACAAGTGGGAGCGGATGAATCTGCATGAACGCACCCTCAGACAGCAAGGCAAACAGGTCATTGTCGGCATCGATGAGGTGGGCAGGGGGCCGCTCGCCGGACCGGTCGTCGCTTGCGCCGTGGCGTTGCCGGAGACGTTCGTCTTGCCAGGACTGGACGATTCAAAAAAACTGACGGAAGAGAAGCGCAAGCACTTTTGCGAGCAAATCAAACAAGCGGCTCTGGGGGTAGGCGTAGGAATCGTCGAGCCTGCCCGGATTGATCAAATCAATATCCTGGAAGCGACCCGCGAGGCGATGCGGATGGCGATTTCGTCGCTGACGGTAGACATAGACGTCTGTCTCATCGACGCCGTCCATCTCCCCGATCTTCCGCATGAACAAATGTCGATTATCGGCGGGGATGCCGCAAGTGTTTCGATTGCCGCCGCGTCGGTCGTTGCCAAGGTGACGCGTGATGCTATGATGGCTGAATACGCGCGTGAATACCCCGAGTACGGATTCGAAAAAAATGCCGGCTACGGCACAAAAGAGCATTTGCAAGCAATCGAAAAACACGGGCCTACTCCGATTCACCGCTTCAGCTTTACCGGCGTCAAGGAGTGGGTGTAGGGCGTACGCTGACCAGATGAACGGAGGGGAGGAGGAGCGATATGCTGCAAGCATCTCAGTTAATCAGTGCAATGATGAACCGCGCCACAGTGGGCGGGCAGAAGACGATTGAATTTTCGCCTGGCCAGGTGTTTCGCGGCGTAGTGCAAAAGCTGTATCCGGAAAATATGGCACTCGTGCAAATTGGCGGCCTGCAGGTTGTCGCCAAGCTGGAAGCAAGCCTGGAAGCGGGGCAGAAGGCATGGCTGCAGGTACAGCCGTCCTCTGGCATGGTTACGCTGAAAGTGCTGACCAATCCGGATGCGCCCGCCGAAGTCCAGAACGGCTCGCTTGATGGCTTGATGAAGTCGCTTGGGATCACAGACCCGAGGGAGAGCAAGACCATCGTTCAGGAATTGGTAAACCAGAATGCGCCGGTCAGCAAGGAGATCGTACAAGCATTTACCCAGGTAGCGAAAGGGCAGGGAGTTTCCGGGGCAACCGTAGATGCTTTCATGCTGGCAATGAAGCGCAGCCTGCCGCTGACGAGCGATGTGGTTGGCGCACTCAAGGCATTTCTCTCCGACCAGCCGTTAAGCAGCAAGCTGCAGTCTTTTGTGCAGCAGATCGATCAGTTTCTTGCCCAGACAGGTACTGAGCCCGAGGGGAAGCCGGTAATGGAAAAAGCGCAGGCAGGCTCAGGAGCGCAGCCGTTGCCGGCACAAAGCGGACAGGTTGACGCGAAGCAATTGGTCCTGCAGGTACGTGAGAAATTAGTCAATTTGCCATTGTTAGTAGGTGGAGACGTATCCGGTGCTGGTGGGACTGACGAACAACAGGGCGCCACGAATGCGAACAGTCGTCAGACGCCGGTGCAGGGACAGCCGTCATCCACGCTTCCTGCCGGGGAAACTGTCTCAGCGGACATCACCCAGACTGCAGGCAAACCTGACTTGGCCTTGGGAGGAACGGTGCAGCCAGGCCGTTTGCCGCAAGATGCGGTTCTTCATGATAGACCAGCGAACGCGAATGTGCCGCAGGTGGATCAACTGGCGGGAAAAGCAACCGATGTATCGGGCAATCAACTGCCAAGGGGAACGGAACCTCCTGTCGGGCAGACGCAGGCTGATCAGCGAAAGACTGCGGTAACACATGCAGGGACAGTTGGTGTGCATAACGATGCAATCGATTCCGCTGCTAAGGGAGCGGGGCAGCTGGCGGATAATGCCGACCCGATAAAAGCCATGCTGCGGCAACTGGGCGTCATGCATGAGCGCGAGATTATCCACTACGCGGCTGCCGCCAGAGGCAGTGAAGCTTTTGTTCATGATGGTCTGGACAATGTCAAATCACTCTTGCTGCAGCTCTCCCAGGCGCCAGCACACGCTGTTCCCAATGAACTGCGCGAAGCTGCGGAATCGCTGCTGCAGCAAATCACGGGGCAGCAGCTGATGCTTGTGCAGCCGCCCAATCAATTGATTTCACAAGTCGTCATGCAGGTTCCGCTGCGGACAGAGCACGGAGACGAGACAGCCTATGTCCAGATCGAAGCCAAAAAACAGGACGGAGGCCAACTGGACACCGATAACTGCCGCTTGTTTTTTAACCTCGATTTGGCCCATATGGGAATCACGATGGTCGATGTGGCGATTGTGAATCGCATCATTAACGTACAGATTTTTACGAACGCAAGCTGGGTCGATAGCTTTTTGCCTGCAGCCAAACGGGAATTTTCCGCGAACTTGCGCGATTTGGGGTACCAGCTCTCCAATTTGCGCAGTCTGCCGATTCCCCGCGAACCGGAAAAGACAGCAACACCCCAGGGCAAAAGCAGCCTGATGTCTGACTACAAACGGATGGATATACGCATATGACCGATGAGACATTCATGAAACGCAAGCAGGCAGTGGCGCTGCGCTACCAAGCTGGTGTAACGGATGCGCCTGTCGTAGTAGCAAAAGGGAAGGGATATATCGCTGATAACATTTTGGCCAAAGCACAGGAGCACAGCATTCCCATCCAGCAAGATCCGTCATTGGTCGAGGTACTCGGGAAGCTGGACCTGAATCAGCAAATCCCGCCGGAGCTGTACCAGGTTGTCGCCGAGATTCTCGCACTCGTCTACCGCCTGGACAAGCAGGGGAAATCACTATGACGAAAAGCCGGATCGCATTGGGACGGTTAGGGGAAGACCTGGCTGCAGATTATTTGCGCAAGCAAGCCTACATCATTCTCAATCGCAATTATCGGACTGCCCGTGGTGAAATCGATCTGGTTGCCAAGGACGGCGAGACACTCGTGTTTATCGAAGTAAAAACGCGTAAGTCGACTGCCTTCGGAACGCCGTTAGAGGCGATCACCAGGCAAAAACAGGTCAAGCTGCGTGAACTCGCTCTCACATACATGCAGGAGCAGCACGTCGGCGCCAGCGGAATTCGCTTTGACGCGATTGCGATTTCCTGTCGGTATGGCAAGGCTCCGGAAATCGTCCACCTGCGAAACGCCTTTTGACGGATGTCCCCAACAATTAGGCTGCCTACTGGGGAGGAGTCTAAAGCAGAGGGGGGCATTTATGCGTACTATGTACTGTACTCGACGCGATGAACTCCTCCAAACATCATGTTAGCCCTCCGAATCCTCTCGGAGGGT
Organism: uncultured Brevibacillus sp.; assembly: GCA_946402065.1. GTDB lineage: Bacteria > Bacillota > Bacilli > Brevibacillales > Brevibacillaceae > Brevibacillus_D. The sequence goes on along the minus strand of CAMIVR010000026.1, from coordinate 11,707 downwards.
CCTTTTTTTGGGGGGGCGGGACATCGTCGCAACCAAAAGTCATCATGATAAGCCCGGCGCAGCTGCGATTTCCAATAATGGTCGAATGCCCGACGTAATTGCGGCAATGCCGGATTTTATCAAACGGCCAGGGGAAATGAAGCGGTAAAGCGTCTTTTGTATAGGTAAAAACTATCTAACCAAGAGTATTTATAGATTGGACTTATGTATAAAAAGCTGATAAAACAGAAGGTAACCGGAGCAAACGCCGGACATAAACATGGAGACGTTCAAGGCGTGACAAGAGGAGGCCGCAACATGGCGACAAATCGCTGGAATGCGACGCTGTATGATGACAAAATGAGTTTTGTATCGGGGTACGGCAGAGGGGTAATCGAACTGCTGCAACCCAAGCCGGGCGAGCAGATTCTTGATCTCGGCTGTGGGACAGGCGATCTGACGGAGCAGATCGCCCGGAGTGGCGCAGCTGTCACTGGCGTGGATTTATCGGAATCGATGATCGCCAAGGCAAAAGAAAAATTTCCAGACCTGGATTTTTCCGTTGGCGATGCGGAAACATTCCGCAGCGCTTGCCAATTTGACGCGATCTTTTCCAATGCGGCATTGCACTGGATGAAGCGGCCGGAATTGGTCGTTCAGAGCATAGCCCTGGCATTAAAGCCGGGCGGGCGGCTTGTAGCGGAATTCGGGGGCAAAGGGAACGTCCAGGCGATTGTCGAGGGCATCAGCGCAGTACTTAACGAAAACGGGTTCGATGCGAATGAGCGCAACCCGTGGTATTTCCCCTCTTTAGGTGAGTATACGAGCTTGTTGGAGCGGGCCGGCTTCCGCGTCGTCTACGCGATTCATTTTGACCGACCTACGCCATTGGCAGATGGCGAAGCCGGGTTAGCCCAGTGGTTTGCGACTTTTTGTGAGCCGTTTTTTGCCGGCATGTCGCAGGAAGTGAAAGAGGCGCTTGCGGAAAAGGCGATTGCCCGTATTAAACCTTCCCTGTACAGTGGAAGCGAGTGGATAGCCGATTACAAAAGACTGCGGGTCGTTGCCGTGAAACAATAACCCGCAAAGCAAGGCAAGGCAAGGTAAAGCTGCCGCTGCGAAAACAACCCTCGCCACCTGACAAACAGATGGGCAGAGGGGTGTTTCAGTGGCGCTCCCTTGCTGTTTCAACGAGTTTTGCTTTCAACAAGCTTAGAGATGAGAGCCTCCGCTGGCATCAATGAGTTGGCTGGTGATCCAGCGGCGATCAGGTGAGGCGAGAAATGCCGCAATGTCAGCGACATCTTCAGGTAGACCCCAGCGCCCAAAGATGGAAAAATTGGCACCGCACTTGTGCGTATCTGGATTCTCCAGCATGGCAGCATTCATGTCAGTGGCAATGAACCTCTTTCCACTCTATCTAGTTCAGATGATTGCTGCTAGTCATTCATGGGCGATCAGCGTTGGAATAAGAAATGGTTCAGGTAAAAAAGAAACGCCTCCACCTTGGGAAAGTGGAAGCTGTGAGCAGATTTGTTCCGCGATACTGTTCGTAGCTGAACCCGCTTTGGACATCGGCGGACATGGTATCCGTTTCGGATTGATTACAGCCGACAAGGCAAGGTGATCTCGACCGTCGTGCCCTCATTTACTTTACTGCTGATATTGATCGTGCCGCCGTGATCACGAATGATTTTATAGCTGACCATCAGGCCTAGTCCCGTGCCTTTTTCCTTCGTCGTGTAAAACGGCTCGCCGAGGCGGGGCAGCAGCTCTTCGGGTATGCCGCAGCCATTGTCGATGAAGCTTAACCGGACGCTGTTCTGGTTGACCGTCTCTGTGCGGATAATGATATTTCCCCCGTTTGGCATGGCTTCGATGGCGTTTTTCAGCAAATTGATAAAGACTTGCTTCAGATGATTTTCCTCGCACTTGACTTGAAACAGCGTGAGCCGCATGTTGGTGTAGATGCGGACATTGTTGAGGATCGCCTGTGTGTCCAGCAGCATGAGCACATTTTCCAGAATTTCCGTCAGATTCTTGTATTTGTATTCATGTACTTGCGGTCTGGAGAGGACGAGCAGCTCGCTGACGATAAAGTTGATGCGGTCAAGCTCCGATAAAATGATGTCAAAGTATTCCCCGGAGTGATCGGTAGTGGAACGCAACAGTTGGATAAAGCCTTTGATTGACGTCAGCGGATTGCGGATCTCATGAGCGATGCCAGCGGCAAGCTCGCCGATGACTGACAGCTTTTCCGATTCCAGCAAAAGCTCTTCCGTCTTTCTTCGTTTCGTGATGTCCCGCGCAACCAGGATAACGCCGCTTACCTCCGAATTGTCATCCATAAGGGGGATCCCGTCGATTTCCAGCAGGACGTAATGGCCTTGCTTGTGTTTGTAGCGGAGCTCCGCTGTTGTCGGAACTTTTTGCTGCATGAGGGCTTCCAGCTTTTCCATCGTGATCGGAAAGTCATCCGGATGGACATGCTCACATTTGATCGAGCCGATAATTTCCGACGGTGCGTAGCCCAGAACCGCTTCATGGGAGGGGGAAGCGTAGATGACCTTGCGATCTTTGTCGATCAAGCGGATCATGTCCAACGTATTTTCCGCGATGAGCCGATATTTTTCCTCTGTCTGGCGAATGGCCTCCAGCGCCTGTTTGCGCTCTGTGATATTGCGGGACACGCCGATAAACTCTTTCACTTCCCCGGTTTCCGCAAGCAAAGGGACAATTCGCGATTCAAACCAGAGGAGCCGCCCATCCCGATGAGGCATGCGGTATTCCATTTGGGTCGGAAGCTTTAGCAAAAGGAGCTCGCAGTACTTGTTGAGGACCACTTGTCGATCGTCGGTGTAGACATGATCAAACAATGCTTTCCCGATGTAGTATTCGGGCAGATGACCGAGGTGAATAAAGGCCGAGCGGGAGATAAACTTCCGCACAAACTGGACGTCGTATACCGTAAAGATGTCGTACGAGTGCTCCAAAAAGTCTCGATAGAAGGGAGGCTCGCTCTTGACCTGCACGTAGCGGGTATTGCTATGAACATGCCGCTGCTTGGCGATGGCCCAGCTTCCCGCGAAGCGCCCACCTTCGTTCAACGGATACAGAGTAAGCTCCACCGTGATGATTACACCCTGTTTCGTAGTGATCTCAATTGAGCCGGTAGACGATCTGCCCGCTTCTGCCGCTTCCATTAATTCCACATGCGTACGTTCACTTGTTTGATTTGCCAGAAACGAAGTGAACGGTTTGTGCAGCAGATCATCACAAGCATAGCCAAACAGTTTGCTGCAGGCCGGATTGGCATCTGTAAATCGTCCAGCTGCATCTAAAGCGTAAACTGCTTCGGGATTATTTTCAAACAAGGAGCGGTAAACGTTCATTTGGATAACCTGCCTATTTTTATGTATTCCTAAAATAGTTATATTCTTCCACCTGATTTTCCTGTATGTCCTGCTGTTTTTTTCTATTTTCTTCTGGAAAACGGTGTCGCCAGAGCAGAGGTAGAAGCGACGCCTCATGCAGAAAGCCGATGAAGCCGGGTATTCTCGAACCGGAGTGAAGATGTTTTGGAATTGTATGATAAAATGGTAGAACGAGATTGCAGAGGAAAAGGAGTTGCCTATGCAAAAATACGTAAAAACCGTAGTTGCCGCGTGCCTGGCCAGCCTGCTGATCGAAAGCATGGCATGTGAAAGGAGTGAGGCGAGCTATATCATCGGCCCAAATGCCACCCAAACCGTGCCGGGACATACGGATGCGGCAACGCCAAAGCCAAACAAGCAGTCTCCCCCGGCAACCCCGACTTCTTCCGGCGATATCAGCATCCTGGTCAATAAACAGAATGGACTGTCCGCTGCCTACATACCGAACGATTTGGTGCAAGTGAAGATTCCTTTTTCGTTTGCTGGAGACAGCCCGAAGAAAAAGCTGCGCAAGGAAGCGGCAGATGCGCTGGAAAGACTGGTAGTCCAAGCTGCCCAAGAAAATATCATTCTGGTGGGAGTCTCCGGCTATCGTTCGTACAGTACGCAATCGGCGATTTTTGCCTATAACGCAAAAGTCGAGGGAAAAGCGCAAGCAAACAGGACAAGCGCCATTCCCGGACAAAGCGAGCACCAGACCGGGTTGGCGATGGACGTCTCCAGTCCGAGCGTACACAATCAACTGACGGAGGCATTGGGCAACAAGCCGGAAGGCAAATGGCTTGCGCAAAACGCGAGTCGCTTTGGCTTTATCATCCGCTATCCGAAGGACAAGGAAGCGGTTACGGGTTACTCGTATGAGCCATGGCACCTGCGTTATGTCGGAGTCGAGATTGCCAGTGTCATCGCGGAAAAGGGGATTACGCTGGAGGAGTACTATCAAACCGTGAGTACAAATCACAAGTATAAGCTCTAGGGACGGCTGGTTTTTCCCAACAAAAAAGCATTTCTCTGGATAGATATGGTAATATGATACATATTCGGAGGTGTGTCCCATGAGGAAAATACTGTTACAAGTTGCGCTCATCCTGCTCGCATTCCATTGCTCTGCGGCAAATTTGTACGCCGTAGAAGTCCCATCAACTGAAACGTCCAGCCAGACTAAAACAGTTCAGCATGTGAAAATTCTTCAGTATGGGACGGATTACAAGGATATGAAAGCAGCAAGCATTACCGAGAAATGGTTTGATACTGCTAATGGAAACAGGCGAACAGACTATTTTGGCTATTCGCTGCCACCGACTGTTTCTGAACATCCACTTGATCAAATCAAGTATAGCAAGAAGTTTGTTACAGAAAATGGACAAAAGATTATAAGCATTCAACTAAGGGAAGATGGACAAGTCAAAGGGACGCTGCGTCAGTACAAATCACTTCCTCACGAATACAGTGATCTGTTCACACGCTATAAGGAAGACTATGAGAGCGCACCGTTGAACAACACCTGGGAAAATCTGGGGTCAAATGTCATTCAAGGCATAAAAGTGAGTAAAGTACGAATGGCGGTAGTTCTCACATTTGGGGGAAATGCAGGACAAAGAACGAACGAAACAGTCATCGCGTATCTCGATACCGCGACCGGTTTGCCGGTAAAAGAAGAAGTGTACATCGGGATAGATGCAAAAGAGCCAGCGATTATCCGCATCTACCAGTTTGATCAGGTAGACGATCAGAACGGGAGATTGTTTGAGGATTATGGCGGAGTGGAGCTTGAGGAAGTTCAAGCCAATTTCTGACCCTATCAAAGGCTGCAGAAAGCTTTGATGTTACCAGGGAAGAAGAATGGAGCAATCTGTATGTGAAATTCAAACCGACGATCATTGTTTGGGCGGTAATGAGCGGACAAGATGAGAGCAATTTGATTAAACAAGGATTCGCTAATGTTTTGCGCACAGTGAATCCGGACGTTAAAATCATCTGCGTTTCAACTGACGGTGTCTTCTCCCAAGGCAAAGGCAATTATTCTGAGACTGACGAACCGTCGCTATTTCATGCAGATACCGTTTTATCAAATTACTCAAATGCCAAACTGCACGGTGAGGCCCTCGTCCAATCTGCACACAAAAACCATGTGATTATTCGAACCGGTCCAATCTACGGTAGAACAGTGTCAGGCTTGTGGGACAAGCGAGTAAGCCATTTACTTTCATGCCTCCAATCAAAACAAGAGTTATATCGAGCTGCCAACCTATATCGAACCTTCGTTCATGTCGATGATCTGTCGGACAGTATCATAGAAATCTGCGGGTCTGAATTCACTGGGATCTTGCATGTTGGCCCTTCTATCAAGGAAAGTCATTATACGTTCAACAAAAAATGGCGGCAAATCTAGGACTAGACACGAAGCTGGTAAAGGAAGAACTCCTGCCTGATGAGGAGGCAAAGAAAAAGGGAGTGCCATTGGATACTTCCTTGAACACAACCAAAGCTCGAAAACTGCTCAAGACCAGGTTTCGGGATGTAATGACCGCATATGATCAGTAAGCCGCTTACGCTGGCTTATTTTTTTTGCACAGGCAACTGTCTTTTTCTATGCTTGAGAGAGAAGGGGGACTGCCTGTGTATGCGCGAACATTTTCCGGCACAGTCTATGGAATTGACGGGATTTCTGTCACAGTGGAGGTAGATCTGGCGAATGGATTGCCACAGTTTGACATCGTTGGCCTGGGGGGATCAGCGGTCAAGGAATCGCGTGATCGGGTGAGAGCAGCCCTGCGCAACAGTGAGTTTACTTTTCCCATGCAGAGAATCACAGTGAATCTCGCCCCTGCCGATTTGCGCAAGGAAGGGTCCGGTTTTGATTTGGCTATCGCGATGGGAATTCTCGTTGCCTCCGAGCAAATGCCATTGCGCGAGGAAAAGATCATGATCCTCGGGGAGTTGGCGCTTGATGGCAGTTTGCGCAGTATTCCCGGCGTTTTGCCGATTTTGTTGGAGGCCAGACAGCACGGCTTTACCCACGTCATTCTTCCGTATGACAACCGCGAAGAAGCCTCTTTGGTCGATGTCGTAGTGCTTCCGGCTCGCGATTTGAAGCAGGCCGTATCGTTTTGGATGAAGCCGGAATCATCTGAGGGCTGGCGTTCCGACGGGATTTCGGAGACAGCGGACGGTAAGCCGGCCTTGCTAAACAGGCGGAATGCTGAACCGGTCCATGACTTTTCCGATGTACTCGGACAATCGTATGTCAAGCGGGGGCTGGAGGTAGCGGCAGCGGGATTTCACAATGTGTTGCTCGTCGGCCCGCCGGGTTCGGGGAAGACGATGCTGGCGAATTGCCTGCCCTCGATCATGCCGGCACTGAGTGTCGAAGAAGCGTATGATGTAACGAAAATATACAGCATTACCGGGATGCTGACGCGACAGAGCGGATTGATTCGCGAACGGCCGTTTCGCGCCCCGCACCATACGATCACATCGGCTGCTCTGGCCGGAGGCGGGGCGCAATCGCCCAGACCCGGCGAATGCAGTCTGGCCCACAACGGCATCCTGTTTCTCGACGAAATGCCCGAGTTTTCCCGTCGGGTGCTGGAGGTATTGCGGCAGCCGCTGGAAGCCGGTCAGGTGACGATTGGCCGGGCGAAACAGGTTTTTACCTATCCGGCCAGATTTTTGCTGGTCGGCTCTTTAAATCCGTGTCCATGCGGATTCTACGGATCGGCTGACCAGAGAGAATGCACCTGCACACCACAGCAGGTAAAGAATTATCGCGCACGGTTATCCGGTCCCTTGCTCGACCGCATTGACATCCATCTGGAGGTTCCGAGAGTGTCTGTGGAGCTGTTGGGAGAGCGGATCATCGAAGAGTCTTCGCAGGTTATCCGCAATCGGGTGGAGTTGACTCGCAGGACGCAGGCGGAACGGTTTTCACAGCGCAAAGATTTTCCTTTTAACAGCGGAATGAACGGGCGAGAGATCAGACAGCATGTGCAGGTCGATCAGGCCGGTCGCGATTTGCTGCGCGCCGCCTTTGAAAAGCTCGGCCTGAGTGCTCGCGCTTACGACCGGATTCTCAAGGTAGCCCGAACGATTGCCGATCTTGAACTGAGTGAACAGGTGGAGGCCGCACATGTAGCGGAAGCGATCCGCTACCGGGCGCTGGATCGGAATGTGGTGGGGTGAGGGGGGAGTTTTTTGATCGAGAGAACTATGAAGGGATACTTAGCTTCTTTCCTTCGCTAAATCATGAGGATGGTTTCAGTGGTTGAACAACTCCATTTAGCATAGGAATGAACTAGAAAGCTTTGGAAACAACCAAAGCTTTCCGTCTATATCAAGCTTTATAGGCAGTCTCAAAAAAGGGAAGACACTACTACTAGACTTGATCGATCTGCTATGGATATGCATACAAGCAGTAACCCAAAGAGGAGACATACTTCGGATTATAGCTGCACTTTACGTCTGCGGCGCTTCTGATCTGATGGTGATGCGACTGGGTTTTTCTCAGTTGCTGTCGGTTTCTCACCCGCTGCAGCTGATACCGGTTCAGCATTCTTCTCATGTTGTTTTTCCTTTGATACGTTCAGACTACGCTGTAGAGCTTCCATCAGATTAACAACATTATCCACCCGTGGTGCTGCCTCAGGCTGTTCAACTTCATGCTTTTGAAGTTTCGCTTCAATTAACACCTTAAGCGCTTCTTCATAATTACTCTTGTAATCATTTCGAAAAGCCTCGCTTATCTCTTCAATCAGTACGCTGGCCATATGAAGTTCAGCCTCACTCACTTCAGTCCCTGCTATCCCTTCAATTCCCGGCACTAATTCGACAGCCCTTACCTCTGACGGATAATGAATCAAGTTCATGACCAAGCAATTCTTATGAAGACGGATAACGGAGAGATGTTCGCTTGTGCGAAATGCGACTTTAGCCACCGCGACCTTTCCCGTTTGATTCATGGCTTCGTACAGGAGTTTATAGGGTTTGCCACCATATTCACCCGGGCCTAAAAAATACGGTTTTTCGTAGTAAATAGGGTCAATGTTGTCCTTGTCAGTGAAATGAAGAATCTCAATCGTTCGCAAGGTAGGCAAGGGCAGCTCGTTGATATCATCATCAGTGATAATGATGTAGCTGCTGGGTGCGTATTCATAACCTCGGATAATGTCTTTCTGTTCTACCTCAACGTTACAAACGGGACACCATTTCTTGTATTGGATTGGATGTTTGCACTCATCATGCAAACTCCGGAAACTTGTTTTATGGTCTTCCGTAGCTTTATACATACTTACCGGGATATTCACCAAACCGAAACTGATGCTTCCTTTCCACATTGATCGCATTGAGTGTACTCCTTTTTCCTTTTCCTTATGGTTCCCTAAGTAAGATTTTCTCACTCATTCAGGCCGCCGATACGTTTCATCTGACAAATGGGGTAACGACTTTCCCAGAAACCACCTATGGAGATTCACATCATCATGGTACAAGATTAACATGGGAGGTTATATGTCTATGCTTTATAAATCGCCAAAAAGAAGACCCGTATCGGATGCCAAAATGGAATGTGAAAATAGTCGTTATATGTTCCAATGTTCATTAGAGGGCTGTCGGGCATTATTACATAAAGATGGGAATTGGATTGAGTTATCTAATAAAACGTGGAAATATCAGAACTGTGTGATCCTTGGATATACATTACGCCCTTTTGAACTAATTGTAGGAGCCCATTTCGGGGATAGGGATTATAAGCCATTAGCGAAAGTAAAACGCGGGATTCACCCCGAGGAAATGGAAGCATTTGTAGGAGTGGTTGATCAGATACATCTTTGGAAGGATCGAAACGGGATCCAATGGATTGAGCCTCGACTCTGCTGCAAAATTAGATACTTGGATGCAACAGATGACGATCAATTGCGAATCGTAAATTTTGAACACTTTCTCATCGAGTTTGATCCCGATGATTGTCAATGGGTATAAAAATAACCTTTGTATAACGATACATGAACTCGGCAACAATATCTCAAATCATATTTGGTATACGGACGGTGTTGCGGAAGGTGTTGGAAAGGTTGAAGGAATTGAAAGAGAAAGCGAAGGGAACCATTTTTGCAGAGTTTGTGGATACCGAAGTGGAAGGATATAAGAAACAGCTGGAAAAGGAACTCAAAAAAACAACCATCAATAATAAGTGGATCGATCAAGCTGACCAGCTGTTTAATTTGTTTAACACAATTACAGAAGAGTATAGACCCCAAATTGAACCCTTTGCGTCATCCGTTGAATTTGTTGACAGACGGGAAGATAACGGCGTCGTAATGTTGACCGCAACCAATTATAAAAACGAGACGTATTCATTGCAATGTGCCGATCTGCATTCTCTTCGTGATTATCAAAAACTGGAGGACGACGAATTTGTCGAAACCTTGGATGAGGAAAGTGAGGAAGGTGGAGTTGAATTCTTTATTGACCGGGAAACCGCACATAAAGTAAAACATTCAGATATCTTCAAAAACGATGAACCATTACGGACACTTCAAACAGCGTTAGAACCGTTCATACTTGAGCTGTTTAAAAAACTGTTTGATATTGAAACGCTTATCCAAAGAGAATTACCTACGGATATAAATGAGTCCATTCCTGCGAAAGAGCAGCAGAGCAAATAAATAAATATGCAGCAACAAAACCGAGTAGGGAAGGTCCCCTGCTTTTTTTCTTCTATCAGAAATGCGATAAAGGCCGAAGTATAAGAAAAACTACAGCTTTCGCTACTAGACTGGGCGAGAAGCCCAATTTTTCTGATTTTCCCACGTCATTTTCTGTAAAACTCACCAGGGCAGCTCGCCTGCGCCAGGCTGAACGTATTTGCCGGAATAGCCTTTCTCCACCGCTTGCAGCCAAGCATAGATGTTGTGGGCACCTTGCGTTACATCCATGTCGGCATCTTTTGCGGCACTCGTGGTTTTTAATTTTCCCGGATGGATGCTGTTGACGGCAATGCCTTTTTTCCGCAGCTCTTGATCCAAGCAAATGGTAAACATGTTCTGTGCAGCTTTGGCGATCCGATAGGAGTATGAAATCGACAAATGATCAAATTCCCCGGAAGACATCATTCCAAGCGAGCCAAGCCGAGAAGAAACGTTGACAATGCGTGGATGAGAGGAACGTTCAAGCAGCGGTAAAGCTGCCTTTATCGTGCGAACAGGGCCAAGACAATGGACGTTCAGCTGATGGGCCATTTCTTCCGTCGTAAGCTCCTCGATGGTTTTGGCTTGGCCGGGTGAACCAGCATTGTTCAGCAAAATATCAAGACAATCGGCATGCTGGAAGAGGGTTTCACGAATCTGTACCTCGCACTCATCCATCCCGACATCGGCGATGATCGGGACTACGCGCGTTCTGCATTCAGCCAGAAGTATGTCTGCGGCCGCCTGGGTTCGGACTAACGGAAAAACGGTCGCACCGTGCGAGTAAAACAACTTGACCAGCTCATAGCCAAGACCACGACTCGCTCCTGTGATCATTATATTTGACATGCAATCAGCTCCTCTGCATTCAGGGTCGAAACAATAATGAATTAATCTCAGTATATAATAAATTAATACAATAGATAAATACAATTAATGGTCCATTTTTGAGAACCGCTGAAATAAACGCGGGTTCGCGTCAGCACAGAGACGTATGCCTCTCCCCACAAGGCGATAAGGCGGTGTTCGGACCAATGTTCCGATAAGCCAGGGATAGGTGGATAAAACCGGATAAATTCAGCGTTTTTTCAGGGTGAAGGGAAGTTGGAAAGGAATCTGAATGCATGTGAATTAGCCTAAAGTAAAAAAAGTATTGAAAATTACAACGCGATATGAGATTATATGTACCAGTTAGTTGTATACAATAATTTCAAACAATATATAAATACAACATGCATATATTGTCTTTGTTCTTTTGGAGCTGATACTATAAAATACAAATGTTGTATTTCATTAAAGTTTGGAGTGACTGGCATTGAAGAAAAACAATAAAGAATCAATTGAGCAATATGTCTACGAGGAAATCAAAACCGCCATTTTTAACCGGAAAATTCCAGTGAAAATGCAGCTGAGTGAAGAGCAGCTCGCTGAAGCGTTTGCCGTTAGTCGTACACCGATCAGGTCAGTCCTCAAAAAGCTTCAATACGAGAAACTCATCCACATCCATCCCAATAAAGGTGCGTTTATCAACCTCCCTTCATCTAAAGAGATAGAAGAGGTCAGGCGTGTTGATTATCCAGTAACAGGTAATGAAAATTGAAAAGAGGCCTT
>CAMIVR010000025.1 GCA_946402065.1 uncultured Brevibacillus sp. | reverse complement strand
CTGCTTCCCTGACACGGCAGGAAACCGCCGTCGTTCTCGAGCACATCGCGGCCAAAACAGCCAGCGGCCCCAGCTCAGTGAAGGCACCGGTGCAAGTCGCTTGGCAGTACCAGACTTCAAACGCAGAAGTAAAGGATTTGGCTGCGAACTCAACCGTGACGACACTTTCGCCGCGCTGGTTTTTCCTCGATTCATCCGGAACGATCAGCGACTACGGAGATGCATCGCTGATCACATGGGCTCATCAAAACGGCAAAAAAGTCTGGGCTTTGCTTGGCAACCGCTTTGATCCTGATCTGACGGACAGCTACATCGGCAACGAGGCATCGCGTTCCGCAACAATCGCGCAGATCGTCAGTCTGGTGAAAAAGTATCAGTTGGACGGGATCAATATCGACTTTGAAGGGATCAGCCCGCATAACCGGGACGACTTTACGCTATTTATCCAGGGATTGGCGAGTCAACTAAATCGGCTTCAGGTGCGTTTGTCTATCGACGTCCCTCCGGACTCAGGTACGGAATGGAGCGATCCGTACGACTACGCAAAACTGGGCAAAGCTGCCGATTACATCGTCTTAATGGGCTACGAGGAGCATTGGAGCGGCGGCCCGCAAGCGGGCTCGGTTTCTTCGCTCCCCTGGCTGGCTGATAGCATCGAACGCTTGCTCGATTTTTTCCCGGCTAACAAATTGCTTGTCGGCCTGCCGCTGTACACGCGGGATTGGTACAAAGAAAATGGCAAGCTCGTCTCAGAGGATTTGCTGTTGCCCGAATCGTATGAAGTGATCCGGAAAAACAACGCCGCGATCAGCTGGGATGCGAGCGCCGGCCAGTATGTCGCTGTCTACACGAAAAACGGCGTAAAACATACGATCTGGCTGGAAGAAAGCCGCTCGCTCGCTTTGAAATACCTGATGTCAATGGAATACGGCGTTGCCGGCGTTGCGTATTGGTATCTCGGCGGAGAAAGTCCCGATGTCTGGACAAGCCTGAAAAACGCGGAAAAATATCGATCAATCGCCTATTAACAAAGGAAAAAGCAGGGCCGGCGAAAGTAAGCATGCCGGTACCTGCTTTTTCGTTGGTCTTGCTGCAACTCGTCTTCAAAACTCGTCCTGTGCAAGAGACTGTGTTGCTGGCCCTCTTCGGCTGCACCTCATAAAGTAAACTGTGCATGCTTGCAGCGCTTGTTTAACTCATCCATAAACTGTTCCTTTTCAACCGGCGAAATTTTGACGCTGCCCATGATGGCTTGCTTGTAAAAGATCTCAATGGCATCATCCGACATCAACAACCGATACCCCATCCACAGGTCTTTTGCGGATGCAACTTTTGTGATTTCATCATAAGGGATGCGTGAACGGAACGGGCCGCCCCGGACAATCAGGCAGTCGTCACGAAATGTATAGGAGATCCCGTAAAAGAGCCAGAGCAAACCCGCGGTTATTAGTGCGGTGATGGAAATAATCGTCGCGACTTCCGCTGGCTGAAATCCACGCGGGTCGATCAACAGCGGAACAAGCATCACGAGATCGATAATGACAACCGTGCTGTACATGATCAGAGTATACTTGCGGTCCCTCTTGCTTTTGAAGGTCATGGTTTACGTGTCCTTTCTCCTCATCTACAGGCGTGTTTCTACCAAAGCGTCGTAGACTAACAGATAGCAGCAAATCGTTTTGAGAGTTTACTCTTTTTTCATACGGAGCAGAAAGTAACTGATTTCGGGATCATTTTTTGTACAACCACTAACTGTATATTCAATTTCACCAGGTTCGGTTTCCTCACTCGATACTTTGGAGCATGTGTCTGTTCGTATGCCTTTGTTGCTTCCACCAAATTTATCATTTGAATTATCGTACGTGAAGCTAATTTCGTTACCGTCAAACTGCAAATCCTTGTATATCGGATCACCTTCATCAGTATAACCCGTGATTCGGATACTGTCTGCTTTCTTGTTCCCAAGATTCGTTATGAAAGCATCAAATTTTTCAAAGTTGTAGACTTCGTTTAGAAATACAACATCACCTTTGCTAATCGCCTCATCGGACGAGTAAGGTTTGCTTTTTACTACTGATTGATCATCATTATTAGAGCAACCGGGCAACCCACAAAATAAGGATATTGCGACTAACAGATAGATAACTTTTTTCATCGTCTCCCCCGTTTTACAAACATTTCCTCCTTCTTTAAAGACATATTTCATTGATTAAAAGTTACAGTGATGGTTTGGTAACTTTCTATTTTCGTTAGGTTTTAATCAATCCATTAGATTTACGCTTTGCACCCCAAAACGACTGTGTAGCAATAAAAAAAACGTAGCCGCATTCTCATAAAAATGCGGCTAGCCACTGGAGGTGTGGGAGTCTTACTAACGAATTCTGGCGAAAGTCTGTTTTTCAGTAACGTCTATGCATTCTTATAAAATTCGGGTCTGCGATGCACGACACTCGGCAGCTTTTCCCTGACCCGAGTAACCCGCGCCGGATCAATATCAGCCACAATCAGCGTCTCCTCTTCCCCAGCACTCGCCACGATGACGCCCATCGGGTCGACAATCATGCTGCGGCCGGTGTAAACATTGCCGACCTGATTCGCTGCACAGATGAAGGTCGTGTTTTCGATCGCTCTTGCCCGGACGAGGATTTCCCAATGCTCTTCTTTCATCGCACCCACAAACCAGCCAGCCGGAATGAACAGGAAATCTGCTCCTTGCAGGGCCAGTTGTCGGCTGATCTCCGGAAAGCGCACCTCATAGCAGACCATCATGCCGATCGTGCCGAACTCCGTCTCGATCACTTGATACGGCTCGCTTCCTGGTACAATCGTGTCCGATTCTTTAACCGAAAACGCGTCGTACAGATGCGTCTTTCTGTAGCGATGCTTGAGATTGCCGTTTCTGTCGAGAAAAACCGTCGTATTGTATGCACGTTTCTCGTCACCCGGCACCGTTTCGTACATACCGCAGAGCACGTAGATTTGATGCTCGCGTGCGGCCGCAGCCAATCCCTGGACAAACGGACCATCCAGCGGTTCGGCCACATCGACTGGCTGCGTTCCGGTCGAGGGCTTTACAAACGCCATGTACATCTCGGGAAACAAGACAAAGTCCGCTCCCGCTGTTTTCGCCTTGGAGACGTATTCCTTTGCTTTTTGCAGATTCTCTTCCTTATTCACACTGGTTACCAGTTGAGCAATCGCTACTTTCATGGTTCATTCCTCCTTGCTTGTCTCCCTTACATTACGATAATTGGCGGAATGACTCAATAGCTGGATGCAGCCTAACGGAGCTGCTGGACGGCAAAACGTTTCAATTCGAGGCATCGCTCGCGGTGATCGAGCAGTTGAACCGCCGTTTAACGTTTCTGCTGCGTTCGACCCCTGCGGCCGAATTCACCCGCACTTGCCTTCAGCCCGAGAGCGGGATATGAACGCTGGACGTGGTCCTTTCGTTTTTGCCTGGCACAATCCTTACCATATTGTACATATCACGATGCTTCGCGAGCGGCAAACTGGTAAAAAGGCAGCCACTTCACCAGCTCCTTTAGAAAGTGCTGGAGTGTGGCTGCCGGTTCCCGCTTCCCCCTGGAAGACGGGTACGGATGACTCGTATGCTAGAACCGTTCAGCAAAGAAACGTCGTTCCCACTCGCTTACCTGCCGGCAGTACTTCGCCCATTCATTGCGCTTGATTTTAATAAACTCTTCCCAGATCGAACGCCCGATCGTCTCCGCCAATATTGTATCCTCGGCCAGACAATCGATCGCCTGATTCAGACTGCGCGGAATCCAGCCGATACCTCGTTCCTTCAATTCCACCTCACCCATCACGCTGACGTCCTGCGTAATCGGCTCGCCCGGGTCCATGCGGCTTTGAATGCCGTGAAGTCCGGCGGCGACCAGGCACGCAGCGAGCAGATAAGGATTGCAGGTGCCATCTGCGGCCCGGTACTCAAACCGTCTGGATCGGCGCTTTTCGGGAATCCGCACCAGTACCGAGCGATTGCCCGCACCGTAGCATATATGGGCCGGTGCCCAGGAACCCGGCTGCATGCGTTTGTACGAGTTGATGCTCGGTGCGCCAATCGCGACGAGCGAGGATGCGTGCTTCAGGATGCCGCCGATAAACAAATACGCTTTTTCCGACAAGTCCAGGCCGCGTTGATCGCTGAAGTCTTCAAACAAGTTCTCCCCGGCAGCGTCGTACAGGCTCATGTGAATATGCAGTCCACTACCCGGCAGGTGCTGAAACGGCTTCGGCGCCAGTGTGCCGACCATGCCGTGATCACGTGCTATGTGCTTGAACAGTTGCTTGAATGTCACCTGATCATCAGTCGCTTTCAACGCCGGTGCGTACTTCAGATTGATCTCGAGCTGGCCCGGTCCGTATTCGCTGGAAAATTGCTCGGTCGCCACTCCCATCGCTTCAAGCGAATAGACGAAATCCTGCAAGAACGCTTCTTGAATATCCGCGCCGTCTGTAGAAAAACACAGGCTCCCGTCCGCAGGCTGAAGCTCGCCGTCAACGTCCGTAAGCAAATACGCTTCCTGTTCAAAGGCCATGTGCATCGTCCCGCCAAGAAGCGATTCAACTTCTTGCAGCAGACGCTTAAGCACGGTGCGCGGGCAGCCGGCCCACGGGTCGCCATTCACATCCGTCAGGTCACAAAACATCCGGGCGGTATTTTTCCGGTACGGCACGATCGCAAACGTACTCGGATCGGGAATGGCAAACACGTCCCCGTCCTGCTGGCTGTACATCGGATTCGGAATCAGGTCGTCAAAGCTGTCAAAGCTCATCGCTGCCGTACTGAAATTAATTCCTTTTTCCATTGCTTCCTTCAGTTGGGCTCGTCGCACGGTGCGTGCCCGCGTCAAACCGGCGTAATCCAAAAACTCCACGCGAATAAACTCAATGTTCTGATTCTCAACGATTTCCAGTACCTTTTCTTTTGTCATCATCGTCGCTACATTCCTTTCTGTAACCCGTTCAGTACGGTCCACGTAAACACGCGGACACCGACCGGAATGATCTCATCGGCAAATTGAAATTCCGGATGATGCAAATCGAAGCACGGTTGATCGGCTTGCCGGATCCCCAAGCGAAAATAGCTGCTCGGTACCTGCTCGGCAAATGCCCCGAAGTCGTCTGCTCCCATCGATGGCACAGGCAGTACATGAACGTGGCCCGCTCCCAGCAATACTTTCGCACTTTGCTCCAGCATACCGGTCACGCGCTCGTCGTTTACAACCGGGCAGTAGCCATCCGAATAGCGAATGCTCGCCTTGGCTCCGTACGTTTTCGCGACGTTCTCCGCCAGCGACTGAAGCTGTTGCTTTACCCGTTCCCTCGTCTCTTGCGTCAGGGCGCGGACTGTTCCTTCCATCACCACGCGATCGGCAATGACGTTGCTCGCCGTGCCCCCTTGGATTTTCCCTACGTGTACCACGACCGGATCGACCGGATTGTTGGCCTTGGTGACGAGCAAGGAAATGGCTTGCAGCAAGTGGCCGCTAACGGCGATCGCGTCAATGCCTTGATGCGGCCGGGCGCTGTGACCGCCTTTGCCCAGGATTTCCATGCTGAAATCATCACACGATGCCGTGATCGTGCCGTATTTGACACCGATCGTGCCAAAGGGGAGATGCGGCCATAGGTGCAGAGCGAGCATGGCATCGACGCGCGGATTGTCCAGCACCCCGAGCTGGATTAGTTGTGCGGCGGCACCTTCCAGCTCTTCGCCGGGTTGAAAGACGCAGCGCACACGCCCGCTTAGCCGATCCTTTAGCCGATTCAGTTGAAAGACGGTTCCCAGCAGGATCGTTGTATGTCCGTCATGTCCGCATGCGTGCATCACGCCCGGCTGCTCGGAAGCAAACGGCAGCCCTGTCCGCTCCTCGATGGGCAGCGCATCGATATCTGCCCGGATGCCGATGTGCGGGCCGTCTCCTGATTCGCCGATAATATCGACAAACACCCCGGTATCGCCAATCCGCTGATACGGTATGCCCCAGGCAGCAAGACGCTCGATGATGTAGCTGCACGTCGCGTGTTCCTGAAAGGACAGCTCCGGATGCCGATGGAGATGACGTCTTATGGCGACAAGCTGCCGAACGAGCGATTCGTCCAGCTCTACGTCATTTGGATCAATTGTATTCAAAGTTTGCCCCCTCCTTGCATCGTTCGATTTATCAGGCTGACCGTTTTGCAGATGAACTCGTTGCAGCATTCTTGTTCAAGAAGCGGAACAGCGCGAACAGTACGCCCATCCAAATCACCCCGCGCACAGCCGTCATCGGTGAACCCACGACGGTTCCGTAGCAGACGATCAGAATACCGATAAAGCCGAGTATCGGGAACAGCGGGTAGAGCGGCTGCTTCCAGGAGAGATTCGCCACTTCGCTTCCATGGTGCTTGCGGTAGAGAATCGCCGCGATTAGCGCGAGAGTCCAGGAGACGAGCCAGGCGAGCACCATCTGGTTGGACAGCTCGACATAGAGCAGATCCGCGTTGAAAAAGCCGAGTACGACGAGCAGTACTGAGACCGCCCACACGGCCGCGATACTGTACACCGGTGTTTTCCATTTCGGATGCAGGTACCCAAACACTGCCGGAAGGTGGCCGTCACGCGCCTGGGCAAAGAAAATCCGCGATGCCCCGTACATCGTTCCCATCAGGATGCAGGTCGCTGCCGCGATCCAGGCCGTCAGGTTCATGATGAACGCTCCTGCGAAGCCGAATACGATACCAGCCGCTTCCGTAAACGGCGAGCTGTCCATCGTGATCTGATCCCACGGTATCAAGCCCTGCAGGACAATTTGCGCCAGCGTGTAGAGGGCGAGAAACGTGATGCTCGACCAGACCAATGCGCGCGGCAGATCCCGTGGATTCTTGCATTCAGCGCCGGCAGTCGTCAGTGTGACGGCTCCGAGATACGCATACGTGCCGAGCGGGATCGCCGACCAGAAGCCATCCATGCCATGCGGAAACAACGGGGTGAAGTTGGCCGGATTGATATCCTTCAGTCCGATCAGCGAGAACAGGGCCATCACCACTGTCATGATAATAACGAGGTACAATTGCGTACTTGCCGCCAAATCGGCACCGAGTATATTGATCAGTGCAAACAGTGTAATAAACAGGATCGCAATGATGACCGGCCATACTTCACCTTGCAGCTGCGGGAAGAACCACATGGTGATTTTGCCTAGCGCCAAGCCGACGCTGCCTCCAGCGATGACCCAACCGATACCGAACGTGAAGCCTGACAGAAATCCCCACCAGCGGCCCATGAACCGTTCGACCCACTGCGACATCGCACCGGCATTCGGCATGCCGACCGCCAGCTCCCCCAAAGCGATCATCAGAAAAAACTGCGAAAACCCGGCGACCAGATACGCGACAATCGCTCCCGGACCGGCCATGGCGATGCCTTGGCCCATCAGCAGAAAGACGCCATCGCCAATGACAGCCCCGACACCCAGGGCCCATACATGCCAAAAACCGAGTTTTCGCTCCGGTGCCAGTTCCAACAATTCGGTTTTGCTGCTCATCCCATTGCCCTCCCTTACTTTATAAATAGCCTCTCGGCATTCGCCGAGGTAGATGGGACAAGGGTCTCCCTGCCTCATCCAAACTGCTCTCCTCCTACTTTTGTAGGGGGATTTTTTATTGCAGCCCCGTTTCGAATTGGAAAAAAATAATTTTGAAATGGGGCTGATTTCTCAAAAAAACGCTTGACAAATCCCAAAATTCTCCAAAATCGCGTGAAAGGGTATGCCCCTTACTACTCGCGATTGGAGCGTGTTGACTTGAAACCTGTATTGGTTCCGCATTCGGATTACCAAGCTTTGGTTCTTCATCAGCTTCGCACCCATTACGGTCCCGGTGTTGTCCTCATCAACAAAGATTGGCCGCTTGCTGCTAAGCTCTGGATGACGGATCTTTCTGCCATCACGACCCTGCTACAGGACGATTACTCGGATCAGGGGCCTGCAGCCCGCGATCCCGCGTCTTTGCTACGTTCCTACCTGTTGCTTCTCATGACCAATCCCGAGATGGGCATCACCGAATGGGTCAACGAGTTGAAACGTACGCCGATTTATGCCATCCTAAGCGGCTTCCCTTTGGACGATCTTCCCGGCGTCGGCACGTTCTACGACTTTTTCGACCGGCTTTGGCCTGCTGTAGACAAGCACCTCAAACCCAAGAAACAACGCAAACGCAAAGGTAAAGCCAAGAAGGGTAAGAAGAAAGGCGAGAAAGCCCCCACCACAACACCCGGCAGAGTCGAGCGCTTAGTGAAATGGATGATGCGTCACGCCGATAAAAAAACGGCTTTGCCTGCCGACAAGCTATTTGATTTTTTTCAATCTCAGATTGTTTCGATGTCGGCGAAGTTCGGTTTGCTCGGGGACCTCTCGGCGCTTAGCGCAGCCGGCGATGGCACGCCGATCGTCACCGCAGCCTATCCCCGAAGCAAACCGTCTTGCGATTGTCGCGCCCGCGGTATAGCCGAATGCAACCATCCTCGCATTTACTCCCAACCCGACTGCAACTCGGGCTGGGACAGTGCCCGTGAGAGATACTTTAACGGTTACCACCTGTACATGATCTCTGCGGCAGACAGCAAACACGATTTACCCCTATATCCAAGACTTCAGCCTGCCTCGCGGCATGATGCGGTCAGTCTGGTCATAAGCGCAGTTGAATTCAAGCAACGTTTCACCTTGGGCGCGGTAGACAAAATGCTTCTGGATGCCGCTCACGATGCGGAATCCATCTATCTTCTGTTGGAACACCAAGGCATGGAGCCCTTCATTGATTTGAATGTTCGTTCCAAGAAGAACACCGTAAGCAAAACGGCAAGCGATATTCGCATTTCCCCCAAGGGGATTCCGATTTGCCCGAAGGGAAAGGAAATGAAGCCAAACGGCACGGATCGCAAGCTTCATCGTCGCAAGTGGAGATGTTCGCCCGACTGCGGCTGTTCTACAGCCAAGTTCGGTCGCACCTTCTACACGAAAACTAGTGATGATCCACGGCTGTTTCCAAAAACGCCACGCGATTCGGAAAAGTGGAAACTGGTTTACAAGCGCCGCACGTCCATTGAGCGTTCCAACAAGCGGGAGAAAGTCGATTACAAGCTGGAATCCGGTCGGCATCGCTCAACCATGATGTGGTACATGCGAATTTACGGCATTATGATCTGCCAGCACATGGATGCCTGGTACGTGAGCCAGAAGGACGAATGGGACAAACTGAAATCCACGATTTGCCCAACAGCCGCCTAAATTTTTGAAAAATACCGTTTGGCAAATTGGCGGAGTCTGCTCTTTTTTGAAACTGGTTTTCATTATCCATAATTTCCAGCACTAATTTCCTTATTTCCTCCGTCATCTCCCCTTTAACCCCTGTCTAATTCCGAGAGCCTATTATAAATGTTTGTGGTACACGCGTTCAAAATTGCGATACAGCACCATCTCGCCGATATACCGCGCCTTTTCGCTGTCCATGTAATCGCGCTCGACCCAGGAATTCAGCACGTCCTCAAAGCATTCCTTGAACAGCTGGACGCCCAGCCAATTCATCTCCGGAACCGTAAAGGCATCCGAGCCGTACATCACTTTGTCAAACGGAGCGAACTCAAAGATTTGCGCGAGCGCTCGCTTGACCCCATGCCCGGAAAACGGATTTTGCAAGGAAATGTCCATGTACACGTTCGGCAGGATACTGACGATAAACGCCGCCTCCTCAATCCACGGATAGCCGCCGTGCACGAGGTGAACCTTGGTGTCGGCATACTTTTTGTCGCGCAGCATGGCGATGAGGAAGCTGGGGCTTGCTTTCGGCAGCACGACTTCCCCGTCGCCTACGCCCGTGTGAATATGCATGACTTTGTCGGCGCGAGTACACTCCTCCATGGCAATATGCAGGCAGTAATCGCGCAGCGCCTTTGCCTCGGCCCGTTCGTTTTGGCGGAAATCCTCCCACAATTCACCTGCCGCCGCTTCGTCTTTTGCCATGATCTCCAAACCGCTGCGGTACGCGATGATCGACTTGAGTCCGACGACTTCCGGCCGTTTCAGCGCTTGCTGCAAATCCGCGCGATAGCGCTCGCAGAACTCGCCAAAGCTATGGCACTCCTTGCGCAAACGGACCATCACGGGCTCGATCCGGTAAATCTCCCAGATCCTTGCACCGCACAGATCTGCGAACATTTGCTTGTCGATCGGCGGCTGCGGGTAGCCAAAATCTGCGACAAGCCCGGTTACTTGGGCGTCCTGAAACAATGCCCTCGTATAGGCTTGAAAGTCGGCAGCGCGCTCGTTGCGGTGTGCCACAACTGCTTCCAGGCTCGGTTCACAGCCCAAGTAAGCGGCCAAGCGCCTGGTGAGAATCTCGACCCACATGTTGGCCCCAGGAAACGGCTGATGCTTGTGCAAAACGAGGTCGTTCGGGATTTGATTCGGAATGACGGCGAGTGACAGGATGCGGACAAAATCCGCCTGACTGAATGGCTCACGGTTGGGCATAAACGGATGTGTGTGCACATCGACTGCCTGGACAGACTGCAGGGATACGTTTGGCTTTGTCATAAAAACCTCCTCTACTCGTTTGGCAAGCGTTAGTTGCATGATGCGTGCCAACCCTTGAGTCACCTGGGTTCACTTTCGGAAATGCGCTATTTTTTGGTTATTTCTGAACTATCAGTCAATATTTCTGTTTTGATTGAACTACACCGAACCGAAAAAATTTTGTCAAAGAAAAATAGTTTGCGACAATAATTTTTCTTTATATTTTGATTGATAATAGGATTATCACCTTTTAAACTGAAACCAACGTGGATTATTTTTCGAATATTTTGTCAACATTCAACACCGGGTACCTTAAACAAGCTTTCGTATCCGAAGAAGGGAGCGATTTGATGCGTCAGGATCAGTTACTCACGGCAGATGAGCAAATGATTTCCACAGCGATGAAAATACGCTTTTTCCCGATTACTGTAGCGGCAGCCAAAGGAACGAGGGTTACGGACGAGCAAGGCCATGTCTTTCTCGATTTGTCCGCCGGCTGGGCAGTGGCGAATATCGGGTACGGCCATCCGCGTATCGCCAGAAAGCTGCAAGTCCAATACGAGCAGCTTTCCTTTACCTCGCAACTGACGGTTCCGGAAAAAAACATGCTCGCTTTGGCAAAAAAACTGCTGGAGATAACACCGGGAGCATTTGACAAGAAAGTCTGGTTTGGTCACTCCGGATCGGATGCGAACGACTGTATTGCCAAGCTCATACCGCTGGCACGGAAAAAATCCCGGATGATCTCCTTCATGGGCTCGTACCACGGCCAGACGATGGGCGCACTCTCCCTCTCCGGTCATCCCGCCCAGGCCAAATTCATCGGCAGCGGCAATGTAACCAAAATCCCTTACCCTAATCCCTATCGCCCGCCGTTTGGCGAGACTCAGGCACTGACATCGCAGCTGCTGTCTTATGTAGAAAATGAAGTATTTACGACCGTTTGTCCGCCTGACGATACGGCAGCCATCATCCTCGAAGGCATTCAGAGCGACGGCGGCGTCATCGTCCCGCCCGACGATTTTTTGCCGGCATTGGAGAAGCTTTGTCGGCGCTACGACATTGCCCTGATTTTCGATGAAGTGAAGGTCGGAATGGGCCGGACAGGCAGATGGTTCTCGTTCGATCATTTCGGTGTCGTACCTGATGCCGTCGTCCTGGGCAAATCCTTGGGTGGCGGACTGCCGGCCAGCGCCGTCGTAGCCAGACAGGAACTGCTCGACGTCGGAATTGGCACACACCTCTACACGGCCAGCGGCAACCCATTGTCTGCTTGTGCCGCATTGGAGAACATTGCGATCATCGAGCAGGAACGGCTGATCGAGAATGCCCGCGAAAACGGCAAATACTTTCGCGAAATGCTCGACCAATTGAAGGAAAAGCATGAGTGGATCGGCGACGTGCGCGGTCGAGGGTTGGCGGTCGGGGATGAACTCGTTGAGGATCGCGAGCACAAAACACCGGCTGCCGAGAAAACGGCAGCCATCTGCTACCGCTGCTACGAACTGGGACTCTTGCTGTTCTACGTCGGCACGCGCAGCAATGTGCTGGAAATTACCCCGCCGTTGACCATTTCAAAAGAAGAGATCGATTTGGCCGTGTCGATTCTGGATCAGGCATTCACGGACCTACGGGAAAACCGCATCGATATGGAGAAAGTCAGGCAGTACGCAGGCTGGTAATTCGACTACCATCGATAATACATTGCTTTTCGTTCAATTTCCTGTTATGCTGTAAGAGAATTATTTTTGTTCGGAGTAAAGGATAGCATAGGTTAACATTATCGTCTTGATGATCCTGAGAGCAAGGATAGTAACATATGTGTGTTTAGCACACAAGGAGGCAACAACAATGGAACAAGGCACAGTAAAATGGTTTAACGCAGAAAAAGGTTTTGGATTTATCGAACGTGAAGGCCAAGAAGATGTATTCGTACATTTCTCGGCTATTCAAGGCGACGGTTTCAAATCGCTTGACGAAGGTCAAAAAGTTACTTTTGATGTAGAAAAAGGCCAACGTGGACCACAAGCTACTAACGTTCAAAAAGTTTAATAGCGTCATGAAAAAACAGACTCTTATCATAGGGTCTGTTTTTTTGTCTGGAAAAGCAAAATAAAAACCCCTACTCAAGTGATTGAGCAGGGAAATGGTACAAGTACAGTATTAAGTCACGCTTTACACGCTGATCATTCGTTCACCCAACTGTCGTTCAAGTAAATTCCGGACTCGATGACTTTTACCCCTTTTACCCGGGAATTCACCACATAAAAGTGTTTGTCGTTATAAATCGGCACCATATACGCCTGCTCGCTCATCAGCTTTTGCGCTTCGGCGTAAATTTTCTTCCGCTCTTCCAGATCAAACGTACGCCGCCCTTTTTCCAGGAGCCCATCCAGTTTGCCGTCGCTAACTGCGGACATATTCATTCCGCCAATCTGGCTGGAGTGAAACAGCACGTACAAGGCATGTGGATCATTGTACGTATAGCCGAGCAAGGAAAGGTCAAATTCGCCTTTTGTTTGCGCCATGCTCATCGCCGCTGATTCCATCTGATTGATGGTCACCTTGATCCCGACCTCCTTCAGCATCGACTGCAGCAGCTCCGCTTCAGATTTTTTCGGGCCTGTTAAAAAGGAAACCTCCAGTGTTTTACCGTTCTTTTCTCTCACACCTTGTCCGTTTACCAGCCACCCGGCAGCATCCAGCAGCTTCTTGGCTTCATCGGGATTGTATGTATAGTCATACGTTTCCGCAGCCTTGTCGTAGCCGATGATATTCGGAGACAAAGCGCTGTGGGCAACTTCCCCTTCCCCCTGCAGCACAGCCTTAACCATTGCTTCTTTATTGATTGCCATGTTGATTGCTTGTCTGACCCGTAAATCCTGGAACGGCTCTTTTTTCAGATTCATCAGCAAGCCAGTGCCAAGACCGTAATTCAGTTCTTCGATTACCTCGAATTTCGGGTTATTGCGAAATCGCTTGACTTCTTTGCCATCTACTTCCGCGATATCAATGGTCCCCGTTTCCAGAGCATTCGCTCTTGTATTGACTTCCGGTATAAATTTGATGACGAGTTTGTCCGCTCGAGGCGGGCCCTGATTTTCAAAGAACGTATCGCCCCAATGAAAAGCCTCATTTCGCACCAGCGTAATCGACTCTCCCGTCTTCCAGCTCTGGAATTTCCAGGGACCTACCCCGACAGGATTTCTGCCGTAGCCTTTGCCAGCTTTGGCGATTGCCTCCATTGACAGCGGCTGTAAAAAGCCAGCGTCGGCGAAATTGGGGATTTGGGTGACGTCCGGCTCTTTCAGCTGAATCACCAATGTACGCTCGTCAAGTGCCTGAATGCTTTCGACCGATTCCAACAGAAATTGCATGCTCTTCGATCCCGTTTGCGGATTCAGCAGACGATCAAACGTTTCCTTAAACGACTTCGCGGTCAGCTTCGTTCCGTCATGAAACGCCGCGTCGGAGCGAATGGTAAACGTCCACGTTTTTCCATCCTCGGACATCTTGTAGCTTTCCGCCAGAGAAGGGAGGATTTTGCCTGTAGCGGGATCAATTCGAATGAGTGCCCCTCCCATATAGCTGCTGATGTAATCCACGACATTCGTACCTGTTGACTGATGTACATCCAGTGTTTCCGGCTCATTTGCAAAAGCCAGCGTAATTGTTCCGCCCTGTTTTGGGGTTGGCTTCTCTGTTTGTCCTGCCTCCCCCGCTGTGCTGGGTGGTTTGGTTTGCGGACTGCAGCCAACTGCGCCCGTCACCAAAATAGCCGCTGCGAGAGCAACGGTACCGATTGGGAAAAACTTCAGTCTGTAACGCTTCACGATAATCCCCCTCCATGTTCAAAATCACGTTTGGTTACAAATTCCAAGCTCCCTGCAACGCTGCCTTATTTATGCTGACCTGTCTGATGGCCGATTACCGGAACGAAGCCTCATCCAGTGGATAAATCGGTCGGGTCAGCCGTTTGTAATCAAAAAAGGAGAACTGCAATGTCGTCAATCCCGGCGAGTCGACGGTGATGATTTGCTTGCTGATCGGCTCAAAAGCCGCCCGGAAGTGCTGGCTCGACTTCAGCGCGACGATTTTGCAGGTGGTGACGTCGATGCCATGCAGCAAGTAAATTTGTTCATCAAAGACTTGTATGCTGACGGAACAGACGAGAATGTCGATGCCGCCGACCTGCAAGCGTGCCGATTTGCCGAGATTGACCTGCATTCCCTTCGCTACCGGTGAGGAGATGGTAAACCGGCCGTCTGTCAGCGCTTTGACGTAGGCGATCAACTCAATCGGTTCGCCGTGCAGCCGGTCCACTTTGCCGCCCAGCTTCACGCTGATGGTCGCCCCCACGCCCGCATCGTGAGCGATTTGCGCCACCTCCGGATCGCAGATGAAGCCGAAGCAGGCATTCTGCACATTGGCTTCCAGCATTGCCCGCAGCAGATACGTGCCGTCTCCTGGTGTACCGCCGCCCGGATTATCGGATGTCTCGTTGATGACGATCGGTTGGCCTTCTGCCGCAAGTGCCTGCCGAATGCCCTCCGCAGGGGAAATCGCCAGTGGTTTGAATTCTTCACGCCTGGCCCAGATCTGATTGGCGACATCGTCGGCGACTTGCTTGGCCAGCGCTTTGTCGCCATTCGTTACGGCCACGACGGACACGCCAACCTCGGGAATGTCCGTATAGGGGAACGCGTGGAAGAACGCGCAGTCAATCACGCCGGGGTGCTTTTCCCACTCCCAGCAAAGGGCATTGATATCTTTGGCCGGAGAGAGATTGGTCGTCGACGTGGTGATCATCAGCGGCAGCTTGGTCAGATGCATGGCCGGACGCAGCCCGTCCTGCACCATCCGCCGGGCGATGTCCACCGCTTCCTCTCCCCGTTCGTAGGCATCGGTATGCGGATACAGGTGAACGCCGAGCAATACATTTGCCTCGGTCGCCATCTTTTCAGTCAGATTGCCGTGTAAATCAAGTGTGACGATCAGCGGCAGCTCGTACCCGATCAGGCTGCGAACGTATTGCAGCAGATCGCCTTCCAGGTCGTCGATGCCTTCGACAACACCCGCTCCATGCAGGGACAGGCAAAACGCATCTAACGGTCCGGCAGCTTTAATGCCTGCCGCGAGTTCGCTCTTGATCGCTTCATAAGCATCCCTGTCAATCTCTGCGGACGGTTCAGCTCCGGCAGCGAACGTGGGCACTACCTCAATCCCCAACGCTTCTGCACGGTCGATCATGCCGCCCAAAAAATCTCGCACGCCCCTGTGAGTAGTTAGGATTTCTTCCCCTTTTTGCCATTGCCAAAACTTGAACAGCTCCAGGGTCGTCTTGACGCTCGAAAAGGTGTTCGTCTCATGCATCACTTCACCGATCGCAATTCTCATGACGTGCTATGCCTCCCCAGCAATTTCATTTTTGCTTCTACGCTTTTTTCAAGTCATACTATTTCAAATTTTCCCCCAATATAATGAAGGTAAGCCGGAAACAAATCGGAGCCAGTTTTCAGCTTTGCCTGGCACATACGATCCCTATTCGTCGACCCAACTGTCGTTAAAGAAAATACCGGACTCGATCACTTTTACTCCCTTCACGCGGGAATTGACTACAGTGAATTTTTTGTCAATATAAACGGGCACGATATAGGCTTGCTCACTCATGTGTTTTTGCGCTTCGGCGTAGATTTTTTTCCTCTCTTCCAGATCAAACGCGCTTCTCCCCTTTTCCAGGAGCCCATCCAACTCAGCATCTTTTACTCCGGAAATATTCAAACCGCCAATCTGACTGGAATGAAACAGAACAAACAGCGCGTGGGGATCGTTATAGGTATAGCCCAGCACCGTCAGGTCATAATCGCCCTTGATCTGGGCAGCGCTCATCGCTGCAGCTTCCATTGATACAATTTTCAGTTTTATCCCGACCTCGCCCAGCATCGACTGCATCAGTTCGGCTTCTGATTTTTGCGAACCGACTAACAAGGTAAATTCCAAGGTTTTTCCGTTCTTTTCTCTGACGCCTTGCCCATTGACCAGCCAACCGGCTGCATCCAACAGCTTTTTGGCTTCGGCAACATTATATTTGTAGTCGTACTCTTCCGCGGTTTTGTCATAACCAACCGTACTGGGAGACAACGCAGTGTGGGCAACGACCCCTTCTCCCTTCAGCACGCCCTTAATGACGGCCTCTTTATTGATCGCCATGTTGATTGCTTTTCTGACCTGTATGTCTTGCAAAGGCTCTCTTCGCAAATTCATGAACAAGCCGGTTCCGAGACCGTATTTCAATTCTTCAATGACCTCATAATCCGGATTGTTGCGGAATCTGTTGATTTCTTTGGGATCCACTCGAGCCACATCAATTGTTCCGGTCTCCAGGGCATTCGCTCTTGTATAAGATTCCGGGATAAATTTGATGACCAGCTTGTCGGGTCGTGGCGGCCCCTGATTTTCAAATAAGGTTTCGCCCCAATGAAAGGCATCATTTCACACCATGGTGATCGACTCACCCGTTTTCCAGCTCTGGAATTTCCACGGACCTACGCCCACGGGATTTCTTCCATACTCTTTGCCGTACTTGGCAATGGCCTCCATTGACAGTGGCTGCATAAAACCGGCATCGGCCAGATTGGGGATTTGCGTTACGTCGGCTTCTTTCAGTTCAATTACAAGCGTCTTCTCATCGGTCGTCTGGATGCTTTTTATGGAATCCAAGAGAAATTGCATGCTCTTTGAGCCGGTTTGGGGATTCATCAGTCGATCATACGTTTCCTTAAATGACTTTGCCGTCAGCTTCGTTCCGTCATGAAACACAACATCGGGGCGAATGGTGAAGGTCCACGTTTTGCCATCCGCAGAGGTTTTATAGCTTTCAGCCAGAGAAGGGACTATTTTGCCTGTAGCCGGATCAATCCGAATGAGTGCTCCGCCCAGGTAGCTGCTGATCATGTCCACGATGGATGTGCCTGTTGAATTATGCACATCCAATGTTTCCGGCTCACTCTCATAAGCTACCGTGATTGTTCCGCCTGTTTTCGGTGTTTGTGTTTGTGCTTGTGCTTGCGTTTGCTTATTGCCATCTTCATTTGCAGCCGGAGTGTTTTGCGTACTGCAGCCAACTACAATCGCCGCCAACATCATCACCATGAAAGCAGCTATCCCGATAGGAAAAAACGTCAAGGTACAGCGTTTCATCTGAAATACCCCCATTTGTTTCTTCTCATTATTTTGTCTCTGTTTTTCCTTCCATCCGCTGAGCAGCTCTACATCATACTATTTTTGATTCACCCAGCTATCCTGAAAAAGAAGTTGCCCGACCGGATGCTGCTTTACTCCTTGTACCCGATTGTTCACGACAGTAAATTTTTTCTCGATGTAAATCGGAATCCAGTATGCCTCCTGAACGGCCAGCCGCTGAACGTCTGCGTACACTTTCTTCCTCTGCTCCATGTCCAAAGTCGACCTTCCCGCTTCAAGCAGCCTGTCCAGCTGTTTATTGTCGATGCCGGAGTCGTTCATGCCGCCGATCTGACTGGAATGCATATCGTCGTATAAAGCATCCGGATCTTGTTCGATGGAACCCATCACGGTCATTTCAAAGTCGCCTTTGGCGGCCTTCTCAAGGAGCGCTCCCGCTTCAAGCATTTCGATCGAAACCTCGACGCCAATCTCTTTCAGCATCCCCTGCACTAATTGAGCTTCCTGCGAATACCGCTCCAAGCTCATCAGCTGCAACCGGAGCGGCTTGCCGTCCTTCTCTCTGATCCCCTGTCCATTCAGCTTCCAACCTGACGCCTCCAACAGCTGCCTGGCTGCTTCAGGATTGTACGGGTAGGCGTAATCCGCAACCGCAGGATCATAGCCAAAGACCGATTCCGGGAGCGGTCCATGAGCAATCACGCCTTCCCCTTGGAGTGCCGCTTGAATGATCGCTTTTTTATTGACGGCCATATTCAACGCTTTGCGCAGATTGATATCCTGAAAAATCGACTGCCGCATGTTTAGCTCTATGTAAAAACCTAATCCGTTCCGCAGCTGCTCGAAAACCGTGTACTTGTCGTTGTCTCTGTATTTTTTCACTGCTTTAGCCGGCACATTGGTGGCAATGTCAATGGTACCGCTGTCCAGAGCAGCGAGCATCGTCTGACTGCTTGGGATGAATTTGAGCACGAGCTTGTCGGGTCTGACCGGACCTTGATTTTTTGCCGATGAATCAGCCCATTGAAACGCTTCGTTTCGCACCAGGGTAATCGACTCGCCCGTTTTCCAACTTTCAAACTTCCAAGGGCCTACCCCGACCGGGTTTCTTCCGTATTGCTTGCCAAACTTTTTCACAGCGTCGGGTGAAAGCGGCTGCGTCGCTCCGGCAAAGCACAAGGTGGTTAACAGCGAAGCAGACGGTTCTTTCAATTTGAGAACGAGCGTTCTGTCATCGGGAGCAGAGATCGATTCGATCAGGGCAAGTCCTGCTCCGGCTGCTTTTTGCGCGAATTCCGGCGACAATGCCCGTTCAAAAGTCGCTTTGTACATTTGCGCCGTAAGCGGTGTCCCGTCATGAAACGTAATCCCACTGCGCAAGGTAAACGTCCATGTCTTGCCGTCGTTTGAAGTCGTGTACGTTTCCACCAGATACGGCTTGACCTCCTGAGTGTTCGGGTCGCTGTAAAGCAGGGACGCCCCGAGGTACTCGCCGATAAATTCTCCTGCAACCGACACCGTATTGTGGGCATCCAATGACTCAGGCTCTTCTGCCATCGCTACCGTAATCGTCCCGCCATTTTTCTGCTTAGACGCATCCGCATTGTCCCCCGGGACAGAATTCTGTTCTGCCGTACCGCCAGCAGCCCGCTCGGCCGGCGCAGACGTACAGCCCGCGACTGCGGTAAGCGACAGTGTGACAAGCAGCAGATAAGCCATCCAAATCTTGCTGATTTTGCCAGTCATCCAGTGATCCTCCTATTTGCTTCGGACGGGAATGGTTCGGCTCATTTACGCTTTGAGCCATTCCACAGTTTTTTGATCCAGTTTTTTGACGACGGCCGCAACCAATTTCACCATGTTCTCTACGTCATCGTGGTGAAGGATTGAGGCGTGACTGTGGATATAGCGAGCGGGTATGCCGATCGCGATGGAAGGAACGCCTGCACCGAATTGATGAGCGGCTCCAGCGTCCGTCTCCGCACCCGGAGCCGTTCCGTATTGGTACGGTATCCCCTCCGCTTCCGCCGTATCGAAGAAGAGGTCGCGCAACTTCGTATTGGGCACGAGCGAGCCGTCATAGAGGAGAATCACTGGTCCCCCTCCGCATTTGATTTCCGGCAAGTGCGGCATATCAGCCAGTCCGGGGGTATCCAACGCCAGCCCAGTCTCCAAGGCGATGAACACGTCCGGTTCTATCAGCGACGTACTGGTCCGCGCCCCGCTCAGCCTAAGCTCCTCCTGGACAGTCGCCCCGGCGAAGACCACGTTTGGGTGAGCTGTTTCTTGCAGGTTTTTCACGACTTCAATGGCTGCCAGACAGCCGCCGCGGTTATCGAGCGCTTTTCCCATGTACATCTGTTCATTGGCCATCACCGTAAACGGGCAAATCGGCACAATCGGATCACCCGGGCGAATCCCCAGCTCTTTGGCCTGCTCCTCACTGACAGCGCCGATGTCGATATACATGTCCCGGATATCCGTTACTTTTTCCCGCTCGTGAGGCGACAAGATATGTGGCGGCTTCGAGCCGATGACCCCGACGATGTCCCCTTTGCGTGTTTTGATCATCACCCGTTGGGCCTGGAGCACCTGTGGCAACCAACCGCCCAGCGTCTGGAACAAGACAAAGCCCGTCTTCGTAACACGGGTTACCATAAACCCGACCTCATCCAGATGACCCATCAGCATGATTTTTGGCCCGCCTGCCGACCCTGTTTTCCGACCGACGATACTGCCCAGATTGTCTGTGTACATTTCTTCGGTAAGCGGTTGCAAATACGTTCGCATCAATTCCCGTACCTCATGCTCCTGGCCGGGAACGCCAGACGCCTCCGTCAGTTCCTTGAGAATATTGACCCACGCTTTCATTAAAAACCGCCCTCTCCGAATGAAATGAATGCTCGCTTGCGTTCGATTATGCTTTGGCTACTTTGGGTATTTGCCGAAAACCGGCACGTACGCGGACGACGTTATGCTCGCTGTCACGGATGAAGCGTAAAAACGTCTCCGTTCCTTTTCGTTTGAACATAAACAAATCCTCGCCGACTGGACGCAATGGCACCGCCTGGTCTTCCGTGACCATGACGAAACGGCTGTCCTCCCATTTGATGCTGAACTGCGTTCCTTCCCCTGATTGAAACTCCCCTGTGTATTCCTCCGCTCGCTCGATCGGGAACTGGTAATGAGGGTCAGCAAGTTGAGAAACGGACAAATGGGTTGCGTCAACCGGCCGGCCGGCATAAGCGTTGCAGGCTCCCTCCATGAGTGGTACAGCCGGTGCTCCATCGAGATTGGTGAGGACGACGCCTGTGATCCCTTGCTCAGGAAGCACGTACATTTGGGCCTCTATCCCTTTGTTGCTCCCGCCGTGTTCAACCAGCAGACTGCCGTGATAATCAGGGACAATCATCAGACCGTAGCCGTAAAAGCGACCAAACTGGCACTCGATATAGGGGGTTGTCATTTGCTTGACACTCGCCTCGCTGAGAATCCGCTCCTTGCCGGCAAGCCCGCCAGAACGGTAAATGTCGGCGTACTTCAACATATCCCTCACCGTCGAATTGAGGAAACCGGCAGCTCGCATGGCGGGAGCATCCCACCAGTTGTCGGACAGACAGACCTCTTTCTTGCCATCCTGCTCTTTACTCGTATAAAGGGAGGTGATATTGCTGTCCCCGCTTAGCTCCTCGAGGAAAAAGAGGCTGCGATCCATTCCGGCCGGCCGCAGAAGGTGCTCTTTAACATACGTTTCATACGTCTTTCCGCTGACCCGTTCGACGATGATGCCGAGCAGCGCGTACGAATCGTTGGAATAACTGAATTGTGTGCCGGGCGGGCCGAGCGGTACGAAGTCCAGTTCGGACAGGTATGCGAACAAGTCTGCATACGTATCGATCGGCTTGACATTGACCAGGTCGCTTAGCGATTCCGGAATCGGCTCTTGTTCCGGATCGAGGTCCATGCTCCGCTTCGAGGCCGGGTACAATGTCGGCAGCGGCGGCAGCCCTGCAGAATGAGTCATCAAATGATGGATCGTTATCTGCTCGACCGCGATCACCGGCTTCAGGCGGAATTCCGGAAGATACTTGATGACCGGATCATGAACGGATAGCTTGCCGGCCTCCTGCAGCTGCATAATGGCCATACACGTAAACGACTTCGTGATGGAACCGATGCCGAAGACGGTATCCAGTGTCACTTCCCGCTGTTCAGCCACATTGCGATAGCCGAACCCCTTACCGTAGATGAGCTGTCCGTCCTTGGCCAACCCAACGGCCGCTCCGGGAATCTGGTCCTCCGCCATCAACGTTTGTACGTACTTTTCATAGGATACTGTCCATTCCTGATTGACCACTTTCGATTCCTCCCTTGATTTCGTTTGATCGACGAGCATCGTATCTTACTTTCTGACCCTGCATTGATGGACTACTTTACCTTGTGAAATTGGCGAAAGCCAAAGCGCGCTCGCACGACATGGCCCATGTCATTCCGAACAAAGCCGAGGTTGAGCCGTCTGCCCAGGACGTCAGCGAGAAAATAGTCATCGGCAATCGGTCGAAGCCGGCAGACAAAACCCCTTACCTCCAGTGTCAACGTATCCCCGTCAAGCTCTACTCTAAGGTCGGCGCCCTCATCCGAATGATAACGGCCGATGTATTGCTGCATCGTTTCTTCGGTTACCTGGTGCGTTTCGTATGCTGGACAATGGTCGCTATCTACTGCCCGGCCCTGGACATCATTTAACAGCGCATGGATCAACCGACTGGTTGGGGCACCGACGATATTGGCCAGGCCGACCGCGGTAATTCCTCTTTCGGGAAGAATCGCCAGATGGGCGGAAACACCTTTGCACGATCCCCCATGCTCGACAAGTCGCGTCCCGTAATAGTCGGGGGTGATTTCCAACCCGTACCCGTAAAATGTGTCAAGATCACACGTTACGTGGCAAGCCGTCATCTGCGCGACACTTTCCTCAGAAAGAATCCGCTCGTTCCCGACCATTCCCCCTGTCCGGAAGATTTCGGCAAATTTCAGCATATCGGACACTGTCGAGTATAAATACCCGTTGGCCATCCCTACCGTGGACTCTTCCCATTGCGGATCGGCATACAGCTCCCCTTCGCTGCCATTACCGCGTCGATGGTAGACGGTGGTCACATCGGGGCGATGTTTGATATCAGCCACGCGAAATGTGCTGCTGTCCATTCCGACCGGCTGTAAAATCCGCTTCGTTACGAAGACGTCGTACGGCTGCCCGCTCACCCGCTCAATAATCGCTCCGAGCAGGGAATACGCTTCGTTCGAATAGCTGAACTCGGTTCCCGGCGGGCCGAGAAGCTGATAATCCAATGTGCCGATCAGCTCCATCAGTTCGCCGTATGTGTTGAGTGGTTTACGATCTGCTTTGGGAATTTTGTGGATGGGATGGTCTTCTGCTGTGAAGTCGGTTGGAATGCCCCATTTGGCAGACAGGTATTCCAGCGGAAGCGGCGGGAGGCCCGACGTATGCGTCATAAAGTGATGGATCGTGATTTGCCCGGTATGCAAGCGATCCGGTGTGCGGAACTCCGGCAGATACGTGACAACCGGATCATGTACAGAGAGCTTGCTCTCCTCCTGCAACAGCATAATTGCTACGGCGGTCACAGATTTGGTGACGGAACCGGTACCCATCATCGTGTCGTCTGTAAGGGCCAGGCGAGCATCGATGTCGCGGTACCCAAAGCCGTTTCGATACAGTTTTGCTCCCTCAAGGTTTGCCCCGATCATAACACCAGGAACACGATTTTCCCTCGTAACATCCTGGGCAAACGTATCAAACGCGTCCCAACGTCCTTTCCAGTCCATCCTGATTCCCCTTTCGTCATCAAAAAAGCTGACAAGCCGCCTGGTCCTTGATTATTTGCAGAAGGCTGTGGCCAATGGAAATTCCTCATTGCGCCTCTGGAGTGAGCGTTCGGTCATCTTGAGCCGTGGTCAGAAGGCAAGAGCATTGATTATTTTTCAGCTGGGGCATACTAACTCTGCATCCGCCCTATCAGATGGCGGATGAGACGTCGATTTGGACTCGTGTGATTGTTGGCCGTTTCCCCACTGGCAAACCGTATCTCCCTATACAGGCAATTTAAAGCAGACAACCTTCGGCTCAGTCATTTCCTGTATGGCGAACTTCACGCCTTCGCGGCCCAATCCCGATCCCTTAACCCCGCCAAACGGCATGGCGTCGATGCGGTAGTCGCTGCTGTCGTTGATCATGATACCTCCTGCATCGATTCGTTTGATCGCATCAAACGCTTTGTTGATGTCATTCGTAAAAATTCCTGCCTGCAAACCGTAGTTCACGCTGTTGGCGTGTTGAATGGCTGCGTCCAAATCAGGGACGCGGTACAGCAGCACGACCGGACCGAACACTTCTTCCCGGGCCAGCTGGCAATCGGCGGGAACATCCGTCAATACTGTCGGCGAATAAAAGGCGCCGCTGCGAATTCCTCCACACAAGAGCACGGCCCCCTTGTCAAGCGCTTCGTTCACCCACTGTTCTACTCGCATCGCTTCTTTTTCGCTGATGAGCGGCCCCATGTCGGTGTCTTCCGACAATTTATCCCCGACGACATACGCTTGTGTGCGCTTGACAAATACATCGGCAAACTCGTCAAAGACCGGCTCCTCGACATACACGCGCTGCACGCCCAAGCAGTTCTGACCAGCCGCCCAGAATGCTCCTGAGACCGTGGCTTCTACCGCATTGTGCAGATCGGCATCGGCCAGGACAATCACCGGCGAATTCGACCCCAATTCCATGCCGAGCTTTTTCAGACCGGCTTTTTGCGTGATTGCCTGTCCGGCACATAGTCCACCCGTAAAGGAAACCATACGCACGGCGGGATGGCTGACCAATACGTCGCAAATCTCGCTGGCGTACCCCGTTACCACCGTGAGCACGTGAGCGGGCAAGCCTGCTTCGTGAAAAGCTTCCGCCAGCTTGAGCGCACTAAGCGGCGTAGCCGTCGCGGGTTTGAGGATCATTGCATTTCCGGCGGCAATCGCCGGCCCGATTTTGTGTGCGACCAGGTTTAGCGGGTCGTTGAACGGCGTGATGGCGGCGATCAAACCGATCGGAAAGCGGTAAAAGTACCCTACCCGGTTTTCACTGCCCGGCATCTGATCGAACGCCAGCGTCTCCCCCTGGATGCGCCGGGCTTCTTCTGCGCTGATTCGCAGCGTCTGCACGCAGCGGAGCGCTTCTTTTCGCGCTTCGCGAATCGTCTTGCAGCCTTCGCGGGCAATCGTCACAGCGAATTCCTCCCGACGGTCTTCGACGATTTGCGCTACCCGGTTTAGAATCGACACCCGCTCATGGACAGACATGCCGGCAGCAATTGCAACGCCGATTTTCGCCTGCTCAATGGCTTCCAGCATCTCTTCTGCGCTGCAGGCAGGAACCGTGTCGATCAAGCTGTTGTCCTGCGGATCCAATACGTCAATGACCTTGGCACTTCCTACCCACTCACCGCCAATGTACATCTTTTGGCCGATTTTTTGCGTTTTCATGTACACCACCCTTTGGTTTTGGGTTTCAACAAACCTGATTAGATGTGGCCACGGTCGATGTTGATCAGGTCGATCAACAGGGAAAACCCGGTTTCCGTTTTGCCTGCCCCCGCGCCGATCAGTGTGATTGGACCGAGCAGATCGCAGTCGTACGTAATGGCGTTCACAGCCCCTGCTACACCTGCCAACGGATCGGTAAGCGGCAAAAGCTCCGGTGACACTTTGGCCACTGCGCCTGTTCCCTGTTTTTGCACCCGGCCAATCAGCTTCCAGCGTTTGCCCTGATCTTTCGCCGATTCAATGTCGTCGCGAGTGAGATGACTGATTCCTTCACACGCTACCTGCTCGGTTGTTAGTGGAACGTTCATGATTGTTTTGGCGAGAATGACCACCTTATACCGGGCATCGTACCCTTCCACGTCATTCGTCGGGTCGGCCTCGGCATAGCCGAGCTGTTGGGCCAGGCGCAGTGCGTCTTCATAGGTCATGCCTGCTTCCATCTGCGTCAGAATGAAGTTGGTCGTGCCGTTGAAAATGCCGCGGATCTCGCGAATGTCGTTACCTGCCAGGGAGACGAGCGGCATCCGCAGAGATGGCGTACCGCTCATCACGGTGCCTTCAAATCCCCAACGCACGCCATTTTCCTTGGCCAGCGCAGAAAGCTCTTCATAAGCAAGGGCTACCGGTCCCTTGTTGCTCATCACCACGTTTTTGCCGCTCGTAAAAGCGGCTCGGCAGTGATCGATCGCTGGCTGCCCCGTCTTCACATCGGTGAACGTGACTTCCACAATTGTGTCTGCATTCGACTCGCGAATGGTCTGCAGGCTGTTCCAGCCCCTGATCAAGCCGAATGTATCCGGGTAGTCATCAAGCCTTCCCGTCTGCTTGATAACATCAAGTACAGTGGAGATGTCCAGGCCATCCGGGTGATACAGGGCACCTTTTATAGGGTCGGAGATCGCGACCACTTTGGCCGCAAATCCCCATTTTTCATGCAACTGTTCTGCCTTGTCCCGCAAAATCTCTGCCAAACCTTGTCCGACGACGCCAAATCCGATGAAGGCCAGTTTCTGTGTCATACGTTTAGTTACCAGCCGTCTGTCCAAGAAGGGATTTTAGATGATCAAACGCTTGCTGCAGATCTTCGATGAGATCCTCCACGTCTTCAATCCCGACTGAGTAGCGCACCAGGCCTTCCGGAATCCCTACGGCCGCGCGTTCTTCCGGCGTGCACTCGACGTGGCTGGTCGTTCTCGCCGGACCGACGATCGTCTCCACCGCCCCGAGATTTGCCGCCCGGTTGGCGTATTTCAGCCGTGGCAAGAAATGTCTGACCGAATCCATGCCGTCCTTCAAGGCGAAGCTCAGAATACCGCCAGATCCTCGCATCTGCCGCTTGGCCACGTCGTGATGCAAATGCGTCTCCAATCCCGGATAGAAAACAGCGTCGACAAGCTCTTGCGTTTGCAGGAACTGAGCGATTTTCAGGGCGCTTTCATTTTGCTGGCGGACGCGCAGCTTCAGCGTCTTCATCCCGCGCAGCAGCAAATACGCTGCCATCGGATCGAGTGTCGCGCCATTGATCTCGCGATAGTGGTAGACTTGTTCGACCAGCTCGGCGCTGCCGCAAATCACGCCGCCCAGCGCATCGGCATGGCCGCCGAGGAATTTGGTCGCGCTGTGCAGCACGATGTCAGCGCCCAATTGCAACGGGTTTTGGTTGATCGGCGTGGCGAACGTATTGTCGACCACCACCAGGGCATTGACGGCATGGCCTGCTCGCGCCATCCGCTCGATGTCGGTAATTTTCACAGTTGGATTGGTCGGCGTTTCCAGATAGAGCAGCTGGCAGCCTTTGGCGACTTCCCGTTCAATCGCTTCATGATCTCCAGTGTTGCAGAGCACCACCTCGACATTCAGCTTCGGCAGGAATTCCGTAAAAATCTTGTTGGTTCCGCCGTACGAATCCTTTATGGAAACAATCCTATCTCCTGGCTTCAGGAAAGTATACAGCACGTTGCTGATCGCCGCCATCCCCGTCGAAAAGCTGGTAGCCGCCTCCGCGCCTTCGAGAATGCGGACTTTTTCTTCAAACGCCTGAACGGTCGGGTTGGTGTTCCGTCCGTAGATATGGCCGGCCCGCTTGCCGATCGCCACTTCATACCATTCATCCATGTCGTCATAGCCAAAGGAAACGCTGTGGACGACAGGGACTTGCGTCGCTCCGTGAACGAGAAATTCCTTTTCCCCGGCCCATACCGATTTTGTACCGATACCCGCCGATGGTTCAAACGCATTATTTTTAGTCATCTGTATCCCTCCTGCAATTTGTTTAGAAAAACCAGGCTTATCGCCCAGTCCAATAGCGAAAGCCGCAAGTTTTTCTTATACTTTCATGTACAAACCGATCATAATGGACGCGAGCTTTCAGGAACAATTACAAAGTTGTATGAACTTCCCGCCGAACTTCTAGTCAAATTAACTACAACTCGCAGCAGGAAATACGCTAACGGCAGTCGAATATGCTCATTCATTCCTACTCGAATGGAGGCGCCTATGCCATTCACCATGAAAGACGTGACCGAACTGTCGCTGTTGCATAAAGCTGTCGTACGCTCCGGAAGCTCAGCACTTTTCATGCGACCTGTCGAATCTGTATCCGTCATCGAAATGCCTGTCGAGGACTTTGTCCGGCAAAATGAGTTCGTCTTAACCACGGCGATCGGATGTTCCGGCGATTTGCCGACGTTTGCGACATTTGTCCAGGATATTATCGATTCTAAGGCTGCAGGCTTGGCCATTGCCGTCGGACGGTACGTACACGACATCCCTGCCGAAATCATCGCCCTTGCCGAAGCCCATGCGTTTCCGATCATTGAATTGCCGTGGGAGATCCGCTTTGCCGATGTCACCCAGGAGCTTTTGCAGCTGATCCACAATCAGTACAAAATCGTTTTGCACCGGACGGAAGCCATGCAAAAAAAGCTGCTGACCCAGTTTCTCGGCGGAGCGGATCTGCATCAGGCGGCGAATACGATTCAGCAGGTCTTATCGCGGCCTGTCCTGATCGTCAATCATGACGGGACGGTCAAAGGAAAAAGCAGCAAGGCACAAAGCCTGGCCAAATGGTGGAAGCTGGGGCAGCATTCGGCCACGTCAGTCCCTCATCCACTGACCAATCTGACTGACATTGAATTCGTGACACATGGACCTGGTGCTTGCTATAAACTGCCGATCCAATCAACCAATAAAATTCAGGGCTATCTTCTGATCAGTCTCCCAGGGGAAAGCAGCCCGGAAGCGTTCTGGGAGAACGGCAACGAGCAGGTGGTTGAACACGCGCTAACCGCGACGGCGCTCTGGTTTCAGCGTGAAAAAACCGTACAAGAGACGGAATTGCGGCTGCGCGACGATTTTGTCTGGAATTTGGCCAAAGGTGAGATTGATTCATGGGAGACAGTTCTATCCCGCGCCAAGTCGCTGCGCTACAATGTGAATCTTCCCTATATCTGCATCGTAGGCGTCATCGAAAATTTGGACGTGGTATACGCCGGGCAGAGAGCGGAGCAAGAGACGTTCGAGCTCTGGACAGCCTCTGCCATTAAAAAAGTGGAGGATCAAGTCATCCAGTCGGGCCAATCGCTCCAATGCGCGACGATGTTGACGTATCAAAACGGACAGTTGATCATCTATTTGGAAGCACCGAAGACGCAAGCAAGCCCGATCGCCACGACCTTCGCCTTCCTCGATCACCTGGAGCATCGACTCGCCGGCTTGCTCTCCGGCCTGGTCCTCTCATGGGGGATCGCCGAGCACCAAGCAGGGGTCAATACTTTCGCGCAAGGCTATCACGACGCCCAGCTGGCACTCGAGATCGGTTCCCGCCTGAAAGGCACCGGTCATCGCAGCACACATGCCAGCACAGGTATGTACCGTGTTCTGCGCAGCGTGGGAAGCCACCCGGAAATGCAGGAGCTCGCGCAAGCGACGGTTGGCGTTTTGATGGACTATGACCGACAGCGCGGCCTGGAGCTGTTCAATACGCTGACCACGTTCATCGGGAATCAGGGGAATGTCAGCCAAACCTCACGGGCGCTGAACCTGCATCGCCAGTCCCTGCTCTACCGTCTGCGAAAAATCGAGTCGCTCACCGGACGATCGCTGGTTGATCCCGACGACCTGTTTTTGCTAACCCTCAGCGTGAAGCTGTGGACAACAGGCGTACTGCAAAGCAAAAAGACCTGACACTGCCTGTGCTCAGGTCTTCGCTTTTCCCGGTCCTTGTCAGACAGGGCAAGCCGTACGTACGCTTGTCTGTTCGAAATGTCGAGTGATTGCGCATCTCGTGCCGGCTGCTAATTGGTCGTCAATAGTTTCTCGGCAATGCGCCTGATCAACCGCATCGTTTTTGCGACTGCTTCCTCCGGGTTGTAATCGCGGCGATTGTTCAACATTCCCGTCACGTCCAACACTGCCGCTTGGATTTGTTATGTCAACCGTTTTTTTACTTCACCCTTCGCCGAATGATGAATGCCATGCACTGGCGAGGTGATCTGCTTGTTACAGGCTTAAGTCGAATTCGTCAGCCAAGCCGTTTATCCCCGCGTCGGTCACGCGTACGGCACGCCCTCCGGGAATTCGCGCAATCCATTCGAGTTCAAACAATCTGTTGGTAATTGCAGCGCCCAGGCCGCCGGCGATGTGGTGCCTGCGCTCGCTCCAATCCAGACATTGCCTGGCAAAATGGCGCCGCCCTTTTTGTACTTGCTCTACATCGATGCCAAAACGCAGAAAGCGGTCGCGTCCTTGTGCACGAACGGCAAAGTCCCGCCCAGCGCGTTCGATCATTCCGAGCGCAAGCAGCCGATCGGTGAGCGCCACACCTACTTCGCCCGCGATGTGGTCGTAGCAGGTGCGGGCATAGCGCAGCACTTTTGACTGGTCGTGTTCCTTGAGGGACCGGGTTGGTTTTTGCGGAGCGATGGCATTGAGCGCTTCCAGCGCATAGGCGACTTCCGGTCCGGCCAAGCGATAATAGCGGTGGCGGCCGCTCATTTCCACGGCGAGCAGGCCACCTTCGACCAGCTTGGCCAGGTGTGAGCTTGCTGTCTGCGGAGTGATGCGAAGCAGCCCGTGCCAGCTCGCTGGCCGGAAGCGCTTTGCCGCTTAACAGCTCCACCAGCATCGTCACGCGCGAAGGATCGCCGACGAGTGCCGCCACGGCCACGAGATTCGGTTTGGTTACCATATTGCCCCCTCCTGATCGGGTTGACGTGAGTCATCTGTTACCTATCGTACCACGATAATGATTCGATGGCGGCCGAAGTTTCAAGAAAAGACAAATGGTAAAATAAGGTAATCTACACGCTTCTTTTCTCA
This sequence comes from uncultured Brevibacillus sp., assembly GCA_946402065.1. GTDB lineage: Bacteria > Bacillota > Bacilli > Brevibacillales > Brevibacillaceae > Brevibacillus_D. The sequence goes on along the minus strand of CAMIVR010000025.1, from coordinate 13,637 downwards.
ATCAAATCAAACAGATCGTGCTTGCATACGGCACACCCCCGATTTTTCAGCTCCTCAATCGTTGCCAGCTCGCCCTGGACACCGACGAGAACCTTCGCGCCGCATTGCTTGCAGCGATACGTCCGTTGCGTTCGTTTCACTTCCCCTGTGTACAGTGCGTCTTCGAACGCCGCGATAATGTCCGGCGTCGTCTGCTCTGTCGTCTTGAGGATGATCATCTGCCCCCTGTTCCCGATCATCTCAGCCCCTTCGTACTCATTAAAGTGCGGGATGATTTCTTTCACCATCAGCCCCATCCGGACAAGCTCCCGCTGCATCGTCAACGCGACTTCCGGCGATTTATGGGCGAACGACAAAAAGATCGGCAGTCCACTGCGCTGTTTTAAGGCACTGATTCCACGGGAGAGGAACAGGTTCATCCCTTGCAACGTGTACGGCGGATCCGTAAAAAAGCAATCGTATTGTCCGTGCAGCTTCTCCGGCAGGGGCTGCCGCAGATCAGCCTGGTAGCAGTTGATCGGCAGATCTTCCCGCTGAGCGATCGCGCTGATGTACGCCAGGAATCGTTCATCGATATCGATAACGTCGATTCTCGTTTTCTGGCTGCCGGCCCCCGGGGACAGACGTTTGAGCAAAAGCCCGAGGGAAACGCTCACCAAGTCGTCGTCGCCGACACACAGAATCTGTTTTCCGACGAGTGCATGATCCTGCAAGCAGAGCAGCGCCCTCCGCAAGCTCGTTTCCGGGGTGCATTTTGATTGGTCGATTTGGACGTTGACTTGAGGACGGGCGTGAAACAGGTCAGAGAGCAGCGCCAAGCTTTCCCCGATTTCGCCTATCCCATCGAGCCCATGATCCGCCAATTGCCGATAGACCAGCGTGTCTACCCCGTCCAAGCCCAGCTCGCCGGCGATATACGCATTCCCTGCATCCGTGCAGCGGACACCGCGATCCTGCCGGAGCGCCCCGGCCTTGATCAACTCCTTCTTGATCGCCGCAGCCACCGGTATCGGCAGATGCGTCCTGCGGGCCAGTTCTTTCGTCGATATCCCCGGCCGCAGATAACACTCGATCATAAGCTGTTCGATCACTCTCTCTCCTTCCTGCAGCCGTACGTTCTCACTTGCTAGTTCAATATACGATTTCATGCTATCCCTCTTTTCATGTATGAGCTTCCTTTTTCGCGTGACAAACCGACGCAGCTTCCGAACTCACCCCCTTCGTGATCAATCAAGCATCCCCGGCAATACACCGTGATTTCCGCGACTTAGAAAACTTGGCTACGCCAAGCCTTTCGGCGTAGCCTTAGTTGCGCTTATGTCGATAAGAATTTTTATAAATTCTTATCGACCAAAAAAAGGGTAGAAAATGAACAAATCGTCCATCTTCTACCCTTTTGGGGACGTTGACGCAATGCGAAAAAAATTGCCAGAAAAAGCCGTATATCGGCAAACGGGCAAAAGAAAAACCGCGCAAGAATGCACGGCTCTTCGCAGTCAACGAGATATGTTGGATGGCCAGTGTTCTTAACTAATAGTGGTTGCTTCTTTTTTTACATCAACAAATAAACCACCCTACATGTGATTACTCGTCTAATAAAAAGAAGAAACCATATGGAATTGATTAGTTAAGAACGACCGTGGACATCAAGACATCCCCTGTTTGATTGAATTTTTTCTAACTATACAGGAAATATATGTGAAAATCAAGCTGAATTTCCCGCGAGAAGCTGCAAAAGCGGTTCTTCTGTCCTGAAGCCCCTTTCTAGCCGCCCTCAAAGATAACATAACATTTATTATGGTAACTATTTGTTATTCTCGCGAGCATGTGCGATCCAGTCCCCGCTGCTGATGTACGGCAGCCCCAGCGCATCAACGCTTTCCTGCTCCCACACATAGAGGTAAAACCCGTCTTTATGCCAGATTCGTTCATACTCATTGTCCGGATGCTGTTCACCGTAGTAATTTTCCAGCTCGTCAAGCGGTCTTAAAGCCTCTTCGCTGACAAGCAGCAGCTCCCCCTTTACGACTCCAGCTGCTGCACTGTCGACAACTAGCGCCGGATAAGTCCCGACGTCATACAACCGGCCATTCACCTCATACGGCTCCCTGGCCAGCACGTAATCGTTCACCACGTATTCATAGCGACCGCCCGAACGCAGTGTTCCGTAGACAAACACCTTTACAACTGCCATTCCCAATCCTCCGTTCTGTGCGAACATTCCATATGCTTGCAATCGTATCAAAGAAAATATCAATCGCCTACACCGCTGCCTTCTTTTATAATATGACATGTATCCGAAAAGATTGGAGGGTTACCGATGCGCGCAGAGCGTCTGCTATCGATACTGCTGTTGCTTCAGCTGCATAAACGCATGACCACCGCACAACTGGCCAAACAGCTTCATGTCTCGGAGCGAACCGTTCATCGCGACATGGAAGCGCTGAGCTTTGCCGGTTTTCCCATCTATTCGGAGCGCGGCAAGCACGGCGGCTGGGGCTTGCTTGCCGATTATCAGACAAAGCTCACGCACTTGAATGTAAATGAGCTGCCTGCGCTGTTTCTGACGGTCTCGTCGAAGCTGCTCGAAGACCTCGGCCTCAAGGAAAGCGCCAAGCTCGCCCAGCAAAAACTGCTGTCCACCCTGCCGAAAGACGTACAGACCAATGCGCAGCATCTGAGCCAGCGGATTTACCTGGATACGACCGGCTGGCACCCAAAGCAAAAAGAACACCCGTCCTTTCATGCTTTGCTGCAGCAGGCTTTATGGGAAACGAAGCGGGTGCATCTTACCTACCCGTCCGCCAGTGCACCTGAGCATACCCAGTCCCGTCTGGTCAATCCGTTGGGGCTGGTAGCCAAAGGGACGTCCTGGTATCTGGTTGCATCTGCTGACGAAAAAATCCGGACCTATCGCGTATCCCGCATCCTCGACGCCGAACTGTCGGACGAGACATTTCCGTACCCCGCCGATTTTGAATTGGAAGCTTACTGGGAGCAATCTTCACGCCAGTTTATCAACAGCTTGCCTTCCTATGTCGTCATCGCAAGAACCAAACCGGAAATCGTGGACAAATTAAAAAGCTTTGGCCGTTTGCCGATCATTGAAGTTTTGGACAGCGACGGCAAAGACCGGGTGACAGTGTCGCTGCAATTTCAGGTGGAACAGGAAGCCTGCTCTTTTTTGATGGGCTGGGGCAGTCAAATTGAAGTGATAGAGCCACCCGCTTTGCGAATGCAGCTTGTCCGGCTTGCCAGGGAGATCATCAGCATGTACGGGAATGCGCCTTCCGTGACGAACTGACCGCTTCGCTACGCGTCCAAATCTGGCTACTTTTCCAGACAGGCCGCGCTGCTCTGACATTGAGAAGGAGCAGGACTGCTTGTTTTTCTTGGGCAGTGCGGCATGGTGCGTGACCATCTCTCTTTCCTCGCGACTGCATACACTGGCAACAAGCAGAATGGACCGGATACCGTCTCACGCTCTTTGTCCGTGTAAAGCGCTCTAGCGTTTGCGCATGTATTTGTCAGGAATTATGAATCGTCTTATAATTTGGTCCATTACCGTTCATATTCCATCCATGCAAACGTTGCGGAAGGTGATAAGCGATGGCCTGTAAAGTTGATTGTTGTCTGTTTAATTTTCAGGATGCCCCCGATCACGTCAGAGAGGTCCTTGAGCAAAACCCCCATATTACGTTCAATGAACACAGCTGTGTCTTCTACTGCGGCAACTGCGTCGAGCAGCCGTTTGCCCTCGTAAACCGGAAAAAAATTGCCGGCACAGACTGGGACGACTTGTTGACAAACATTAGTTCGTATATCGAGTCCATTCAGTAAGCTGTTCGCGTTCATTTTGGGTGACAAACAAAAAGGGCTGCTAGTAACAGTCCTTTTTTCGTATGTACCCTTTATTTACATGTGTATCGCCTTTTCTTTCAGGAAAAAGAGCTCCTTTAATCCATAGATGACAAAACTGCCGCTGCTTTCCAACGGCCTGGAATGACTCAAGCGCATGCTGGGGAAATGTTCCAGCAGCAGGGAAATACCGATCCGCGCTTCCAGACGTGCAAGCGGCGCCCCCAGACAAAAATGAATGCCATGCCCAAATGCCACATGAGGGTTGGGGCTCCGCCGAATATCGAACTCGTCCGGATGGTCAAACTTCCGTTCATCACGGTTTGCTGAACCAAGCCATGCCAGGATTCGCTCGCCTCTTTTGATGGTTTTCCCGGCCAGCTCGACATCTTGGGCTGCCCTCCTCGCCACCAGATGGATTGGGGAGCGGTAGCGAAGAGCTTCTTCGATCGCTTTGGGCAACAGTTCCTTGTTGCCCCGGAGCTGTTCCAACGCCGTTGCATTTTCGAGGAGACTCCAGATCGTATTTCCGATCAGGTTTACCGTCGTAATATGTCCGGCCAGTAACAGCAATTCGCAAAAAGAAAGCAGCTCTGTTTCCGATAACCGGTCCCCATCCATTTCGGCTTGAATCAGCGAGCTGATTAAGTCATCGCCGAGCTGTTTATGGCGCTGCTCGATGATCTCCCGAAAATATGCATTCATTTCCTCCAGGACTTTTTGGCGATTCGGTTGCTTGGCGGTATCGTCCAAATTCCCTTCGGTAGTTAGCAGTTGATCCGCCCAGCCTTTAAAGACTCCCCTGTCTTCGGTTGGAATCCCGAGCATCTCCGCAATCACAATCGTTGGCAGAGGGGCAGCGAAATCTTTTATCAATTCGATTTCATCCTTGTTTCCGACTTGAAGCAAGAGGTCGGTTGCTATACTTGTGATGCGGGGTTCCATATCGTTAATCGCCTTAGGGGAAAAAGCTTTCGAGACTAAATCACGCATTTTTTTATGTATCGGCGGATCAGTAGTAAGCAACGTACGCGGGCGCTTCATCTCTTTGTTTTGGTCTACCGTTTGTCCTTCGCTAAAATCTGAAGAAAAAGTAGTGTATTCGGTTACCACGCGTTTTACATCATCGTAGCGATAAACCGCCCAAATCCCTTGATCGTCATCAAATACGACTGGATGCGACTTACGCATTTCCTTGAAAAACGGGTATGGATTGAGATATTGTGCTGTGTCGGGAAATATGTTCATGGTCAACGTTCCTCGCTTGTTACTATGTAGATAGGTTAGTTTGACCATAACCCCGCATTCTATTCGAAATCGTAAAGTGAGCAGTTCCGACGAGAGGTTGTTTGGTGAAGCTTCATTTTGGCCAAACGAAATAGCCTGTCCTGAATGGGCGGGTTATTTCGTTTGAGGTCTTGCGAAATTGAAAGTTTATCTAGTCAAAGAACTTACGACATCAAATGACAATTACGACTTAATTTGATAGCTCGAAAAGCCGGCTAGCATATTCAAGAATCTGCTCTTTCATTGCCAAAGGTTCCATCCATCTCTTCGGAATGGCATCCATTCCGTAATGTGCGCCTGCCAACTGCCCGTATATGGCACCAGTCGTATCCGCATCATCGCCTAGGTTAACCGCAAGCAATACCCCTTCCTCGAAGCTCTCGCCATGATAAAAAGCCCACAGCGCAGCCTCCAATGACTTCACAACATAGCCGCTGCCTTGAATATCGGGTGGTTGCAATCGTTTGTACGATCCCTTATACACCTCTTCCATTTTAGCAGCGAGACGTTCCTCAGCCCACAAAAAATCGAATGTATCCGGGTGTAGCAATTGCTCTTTATCCATTCCTCTTGCCGACGCTGCAATCATAGCGCCGAACAGTCTGCAAGCATCAACACACTCCTTGGCTGCATGCGTTGTTCTGGAACTTATCGCGGACCATTTGGCTGCTTCCTTTAGATCGCTTGAAAAATACAACGGCACTGGTGCAAGACGCATGATCGAACCGTTCCCCGCAGAATACGGATCATCAGACCCGCTAAACGGTTCTCCGGTTTGTTCAAATTTTCGCAGTGCTTCAGCAGTGGCATTCCCGATGTCAAAGCATTCCCCAATCGAGCTTAAATAGCCTGTACGATACCATTTTACATACCGCTCCAGCTGATCTATCGGATCAAACCGCTCTTTGACGATGAGACTTTCAGCCAAACACAAGGCCATGGAGGTGTCATCTGTCCAGCACCCCTTAGGCAAATCGAATACGCCTCCACCAATCATGTCTGTAACCTTGTTAAACGTCCCGGGCTTCCTGAACTCAACAGCCGTTCCGATTGCATCGCCAATTGCCAATCCGATTAGACTACCTTGGAAACGATTGATCATAGTGACCTCCCCTTGAACTTCTGTTTTATCTTCGACCTCACGATGCTCAGTAACTGTCTGACAATAGCTGGAGATAATCGCTGCCGACTTTACTGCCAATTCTCTAAACGTTTGAATTCCTCTGGTCTTTGTATTCATTTCGCCATTGGAAAAATTCCGGATCAGGACCTCGTGATGGAGGAGTTAACTCATCCAGCAATCTTGTGTAAAATTTGGGGCAAATCCGTTATAATAAGCAGGATGCAACATATTGGAGTTGGTGAACCAATGGACAAATCGTTTTTCTATACCGTTGAAGCAAGTGAAGTAAATGAATTCAAGAAAATGCTCGACTTGATGAAAATTCCGTACACGCTCGAGCCCCCGATTGCTCTTTTAAAAGAAGGGTCAAACCTGTATGCTTTTGTGTTTCCCAACATGTCGCTAAGGCTTTACGGCATGGTTCGCAAACTGTTTAAGAGCGAAGCACAGCCATACCCCAAATAATCTTTTCCCCATCAGGTGGTAATCTGAGTGAAGCTTCCAAAGGTAACCACCACAGGTCAATCCGGGCGATTTTAACGCGCTTCATTCAAAACTGTCCATTATCCAACCGGCCCACCTATCCGGCTCGTGCAAATTCATCCGGAAGAAATGCTTGTTCTGCCCCTCCTTTTACACACATACGCCCTTGTCTTGCAGCGCTTTGATCTGCGCGTCATCATAGCCAAGCGAACGCAATACGGCTGCTGTGTCTTCCCCCAGCTTTGCACCGATGTGCCTGTACACGGGCTTCTCTTTTGAGAACTTGATCGGGAAAGCGATTTGCCGCTGCGTCGATCCGTCTGCTCTCGGAACCTCCGCAACCATCGCGCGGGCGGCGATCTGCGGGTGCTCACACGCTTCGGCAAACGTGAGAACAGGCTCGACACAAGCCTGATTGCGGTCGAATATAATCTGCCATTCCGCAAACGTCTTTTGTAAAAATGCGTGTTTCACCACTTCTTTAAAGCTTTGCATATCGTCTGGCTCCTCGCTGAGCGACATCGCTAGCAAGTCAGGCCTGCCGATGGATTCGCAGAGGAGTTTGCGAAATTGCGGTTCGAGGCTGCCGACGGAGAAAAAACGCCCGTCTTTCGTCTCGTAATAGTCGTAGAATGTACCGCCGTTCAACAGCATCGCCTCGGCCTCCGGTTCGACCTGGCATGCGAGGTAGCCCGCTCCATACATGCCGGCAAGGGCAAAGGACGCGTCGGTCATGCTCACATCGACATGCTGCCCCTCCCCTGTACGCTCGCGGTGCAATATCGCAGCCAAAATCCCGATGACCGAGTGCAGAGAGCCACCAGCGACATCGGCGATCTGGACGCCTTGGGGCACAGGCCGTTCGCCGCGGCGACGGGAGAAGTCTGCCAGACCGGCGATCGATACGTAATTATTGTCGTGGCCCGGGCGGTGTTGGTACGGACCCGTTTGGCCATATCCGGTAAGCGAGCAATATATCAACCTCGGGTTCACTTCCCGCAAATCTGCATAACCCAATCCCAGGCGCTCCATCACACCTGGGCGAAATTGCTCCAAAACGACATCGTACTCCATAATCAGTTGCTTGACCAGTTCAATTGCTTCCGGCTTTTTCAAATCGAGCGCAAGCGAGCGTTTTGAGCGATTCAGATAGGTGTGGGCTGCCGTTTCACCCCCGTCAAACGGCGGAAACGTCCGCACAAGATCCGGTATGGTCAACGATTCAACTCGCAAAACTTCCGCCCCCATATCGGCAAGCATCATCGTCGCATACGGTCCCGGCAGCAGTCTGGAAAAATCGAGAACTTTTACATGTCGCAGCATTGCCATGGCTTTACCTCATCCCCTTATCTGGTTTATAGAACTTATTTCACTGCAAGCCACTTTATCTGTATTGACTTGAAGCGCACGATCCGGCAACGGATTGGCAGCATGCTTCCAAGCTGAGTCTTTCCGCTTTGGAACTTTCGCTATGCCAGCTTTTTACCATATCCTGCCTCCCCACACCTTTACCTCTCTGCAGAATCTAGTTCGTCAACTGATACCTTAACTATGCAACATTTGTGCCGGATATTTCTTTATGTATGTACAGCCCATTCACAAAAGTTCCCTCAACAATTTTGTTTGTTTTTCATACAGAATTGTTTTTGGGCCTGTATGAAATCGAAACATATTTGTTTGCAATATGAAAACAGTTTCTGCCGAGTTCGTTTGCCCTTCGGCCGTTTCTTCCTTCCAGGGTTGGATATGCCCTGCTATCCCTTAGAAAAACTAGACTTATCGTACAGTCTTCCATCGGCATAGTATGCTTTGTAAATGGGGATTTCCATTCCGGCAAACGGAACCTTTAGCGGAAAATGTCCGTTCACATCGAGCGTATAGGTACTCTCAGCCACTGTTGAAGTCGTCAGCATTCGATCCATATGCAGTGACAATCGTGCTGGCAATGCTTCACCATAAAGCGTAAACTCTTTGCGATTTTGTATACCCATGTCTTCATCGAACATTCGCCGCGAAAGGTGTCGAGGCTGCGATATACCTTTAAGAACACCTCTTGGGCGATATCTTCGGCTATTGTACGATCTTTGACTGTCAAGTAGACGAAATGGAGTACATTTTCCCCATACTCTTTCATGATCTCCCTCAGCATCGCTTCCTTTCTATAGGCAAGGCTGACCGGAACAAATTCCACCTCTTCCATTCTGCTCCCCCCCTTTCATAACCCTCTACTACTATTGACCCGACAGTCGCTATTTTGTGACAGCTCCCGATGAAAAAAGGTGCAGGAGCCACTTCTGGCTATCCCTGCACCTTTGCACGATTCTCCTTATGATCACTCTTGCATTTCAACCTCGTCCACCACCTGCTTCCGCCGAAACAACAGCTCAGCGCCAGCAAACAAAACCAACGCGCCGCCTAGCATGTAAAACAGCGCCTGATTGGAAAACAGCTCCATTCCGGCACCGCTTAGGCCAGGTCCGATCAGGCTGCCTGCATCGTAGTGAATAGACGCGAGCATGTTCCCGGCCGGCAGCAGGGCACGCGGCAAAATCTCCGCCATGTAAACAAGTCCAAGGGCAAAGAACGACCCGACAAATATTCCGCCGATCACCAGCAGGATCAGCAGGGCGAACTTGCTTTCACCAAACAGCGGAATACACAGAAAAGCCAAGGCTCCGCCGAGTGAACACAGCCGCAGGATGATTTTTGGCCCGATTCGGTCACTGAGAATGCCGATTGGCACTTCAAAAAACAGACTGCCTAAGACAAAAGCAGGCAGCAAGATGGAAATCCACGCCTCAGAGATTCCCCGCTTGACGGCGTAGATGGGAAAATTGACGTTGAGAGCGGCCTCCATAAATCCAAAGAGCAAGGGAGCCAACACCGGGAACCAGATCATCGTGTAGAGCTTGAATGATCGAATCCTATTGCGCTCCCCCGGCAAAACGGCGGGCTTTTCGTTTCGCAGTGGCATGAACAGCGTGCCGGTCATGGCCAAAGCAGCGCCCATAACGACAAACGGCACCCACTGCCCAAACGGCAGCAGGTTTATTCCCAACGGACCAATCCCAAACCCGAGACCGTACATCATGCCGTACATCGAGATGATGCGCCCGCGCTGGTTTTCCGGTGTCATTTCCGTCAGCCACGTCTGCGTCGTGTAATGGAGCAGGCTGTCTCCCATTCCCACCAAAAAGCGGAGGACGATCCACCACAGCGGATCGCTAAAAACGACAAAGCCGAACGTACTTGCCAGGACTGTAACCAGTCCGCCCAATATCAGCGTTTTATAGCCGAAGCGGCGGAGCAGCGGTACAGCAAACAAGACGATCAGGATGGCTCCAATGTACAGGGCAGCAGCGTTCAAGCCATTGACCAGTACCGAAGTTCCCTGTTTTTCCAGAATCAAAGACAGCAGCGGCAGCGTCAGACCCTGACTTATCCCGGCCACAAGAACGCCGACCAGCAAGACGACGATTCTCCAGTTCATTCTCCCTCTTCTTTCTCAACCTAGCATGTCCCGCGTTTCCCCAAGCGGGGCCAATCGATCATTGCCAGTCAGCCCGTTTGCGCAGCGGCTGACCGATAACCGTCCGCCGCTTTTTTTGATAGCGACGGACAGCATAGATGATTAAATAGATGTTAAACAGGAGCCATAAAAAGAACAACAGGTACTGCGGCAGCGAGGAGTCCACTCTGACCGCCCGGCTCTTCTGCTCCACGGCGGGCTTCGGTCCCGGCTCGATCAGCTTCAGCAACGGGAGTGAATATTCCTTGTCTACGCCGAGCTTGACCAGTAATTCTCCGCCAGGCGACGCTTCCTTCACATACGCCGCTCCCCGTGGAACAGTGACGTACAAATCGTCACCGGCGATGTATTTAGCTTCATCACTTTTTGCTTTGCTATCCATGGTTGCGGCTGTTTTCGGATAGAATTCCTCGCCTTTTTTGGCAACCTGGACAGTCTCGAAATGAGCAAAGCCATAATCGAGCATTTGGGTAATATCTTTATAGGTAGCTGCACTCGTATCCGCTTTCATCGTAACCGCGATCAGCTCGGTTTGGCCGCGTTTGGCCGATCCTACCAACGTACTGTGCGCTTCATCGGTAAAGCCGTTCTTTATTCCAGTCGCTCCCTCGTAGTCGTTCAACAGCTTGTTGTGGTTGACGATGACAGTCTGCCACTCTGCACCGTTCCAGGGCAGTCGTTTGGTTGCGACAATTTTTCGAAACGTAGGGTTTTGCATCGCATAGCGGGCGATTTTTGCCATGTCTGCCGCAGTTGTATAGTGGTTATCGTCATGCAGACCGTGCGGATTCGTGAAATTGGTGTTGGTCACGCCCGCTTTTTCCTTGACATACGCCGTCAACCGCTCGCCGAATGCTTCCGTACTTCCAGACATATGTTCGGCAATGGCTATTGCAGCATCGTTACCTGAATTCATCAGCAAGCCGTATTCCAGCTTTTCCATCGTGACGCGTTCGCCTTCTGCCAGATAGACACGCGTTCCCTCCACGCCTCTCGCTTTTTTGGAGACGGTAACGATGTCTTCGGGATTCCCCTGTTCAATCGCCAGAATCCCGGTTGCGATTTTGGTTATGCTCGCCGGATACAATTTCTCGTCCGGATTTTTTTGAAAAAGAACCTCGCCCGTTGTAGCGTCAATCAATATGGCCGATAGCCCGTTCATGCTGCTTTCGGTCAGTTCCGTCTCTGCCAGTACAGGAGAAACGTGCATTGCAAAAAAGAAGGAGGTCAGACAGACCAACAGAGAAAGTGTGTATTTCATCGTATCGTGTATCCTTTCTGTCGGGTTGAACGTTTGCAATGACAACTTACGTACTGATCGCACCAAAACGCTTGCCAAGCAAATCGTAAATCATTTTGAATTTGGGATTATCCTGAAAAGCGCCCTCGAACCCGCTGAGATGTTCACGGTACAGCTGCGCAGCCGAATCAAAATCTTGTTTTACATAAAGTGAAAAAATTTCTTCCAGTCGCTCTTCCAGGGACGGATCGACCGGAGGAGGCGTCAAAATTTCCAGACGCAGCTTATTCATCAGCTCGTCCAACTGATTGGTAATCGTCGATGCTTGATTCAACTGCTGCAATACGTGTTCGGGTATATTGCCATCGTATTTGTAGCGCAATTCATGTTCATTTGTCGCCCAAAAGTTCATTCCTAGTGTACGAATTTGGATCTCACAAAACAGTTTTTTCTTTTCACTGCCATGATATACGGTGTAAGAAACAATCATATGGATACTGCGATAGCCGGACTCTTTCGGATGGGCGATGTAGTCCTTCACATCTTGAACGACGAAATCTTCCCGCTCCTTTAACAGCTGCATGACTTCCAGCACATCGTCAATATAGCGGCAGACCACACGCAAGCCGGCAATGTCGGTAATCTCCTGGTGAATTCTCTCCTGCCAGGAATCATTCGTGAAGTCGATGTTTTTCTCGACTGCTTTTTTCAGCAAACTGTCAACCTTTTTCACTCGCCCTACAACGAATTCAATCGGCGAATACCTTCCGCTTTTTTGAAAACCGTACTTGATCCCTTTTACCTTTAATTTTAACTCGTCTACCGCTTGCTCATAAGGGGCGAGAAAACTTACCAATTGATTCAAGACTTTTTTCGGTACATTCATTTTCATATATACTAAACCTCCAACAGTGAGGAGCTGCGCATTTGATCTTTTTCCTTGTTCCACGTCGCACGGTCTATTTCCTGCCTTCCATCAAAATTGCCTCTGGAAAATCATTCGTCAAAATCCGCCGTACGTACAAAAAATGCTCCACTCGATTAAGACGAAGGAGCACGCAGTTTTGTTTCACTTTTTCCATTCATAGGGAGATCCTGCAAAAAACGGGTTGGGATTAATATAGGTATTTCCGATCAGCATTCCGTAATGCAGATGCGGTCCCGTTGAAAATCCGGTTGTTCCTACTTCGCCGATCACATCACCCTGCTTGACCATTTGCCCGGCTTTGACATGCAGCTTGGACATGTGGCCGTAGAAGGAAAACAGGTTGATGCCGTGATCGATGATGACCGTATTGCCCGTCAAGTATATCGAATCCGCCAATACGACTTTTCCGTCATTGCTCGCTTTCACGGGCGTACCTGTCTTATTGGCAATATCGATCGCCAGGTGACGGCTGTCCAGCTTGCCATTGACGATGCGTTGGTAGCCGTACGGGGTAGTCAGCGTTCCATCGACCGGCACGATAAATTTGCTGGTAAAATACGGTTCGGGGTTGGACTGGGAACGCGCCTTGTTGATTTTCACCTGATCGGCTTCGATGCGCTTCGTATTCTGGCGCATGTTGTTCATCTGCTTGGACACGGTGATGGAGTCATTGGCAAATGTTTTTGCCGCGACCGTTATGTTGACCGCAGTTTTCTGATCGGCCGCTTTCAGCGCGTAAACGCCTGGTTTGACATCGATCGGGATCGGAATAAAGCGAACATACTCATCTCCTGCCTTGCGCAGCTTGTACGTCGCCTGAAACATGGTAACTGCCGTCACTTGCTTGCTGCGGACGAAAATCACGTCGCCTGGATATGTCGTCTCCGGCTGAGCTTGCAGCAGGTCAGAGCCCTTGACCTTGATATCGCCGATGTCCGCCATGGCCTTTGAATTGCCGGTAGGCACTGCCGTCGCAGCGAACACCAGGCATAAGACGGCTGCAATTGTTTTCCAATGCCACCCTTTCATCAAATCCCCCTCCTCTCCGCTATTATACCAGACATGCCCAATCAACTTGAATGTAAATGAGGCTTTTGCAGAAGCCTAAAACAGAAAAAGAGGCCTCAATTTCCAGAGGCCACTGAAGAACCTGTAATTTTTTCTGAGTAATTTAAAAGAAGCGTATTAA